>JACPZO010000026.1 GCA_016195465.1 Nitrospirota bacterium
GCGGAGCTTGGGCTGCCCGCGGCCGAACTCGCCAGATGCCTCGGCGTCAACACATCGAGCATCACGCGGGCAGTGGCGAGGCTGGAGAAGGAGCGGAGTTAGTTATGCAACGTAAGAAACAACGTCCCCCCCACCGATTCACAGGCTGCAAGACTCGCATTGAACTTTTCACCTCGAGTTCGAACATGATCAGGGTCGGCAAAGTGCTCGGACGGCACGAACGCATCGCAGCGCGCGCAATAGTAGGTGTTTGGCCGATCCTCGTGGAGGTCACCGTGAACGTAGTAGCGGGTGCGCATGCGCCTTTGAGGCATGGTGATCTCTAACAAGTAGTTGAACGACCTCTAGGACCATATCAGAGATGTAACTCATTGTAAAATCAAAACTTGACGGATCTGGCCCTTGTTGCCGGGGGAGGTGGGTCAACATGCCGAATGGCATAAATACCCCTCCTTGGAGGAAGGGGGTTGGATTACGGGAGCGTGACTATAGCGCCTATCGGGGGACGACCTTTGCCAGGCGGGAACCGATACGGACTTCCGTTCCGATTGGGAGGGGATCCGCAATGATCCTCTCTTTGCCAAACAGGAGAATGACCGTGGAGCCGAGCTCGAAGCGGCCGAGTTCATCGCCCTTCATTAGGCGGATCTCCCGGTCCGGCGTCCTGTCCCAGTCGGCGCGGCGGGGCGCGGGCGGGACCTCGAAGGCGAGCCGGATGCGGCCGACGTTCAGCGCACCGACCATGACGACGGCGACCGGCCCGGCGTCGGTCTCCATCGTGACGACGATGCGCTCGTTCGTCGAAAACAGGTCTTTGACCCATGGGACGGAAAGATCGTTTACGGGGAGGAGGCGTCCCCGGCGATGACAAACGGCCGTCACGCGGGCCGCGAGCGGGGCGTGGATCCGGTGATAGTCGCGGGGAGAGAGGTAGATCGTGGCGAAGGTCCCGCCCTGGAACGGGGACGCGGCTTGGGGAGATCCGAGAAGGTCGGCGGCGGAATAGTCGAGCCCCTTGGTCTGGATGAGACGACCATCCTCGATCGTTCCGGCCGTGACGAGACGGCCGTCAACGGGCGAGATGACCCCGTCGGGCGACGGATCGACGGGCCGGGCGCCCTCCTTCAGCGGGCGGACGAAGAACTCGCCGAGCGTCAGGTATCCGCCCGGAGGGACGTCCGCCTCGTCCATGTTGACGCCGTAATGGCCGACGTACCATCGGATAGCCGGCTGGAGCACGGATGAAGGAAGGCGCCGGTCGGCCAGCCAGCCCACGAGGCGGGAGATAATTCGCAGGGGGAGGAGCCGGAGAACGAGAAGGGCGATCGGTGGACGGTGTTCCATCAAGAGATTGTAAATTGTAAATTGTAAATTGGAAATTGGAAATTTAACGGAGACGAGCCGGAGGGGGGGAGGCGGAGAACGTGAAGGGCGACCGGCGGACGGTGATCCATCAAGAGATTGGAAATTGTAAATTGGAAATTGAAAATTAAACATCCGAGGCGGGAGATAATTCACAGGGGGAGGAGCCGGAGAACGTGAAGGGCGACCGGGGGACGGTGATCCATCAAGAGATTGTAAATTGAAAATTGTAAATTGAAAATTGGAAATTGAAAATTGGAAATTGGACATCCGCTCGACCGGCTCAGGTTCCGGCTCCCCTGCCTGCCTCGCCTGCGGAAGCGGCGCAGCCAGGGGCCAGGGCGGCGGTCAGTTCTTCGAGCTGGGCCGAGAGCTTCTCCCACTCCGCGGTCAGGTGTTTCACCTCCTCCTTGACCCGCCCGTGGCCGGCGAGGAGATCAAAGAAGGCTTCCTTCTTCTCGTATGCGGCCGGGTCGGCCATGAGGCGTTCCATCTCTTCCTTCCTCGCCAGGGCGGCGCCCAGCTTTTCCTCCACCTTCCTGACCCGGCTTCTGAGGCCGGACGTGGCGTTCCGGGCCTCAGCCTCGGCCCGCTTCTGCTCGCGGGTCTTCCGCCCCGGAGCCGCCTTCGGCTGCGTGGGGGGAGCCTCCTCTTTCTGGCCCTTCGGGGGAGGCTTGGGCGCGCTTGGCGCGCGTTCGGCTTCGAGGCTCTTCTTGTACAGGTGGTAGTCGTAGTCGCCGGGATAGAGCGTCACCAGGCCCCCGTCGATTTCCACGATCACGTTGGCGATGGCGCGGATCAGGTGCCGGTCGTGCGTGATGAAGGCGACCGTGCCCGTAAACCGGGAGAGGGCCGATTCGAGGATGTCCCGGGACGGGATGTCCAGATGGTTCGTCGGCTCGTCGAGGCAGAGGAAATTCGCCGGGCGGACGAGCATCTTCGCGAGGGCCACGCGGGCTTTCTCGCCCCCCGAGAGGACGGAGATCTTCTTGTCGACGTCGTCTCCCGTGAAGAGGAACGCGCCGAGAAGGGTCCGGATGCGTTCTTGGGAATCTTCCGGGCAGTGGTTCTGCATCTCCGCGAGGATCGTGCGACGCGGCTCGAGCGCCTCGAGCTGGTGCTGGGCGTAGTAGGCGACGGTGACGTTGTGGCCGAGCCGCCGCTCGCCCGTCTCGAACGGCAGGACGCCCGCCAGGATCTTGAGCAGGGTGGACTTGCCGGCGCCGTTCGGCCCGACCAGGGCAATCTTCTGCCCGCGACGCACGGTGAGGTCGAGGTCCCGGTAGACGGCCTTCCCGCCGTAGGACTTGGAGACCCCGGAGAGGACCAGCACGTCTTCCCCCGACCGTGGTGGATCGGGGAATTGGAAGCGGACCTTCTTCCGCTCTTCGGGAAGGGCGATCCGGTCCACCTTGTCGAGCATCTTGATCCGGCTCTGGACCTGCCTGGCTTTCGTCGCCTTGGACCGGAACCGCTCGATGAACTTCTCGGTCTCGGCGATCTTCTTCTGCTGGTTCTTGGCTGTTGCTTCGAGGATTGCCCGGCCCTCCGCCTTGGCCGCCGTGAAGGCCTCGTAGTTGCCCGTGTAGGCCGAGAGCCTCCCGCCCTCGATTTCCACGACGCTGGTGCAGAGGTTGTTCAGGAACTGGCGGTCGTGGGAGATGACGGCGATCGCTCCCTCGTACGCGCGGAGGAACCCCTCGAGCCAGATGACGGAAAGCAGGTCGAGATGGTTCGTCGGCTCGTCCAGGAGGAGGAGGTCCGGGTTGACCAGAAGGAGCTTGGCCAGGGCGATCCGCATCCGCCAGCCGCCGGAGAACGTCTCCACGTTGCGCGAGAGGTCGGTCTCCCGGAAGGCGAGGCCGGTGAGAATGCGCTTGGCCTCGTTCTCGATCGTGTATCCGCCGATCCGCTCGAAGTGGTGCATGAGCTCGCCGTGCTCGTGGGCGAGGCGCTCGGCTTCTTCGGGAGGTGCTTCGGCCATGTCGGCTTCCAGGGCTTTCAGCCGGTGCTCGATCGTCGTGATGTCGCCCGCGACGGAGAGGACTTCCTTGAGGACCTCCCGGTTCCCCTGGGGGAGGATCTCCTGGGGAAGATAACCCACCGTGACGCCGCGGGCGATGACGATCTCGCCGCCGTCCCGCGGTTCGTTCCCGGCGATCATCTCGACCAGCGTCGTCTTCCCCGCGCCGTTCGGCCCGACGAGTGCCAGGCGGTCCCGGGCGCCGATCCGGAGAGAGGCGTCGCGGAAGAGGACCCGGCCGCCGAACGATTTCTGGAGATTCTGGATGGAGATCATCTCTGAAAGCCGATTGTAAATTGAAAATTGAAAATTGAAAATTTCAAATTGGAGACCCTCAAGAGCCGGACGTTGCCGACGAAAGTTCCGCATCGATCGAGACGCCTTTTCGGGTGAGACGTTCCACGAGGACCGCGCGGCGGTTCTCGACGAATGCGGACGATCCGCGGGGATCGTACCGCCTCGGATTGGGCAGAACGACGGCGAGACGGACGGCCTCTTCGACCGACAGGTCGGCGGCGCTCTTTCCGAAATAGTGCCGGGCCGCGGCCTCGATGCCGTAGATCCCGTCCCCCCACTCGACGACGTTCAGGTATATCTCCAGGGTCCGCCGCTTGGGAAGCGCCCTTTCGATCTTCCAGGCCGCCGCCGCTTCGCGGACCTTCCGCCAGAGGCTCTTCTCCGTTCCGAAGTAGAGGTTCTTGGCAAGCTGTTGCGTAATCGTCGACGCCCCCCGCCGGTAGCGCTTCTCCTCCCAGTTCTTCTGGGCGGCCTCCTTCATCTCCACGAAGTCGAATCCCTCGTGCCGCCAGAAGCGATCGTCCTCCATCGTGACGACGGCGAGATAAGCGTGCGGGGCGATCCGCTTGAGCGGGACCCACGTCCATTGGACCGAGTGGCGGCGTCCGGCCGCCTGCGCCTCGGCCTTCCGCTGCTCCATGAGGGCCGTGATCTTCGGGTTCTTCCGGGCAAGCTCGGTCGCGTCCGGCAGAGTCCACACAAACACCCCGGCGCCAAGCGCTGTGGCGACAGCCACGGCCATGAGACCAGGGATCCAGCGGCCCCTGCCGCTCCACCCCCCCCGGCCCCCTTTTCCCCGAATCCCCCCCATGCTCCCCTTTGTCAAAGGGGGGGACGGGGGGATTCGCTCTTGGCGGCCTCCGTCCTCTATTCCCGGCGTATTGTCAGACTGGCCACGATGCGATAGCATTTCGTCGATGCCTTCCTTCCGTTCTTTCGCTCAAGGCCCGCTCCCGCCTGAGGACCTACCTGGAGAACCTCTATCTCCTGGACCTCTTGGAGGCGGCCCACCGGGGATGGACGGGGAGCTACGGGGAGGCCGCAATCGGGATCGACGCGGGGTGCAAGAATTTCTTCTATGCCTTCGGTCTGTTCCGGTTCCTGGAGCGCTTCCGCAAACACGGGACGCGAAAAACCACCCTTACAGGATACGAGATTGACGCCTTCCGTGTCTACACCGACCTCCGCTCCCGCGCCGACCACGCCCGCGGTTACGCCTCGTTCCTGCCCGGGGCCCGGTTCGTCGCGGGGGACTTTCTCGACGCGCCCGGCCCGGCGGTCCTCGTCACGGCCTTCTTCCCCTTCGTGACGGAGACGCCGCACCTTTCCTGGGGTCTGCCGCTCGACCTCCTCCAGCCGGAGGCGTTCTTCCGCCATGCGCTGGGCATCCTCGCTCCCGGAGGCGTCCTCGTCACCGCGGCCCAGGGCGCGAAGGAGTTCGACGCCCACCTCGCCATTCTCCGTCGCCTGAGGGTTGATCCGGCCCTCGCGGGAAAGTTCGAGTCGCCGATCCTGTCTTTCAAGAACGAGCGATACGTTGTGCGGGTGGAGAGGTAGACGGGCGGCTGGGCAGGCATAGGAAACTGGAAAGACGACGGTTGGCTGACCGAATCCCGTCCCCTGCCTGAAGAATAAGAAAGGGAAACCACGAATGCGGGGAAAAGAAAAGGGCGGGAGGAACCTGCCTCCCGCCCCTGCGTGGCGCCTTGCGGGGCGACCGCCCCGCGAGATTCTACCGTCAGCCGCCTCCCCATCCTCCGCCGCTCGGAGCGCAGACATCGCCCTTCGAAGAGAAGGTGGAAAGGAGCCGCTCCGTCTCCTTGGAGCCGCAGATCGGACAGTCGGTTTCCTCGGAATCGGACCAAGCCCGGACGAGCGCCTCGAACGAGTACTGGCATGACTTGCAACGGTATTCGTAAATGGGCATCGAAAGATCACCTCCGTGGATGATGGAACACATACAACTGAATATTTACCACACGCGTCGATCTGCCGTCAAGCCGCGATGCCGCAACCGAAGTGAACGCGCGAAACGTCGTTTGCCGCTTGCTTCGATCTACCCCACCCAGCCTCCCCTTACGAAGGGGAGGAGTGTTTTCCGATTCACCCATTCATCGCCTCAATGTCCCCTTTCCTCCGGGCGGCCGCCTATTTCCCCGGCCAGCTTGTCCCGCATCCGTTCCATCTTTTCGCGCGAGTCGGCCTCGAGGACCAGGCGGAGGAGAGGCTCCGTATTCGATTTCCGGACGTTGAACCACCAGTCGGGATAGTCCACGCGGATCCCGTCGATCCGGTTGATCTCGCCGTCGGCGTGCAGGCGGGCCAGCTCCTCGATCTTCCCGTCCTTGTCGTCCACGTGAAAATTGATCTCGCCCGAGGCGTGGAAGCGGCGCAGGGGCGCGACCAGCGCGGAAAGAGGCTTGCTCGATTCCGAGAGGACCTTCATCACGAGCATGAGCGTGATGTCGCCGCTGTCGGCGTAGGCGTTGTCCCGGAAGTAGAAGTGGCCGGCCAACTCGCCGCCGAAGACCCCCTTCTCCCGTCTGAGCAGCGTCTTCATGTACGAGTGCCCCACGCGGCTCATGATCGCCCGCCCGCCGGCCCGCTCCACCTCTTCGCGCACCACGCGCGAGGAACGGACGTCATAGATGACCGTCCCGCCTTTCTCGCGCTTGAGGAAGACGGGCGCGAGGAGAGCGGTCAGCAGGTCGGCCGCGATCAGCTCGCCTCGATCGTCCACGAAGGCCGCGCGGTCGGCGTCTCCGTCGAACGCCACGCCGAAGTCGGCGCCCGTCTCCTTCACCTTCTTCCGCAGGTCCCTCATGTTCTCTTCTTTGAGCGGGTTCGGTTCGTGGTTCGGGAACGACCCGTCCAGTTCGAAGTAGAGCGGCACGACCTTCACCTGCGGGAGTGCCGCCAGGAGCTTCGGAATCACGTACCCCGCGATCGCGTTCCCCGCATCCACGGCGACCGTCATCGGCCTGACTTCCCCGGCGAACCGAAGAACGTGCTCGAGGTATTCGCCCATCGCGTCGCGCCGGGAGACGCGCCCGGCGCCGCCGGCCGGCTTCGGCCCCTCACCGGCGGACAACCGCTCGATCTCGCCGATCCCGGTCTCGTACGAGAGGGGGATCGCGTCCTCCCGGCAGATCTTGAACCCGTTGTACTGAGACGGATTGTGGGAGGCCGTGATCATCACGCTTCCGTCGGCCCCGAAACGGGCGTCCGCGAAGTACGACATGGGCGTGGAGCAGAGGCCGATGTCGATGACCTCCGCGCCCATCGACGTGATCCCCTTCGTGAGGGCGTCGAAGAGGACCTCGGCGGAAGCGCGCATATCGCGCCCTACGACGAGCGTCCGGGCGTTCAAGAGCTTCACCACCGAGCGGCCGACCTTCTCCGCGACGCCCTCGTTCAGTTCCGCGGGGACGATGCCCCGAATGTCATAAGCTTTGAAAATGGACACGGTTCCTCCGGTTCTCCGATCGCTGTCAGGAATCAGCAGTCAGCGTTCAGCAATCAGCACTCAGCTTTCAGCACTCAGTTCTTTCTTGCCGGCCGCTGATCGCTGACGGCTGAGCGCTTTCCCATTTACCCATTCACCGACCGAACCACCTCACCCCGAACTTCTCGAGGATACGCGCCAGCGTGAAGACCGGCAATCCGACCACGTTGTTGTGGTCCCCCTCAATGCGCGAGACGAAGAGCATTCCCAGTTCCTGGATGCCGTACGCGCCGGCCTTGTCCATCGGCTCCCCCGTGGCCACGTATTCCTCGATCTCGCCGGCCGCGAGCGTCTTGAACCAGACCTTCGTCGAGACGACCGCGTCCTCCATCCGGCCGCCCGGCTGTTCCGCCACGGCCACGCCCGAAATGACCCGATGCGCCCGGCCGGAGAGGCGCCCGAGCATGCGGCGGGCCTCGGCTTCATCCGACGGTTTGCCCAGCGCTTCCCCGTCCACGACGACGATCGTGTCGCAGCCGATCACAAGCCCTGAGCCGACGCGCGATGCCACGGAGAACGCCTTCTCTCTCGCGATCCTCCGCGCGAACTCTTCCGGCGGCTCTCCCGGTCTCCGGACCTCCTCGACCTCGCTTGGAACGATGGAGAAGGTAAGGCCCAGGCGCCCCAGAAGCCCGGCCCGCCGCGGTGACGCGGAGGCGAGGATGAGCGGACGCGGAAGACGGGCCGGCGGCACCCGCGAATCATACGGACGGCCCGCGGATGAGTCAAGCCGCGATGCCCGTTCATCTTGACAAAACCGGGGCCCTCTACCTATCATGCCCACACGACTCCATGGCCACCGCGATTACCATCCAAGACGTCTGGACCCGCCACCGCGAGGATCTCCGCCGCGTCGAAGAACAGATGACCGGCTTCCTCTCGACTCGAGTTCCGCTGATCGGACAAGTGGGAGGGTATATCCTTCAGGGCGGCGGCAAACGCCTTCGCCCCTTGCTCGTCATCCTTTCGGCGCGGCTCTGCGGGCACGACGGCCCGGCCGCCCTCCTCCTGGGGTCCGTCGTCGAGTTCATCCACACGGCCTCGCTTCTCCACGACGACGTCGTGGACGAGGCGTCGGTGCGGAGGGGACGGGCCGTGGCCCATACCATCTGGGGAAACCCCGCCTCGATCCTCGTCGGCGACTACCTCTACTCCAAGGCGCTGCTCCTCGCCGTCGGGCTCAAGAACCAGCGCGTCATGGACACGCTCGCCGAGGCGACCACGACCATGTCCGAGGGCGAGGTGATGGAGCTCCTGCGCGTGGCCGATCTGGGGCTCTCCGAGGAAGACTACTTCAAGATCGTGGACGCCAAGACGGCGGCCCTGATCTCGGCTTCCTGCCGCCTGGGGGCGATCCTCGGGAGCGCGGGCGGCGAGCAGGAAGAGGCTCTGGCCGCGTTCGGCCGGAAGATCGGCCTTGCGTTCCAGCTCGCCGACGACGTCCTCGACTACATGGCCGATTCGGAAAAATTCGGAAAAGCGCTCGGAAAGGACATCATGGAGGGAAAGGTCACCCTCCCGCTGATCCATCTGGTCGCCCACTCATCCCCTGAAGAAGCCGCCGCGGTCAAGGCTTTGTTCGACGATCCGGACTCGGCCCAGGGCCGGCTCTCGTCCGTGGGAACTCGCATGCGGAGGCACGGGTCGATGGACTACGTGCTCGAAAAAGCCCGTCGGAGCGTGGCCGAGGCGAAGGAGGCGCTGGCCGTCTTCCCGCCCTCCGAGACCCGGGAGGAGCTGGGCGCCGTCGCGGAATACGTGATCGGGCGGGAATGGTGATTCCTCCATGGACGGGCTCGTCGCCCTCGCCCGGAAAACCATTGCCCGGTATGTCCGGGCCGGCGACACCCCCGATCCTCCGGATCCCCTTCCTCCCGAAATGAGCGCCCGGGCCGGGGTCTTCGTCTCCCTGAAAAAGAACGGCGAGCTCCGCGGCTGCATGGGGACGGCGATCCCGCGCGAGGAGAACGTGGCCCGCGAGATCATCGCGAACGCCGTGAGCGCCGCGACGCGCGATCCGCGCTTCGCCCCCGTGCGGCCGGAAGAAGTCGACGCGCTCTGGATATCCGTCGATGTCCTGTCGAACCCCGAACCCGTCTCGGACCTTGGAAACCTGGACCCGCGCCGGTACGGCGTCATCGTCCGGACCGGCCATCGGACGGGACTGCTCCTTCCGGACCTGGAAGGGATCGATTCGGCCGATCTCCAGGTCTCCATCGCGCGCCGAAAAGCCGGAATCGGAGAGAGCGAACCGGCCGAGATCCTGCGGTTCGAAGTGAACCGCCACACGGAGGAAGGCTGACGCCATGGGCCTGCCGCACGATATCGACCGGGTGGAACGGAGCCGCGCCCGCACCGTGGCGGTCCTCGCGATCGTCCTGGTGGGTCTTCTCGTGGTTGTCGGCGCGGTCGGTTACGCCGTGAAAACGAGCGTCGCGAACGCCGAGCTGGCCGAACTCGTTTCCGGTCTCAAGAAGGAGCGGGACTTCCTGCGAAAGCAGATCGAGCAGGTCGAAGCGGAACGGGACCAGCTCAAAAAGCAGGTCCAGATTCTCGAAGCCGCGCGGCTCAAGGCGGAGAGGGAGGCGGCGAAAGCGCCCGCGAAGACCGAGCCCAAGAAGCCGGCGAAGAAGAAGCCCCCCGAGAAGAAGGCGCCGCAAAGATGAAGAAGACGCCGGCTCTCGCCATACTGCTGCTGGCTCTCGCGGCCGCCGCCGCCTCCTGCGGTCCCGAGGCGGTGAAGCCGACGGCCGATATGGAGCGGCTGGCCGCCGTCCGGAAAGTGCTGAACGATATCTCCTCGGACTACCGGGAGCGCCGGGTCGACGCCCTCCTCGCGCGGCTCCCGGCCGACGTGGACAAGGCGGACCCGGCCCTCCGGCCCGGCCTCAAGCGGGATCTCGAGCGCCATGCGAAGGGAAGCCTCGATTTCGAGATCCGCAGAGTGCGGATGACCGATGCCGACTCGAGCGTGACCCTTCACTGGACCGTGACGCTCACGCCGTCCAAGGGGGCCCCGCTCGAACGAAAGGGAACAGCCGTCTGGACGATCGGCCGGCCGGATCCGCCCCGGATCGCGCAAATGGCCGGCGACTCCCCGTTTGGCGTCTCGCCGCCCTGAAACCGGTAGTGACGCAGAGGGACAGAGGCACAGAGGGACAGAGGGAGAGAGGGACAGAGGCACAGAGGGAGAGGGGAGCAAGTCGCTCTCCCTACCCCACAATCCATAATCCCTTCTGTTTCCCGCCGGGTCTCTGCGCCTCTGTGGCGGATTTTCCCGCTACTTGGCCCTTGCGAACGTCGTCGTCGAGACGCCCGGGAAATGCCGGCGGCCGTTCGAGAGCGCGTGGACGGCCGCCGCCGCCGCGAACCCGGCGTACGTAATCCAGCGATCGCCGAGACGGGGGCGCACCGTCGGTCTTTGGGGCGTCGTCTCCACGATCTCGAAGCCGGTTTCTTCCAGCATCCGCCCCAACACGCCCGGCGAGAAGTCGAAAAGATGCGATGGCATGTCGTAGAGCGTGTTGGGGATTCCAAGGAAGCCTAAGAGGCGAACGATCGGCGTCGTATGAGGAACGCGGATGACCGCCAGCCCCCTGGGCGAGAGGACCCGCCGGACTTCCCGCAGAAATCCGGCCGGATCCGTCACGTGCTCGATGACGTAGAAGGCCGTCACGACGTCGAATGAGGCATTGGGAAACCGGGCCTCATCGAGCGTCGATTCACGGACGCTCAGGCCGCGCGCCCGCGCGGCGGCAACCGAGCCGGCGGAGAGATCGATCCCTTCCACGTCCCAGCCCCTTTCGGTCATTCGGTCCAGGAACCCGCCGTGGGCGCACCCGACGTCGAGAAGCCGCCGGGGTTTCTCTCCTCCGGAAGAGGGCGGAACAAGCCGGGCGATGCGGCGGACCGTGTCGTCGAACAGGGGCGCCATCATTCTCTCCCAGTCGTCGATGGTCTCGGTCCCCGGCGGGCGGTAGGTCTGGTAGTGGAGGCGGAGCGAGGCCTTGGTCGGCCTGGGGCTGACGTATGCGAGACCGCATGCGAGACAGCGAACCATCCGCCAGCCGGACTGGACGGATACGAGAGCCGCCTCCCGGCGGCCGCAAAGGGCGCAGGAAACGTATATGAGACCAGGCACCGACTCATCGGCGGCTGCGCGCAAAAGAGATCCCGGACGCTCCGCCCCCCCATCTGCGACTTGCGATTTCCGATTTTCAATTTCCAATTTACAATTTGCGTGTCATGACGCAGGCCTTCTGCTGTCTACGAACCGCCGGGCCTTCCGGCTCCCGCCGGCGAAGAGGCGTTCCCGCACCGCATCGGGGGACAGGGCGACGAACTCCGGCGTCACGCGCGCCTGCGCCCGCACCTTTTCCCGGAGCAGGTCGACGATCCCGTCGGAGCCGGGGGCGGCGCCGACGAAGACCCGCAGGCGGTCCGCGTAGTCGTCTCCCGTGTAGGCTTCGATCTGATAGTTCACGACCTCCGGCACCTCGCGGATGCAGTCTTCCACCTGGCCCGGGTAGATCTGGGCCCCCTTCAGCTTGATCATTTGCGTTCGCCGTCCCAGGATCGGACCGAGCCGCGGCGTCGTCCGGCCGCATGGGCACGGACCGGTCTCGATGAAGGAGACGTCGCCGGTCCGGTAGCGAACGAGCGGCATCGCCTCGACGCCGAACGTCGTCACGACCAGCTCGCCCGCTTCCCCCCGCGGCAGGGGCTGCCCCCGCTCGTCCAGGATCTCGGCGTACATCAGCGTGGGATGGAGGTGGCCGCCGCGTCCGTGCTCGCATTCCGTGAGAGACGTGCAGATCTCCGTGGCCCCGTACGAGGAGTGAAGCCGGATCCCCCAGTCGGCGGCGATCCGCCGGCCCAGGGCGTTGGGCGAGAAATCCCCGTTCCGGATCGTCTCGCCGACGAATATCCCCCGCTGGAGGCCCAGGGATGAAGGGTCGATCCCCTCCCGTTCCGAGACCCGGGCCAGCTCCAGCATGAAGGAAGGAACGCACACGATCCCCGCCGGCCGGATGTCCCCGAGGAGGTGAACGTGGCGGAGGGGGTTCCCCGGTCCCTGCCGGACGGCCGCGGCCCCGATCCGGACGAGTCCGGAGAAATACGCGAGACCGGCCACGAACATGTTGTCGAGCGAGACGGCCAGGTGGTAGGTCTCGCCGGGGCGGACGCCCGCGCACAGGAACGACTGCCGTTCGTTCTCGGCCAGGCGCTCGATGTCCCGCGCCGTCAGGAAGAACCGGATGGGACGGCCCGTCGTCCCCGAAGTGGCGACGATGTCGGCCACGCGGGAACTGTCCACGGCCAGGAAATCGCGGTTCAGCCGAACCAAGTCGTCCTTCCCCGTCGTGGGGAGGGCCCGAAACTCCGGGAGACCCCACGCCGGCGAGTCCGGATCGACAAAGCGGGAGAAATGCGCCCGGTAGAAGGGAGACCGGCGCCGGGCGAAGGCAACGGCCTCGCGGAGAAGGGCCGACTGGAGCGATTCAAGCTCGGGTCCGGAAAGAGCCTCCTCCGGAATCGAGAATCCGCCGCACGGAGACGAAACGAGCCGCTGTGGGATAGAGGTCAAGGGGTTCATCTAAGGAAGCGCCGCCGTTTCCATGATGCCCTCCCTGGCGGCGGGCGGCAAGACTTTTCTCTTTATTGACTCCGCCGGATTTCTTGAGTAGACTTTACTTGGGGTGGCCCAAGGTCGCAAGTGCATATCCGGCGGGCGCAACAACCCATAAGCACTCAGATTGATTTGTAAAATTCATGCGTTCCGCTGGAGGGTTTTGAGTGAAGCCTCTCAAGACCGGGGCCAGCCCCCGGACAGTTGTACTCACAGGCTCAAGTCTGACCATCGGCGAACTCGTCGCCGTCTCCCGCCAGGATCTTCCCGTCGACATCGGTCCCGAAAGCATGGAAGCCATCGGACGCTCCCGTCACCTGGTCGATCTCTGGGGCAGGTCGGGGAAGGTGATCTACGGCGTCACGACCGGGTTCGGCGAGATGGTCCAATGGCTCATCCCCCCCGACTACGAGAAGGAACTGCAGGAAAACCTGATCCGGTCGCACGCGGCGAACGTGGGCGACGCGTTTCCGCGGGAAGTCGTCCGGGCCGTCCTCCTTCTTCGTCTCAACTGCCTCTCCCAGGGGCATTCGGGGGTGCGGGTCGAGACGGTCAAGACCCTCCTCGGAATGATCAACGAGAAGGTCCACCCCCAGATCCCCGAGCTCGGGTCCGTGGGGGCTTCCGGAGACCTCTCCCCCCTTGCGCACGCCGCCCTTGTGGCGTGCGGCGAATGGTTCGCCGAGTACAAGGGGGAAGTCCTTCCCGGAAGCGAGGCCCTCCACCGGGCGGGGATTCGCAAGCTCGACCTCGGTTACAAGGAAGGGCTGGCCCTCATCAACGGAACGTCCGTCATGAGCGCCGTGGGGGCCCTCCTGATCCACGACGCGGACACGCTCATCAAGACGGCAGAGATCGCGGCGGCCCTCGCGGCCGAAGTCCTCCACGCTTCGACGAAGCCCTTCGACGAGATCGGCCACGCCGTGAAGCCTCACCCGGGGCAGATGGCATCGGCGCGGAACATGCGGACTCTCCTCGCCGGCAGCCGATTGACGCGGTCCCAGGAAGAAATCGAGAAAACGCTCGAGCCGTCCCTCAATGGAACGGTCACGCAGGTCGAGGCGTCCCTGCAAAATGCCTATACGCTCCGGTGTATCCCCCAGGTCCTGGGCGCGGTCCGGGACGCGGTCGAATACGCGCGGCGAGCCATCGAGATCGAGATGAACTCGGCCACGGACAACCCTCTCATCTTCCCGGAGGAGGCCGACGTCTTCCACGGGGGCAACTTCCACGGCCAGACCGTCGCGATTCCGCTGGATACGCTCGCCATTGCCATCACGGAGGTCGGCGTGATCTCGGAACGGCGGATCGACCGGCTGCTCGACAAGAATCACAACGAAGGACTTCCGCCTTTCCTCGTTCCGGGGCCGGCCGGCCTTTTCTGCGGCTTCGCGGGGGCCCAGTACACGGCGACCTCCCTCGTGGCCGAGAACCGGACGCTCTGCACGCCCGCGTCGATCCAGTCGATCCCCTCCAACGGCGGGAACCAGGACATCGTCAGCATGGGCCTCATCGCCGCCCGCAAAGCGTCCCGAATCCTCAAGAACGCCGAGTACATCCTCGCGATCGAGCTTCTCGCGGCCTGCCAAGCGGCCGACATCCGGGGGACCTCGAACCTTTCGCCGGCCGGGCAGGCGGCGTACGAATCGGTCCGCGAATACGTCCCGACCCTCAAGAAAGACCGGGCCATGTCCACGGACATCTCGAAGATCGCCGAGATCATCCGCCTGCGGCGGATCGTCACCGACGTCGAGGAGACGACCGGCCCGCTGGCGTAGGCCCCTCTTGGCCCGGAGGGATCCGGGCGCGGGTCGAGGATCATGTCAGCCTGCAAGCTCCCGATCGAGGTCGTTTCCCCTTCCTCCAAGGGTCGGGACGGGACATCCTCCATCCGTTCTTTCTCCTCCGCGACGCTCACCGGACGGGCGTGGAGGAACGCCCGGCGCGCTCGCTCGATCGCCCCATTAATCGGGACGTTTCTCGCTTCTTCGCTTGACAACGGCGGAAGAGACCGGTAAGTTTGCACCGGTTTTTCGGGGAATGATTCGAGAAACGGCGGGTATCCCTCGGCTCCCGGGCCGGAAGAAGGTCGAAGGCCTCCGTTTCTTCTTAATGGAGATCCTTCACCCTCCGGAAGAAAGGCGGTGATGTTTCGAAAGATTCAGGCAAAGGCCTCCGTTCCGAGCGTGGTGAGACCGCAGTGAAAACGCCCGAACCCTCCTCCCGGCAGACGGGAAGGACAGAACCTCGAAGAAAATTGGATCCGGTTTTTTGTGATCGGAGTCGACCCCTTGGCCCGGCGTTTAGCAAGGTATCGGTCCTAAACCCAAGGTATCGGTCCTAAACCCAAAGAAAAGGAGAGACCATGGCAAAGCCTATGACCAAATCCGCGATTGCTGACCATCTCGCCAAGAAAGCCGGCCTCACCAAGAAGGCCGCTGTCGGTCTCCTGGACGAAATCGCCGCCCTCGCCTACAAGGAAGCCAAGAATACGTTCACCCTCCCGGGAATTGGAAAGCTCGTCCTGGTGAACCGCAAGGCCCGGATGGGCCGGAACCCCGCCACCGGCGAGTCGATCAAGATCCCGGCCAAGAAGGTCGTCAAGTTCCGCGTAGCCAAGGCTTGCAAGGACGCCGTTCTCGCGAAGAAGTAGCCGAACGGTCTGCTCGAACGCTAAGGGGCGCCCCTGATCATCCGGGGCGCCCCTTCTTTGTCTCCGATTCCCCCATTCCCCCATTCACCCATTCACCCATTCACCCATTCACCGAAGAACTTCTCCACGTCCTCGATTCGCGTCGTGAAAGGACAGGGCGGAAGGGCCTTCCGGAAGATCCGTCCATACGACTTGGTCGCGAGCCGGCGATCGAGGACGACGAGCACGCCTCTGTCCTCGCTCGATCGGATCAGCCTTCCGAGCCCCTGCCGCAGGGCGATCGCCGCCTGCGGGACCTGGTAGGCGAGAAAAGGATTCCCCCCGCCCTCCCGGATGCGGTCGATCCGAGCGGCGAGGACTGGATCGCCGGGAGAGTCGAACGGCAGACGGTCCACGATCACGCAGGAGAGGGCTTCGCCGGGAACGTCCACGCCTTCCCAGAAACTCCCCGTCGCAAGCAGAACGGAGTCGACTTCCTTCCGGAAGCGGGCAAGGAGGGTTTCCCGCGGCTGCTCGCCCTGGCGCAGGAGCGGAAACCGGACCCTCCCCGCGATGCGGTTCCCGATATCGGCCAGATTCTGGTGGCTCGTGAAAAGGACGAGCGCCCGTCCCCGAGAACGCTCCAGGATGGCGAGGATCTCCTCGGCCGCGCGCGCGGCGAACTCCGGCTCTCTCGGGTCCGGAAGGCCCACGGGGACGTAGAGGAGCGCCTGCCTCGGGTAGTCGAAAGGCGACGCGATGACGACCTCCTCGGCCGCGTCGATCCCCAGCCGGGCCCGCAAGTGATCCATCCTCCCGGCGACGGCCAGCGTCGCCGACGTCAGGACGACGGCGCGGTCTCCCGAAAAGATCCGCTCGCCGAGAATGGACGAAACGTCAATGGGAGAGGCGCGGAGCGCCGGCCTTCCCTTCCTGTCGACCCAGAAGACGTACGACGGGTCTTCCGCCAGGACCAATGACGCGAGGTCCTTGGCGAGCCGTTCGCCGCGGCGGGCCAGGCTCTCCGCCTCATCCCTGGCCCCCTCGGGCCGCCCGATCGTCGAGACGAGATTCCTCGTCAATGCCGCCAGCTCGCCGCCCCTCGTCCGCGTTTCGACGGGGACGACCGCGGGAGTCAGGCGCATGGGGTGCTCTTCCGACGCGAGGAGGGAAAAGAAGCTCCGCGCGGCGTTCGCCAGCCCGATCAGGAGACGGTTCGCGGGCGCGGACAAGAGCCGGGCCGCCGATAGAAAATGGGTCGCGTCGCGGATGAGGTCTTCGAACCTTCGAGGAGTCGCGGCAAAGCCGAAGTAGTCGGTGGCGGCGTCCTCAAGACCGTGAGCCTCGTCGAAGACCACGGCCTCGTGCGGCGGGATGACCGCGCCGTACCCCGATTCGCGGACGGCGAGATCCGCCAGGTAGAGGTGATGGTTGACGATGACCAGGTCGGCCGCGGACGCCTCCCGCCGGGCGCGCGTCAGGAAGCAGTCGTCGAAGTCCGGGCACTTCCCCCCCAGGCAGGCGTCGCCGGGAACGTTCACCCTCTCCCACAGGGGCGACGGATCGGGGAGGTCTTCGAGCTCGGCCCTGTCGCCCGTCGCGGTCGACCGCGCCCATCCACGGAGGTGCGCTTCTCCGACCCCGCCCCCCGCGGCAAATTCGGGCTCCAGATCGTTGAAGCGCCGCAGGCAGAGATAGTTCGCCTTTCCCTTCAGCCCGGCTGCGCGGACCGGCTCCGGAAGAAGCGGCACGAGAGCGGGAAGGTCTTTCTTGAGGATCTGGTCCTGGAGGGTCTTGGTGCCGGTGGACACGACCGTCTTGAGCCCGGAGAGAAGGACGGGCAGGAGATACGCGAGCGTCTTGCCCGTCCCCGTCCCCGCCTCGGCCAGAAGGGTCCGTCCCTCGCGGAGAGCCGTTTCGACCGCGGCCGCCATCTCGGCCTGGCCGGCCCGCTCCTCGAACCTGGGAAGGCTCCGGGACAGGGGCCCGTCCGGCGAGAACCAGCCGGCGGCCGGCTTGGAGTCCTGGGACTGCATCCTTGACAATCGGAGAGGGGCCTCCTAAGATCGATTTAACTGGATGCTGAAAAAGTCCATCCATGGCTTTTTCAGCCGCGACTTGCGCGAAGTGAATTCGCGCAAGTCTTTCAAATCGCTTAACACC
>JACPZO010000141.1 GCA_016195465.1 Nitrospirota bacterium
CATTTGCAGCCATGACACGGCGTGTGCGCTCATCCAATAGCGACCATACAGCACGAAACTTCTGTTTCAACCCGGGTAGAGTGCTCATGGACAGAAAGCATACCACTACCCCGCGTCAATTGATACCTTTATTTATTTACACTGCCTAAGGCATTGCGAGGTAAGCTTCGGCCCTCGCATGGGCACGCCGTCCGACCTTCTCCCCCAGGCCGCAAAGAGACTCGATCGGGACATCCTGGGGCACCTGGAGCTTCCGAGCAAGCCAAGAACGCTGGCTCAAGAACTGGCACGCACTCATAACGAGCTGATCCGGATCCACCCATTCCTGGACGGAAACGGCCGCACAACGCGACTCTTCAACGATCTCCAGGCGGTCCAGGCGGAAAGAAGGCGCCCTTGGATGCAGTACGACGTCCGGACCGACGGAGTCGACCGGGACGCGTACCTGCATGCTTCAAATGCCTATTTCCAGGGAGAGAAGGAGGAGTTGGAGAAGATGATCGAAAAGGCCCTTGTCTAAAGGCCCTTCCGAAGCTCCTCTCGCCTGCGCGCGATGTCTTCGGGAGTACGGCGGGTCTCGTTGTAGTAGGCCTCCGGATCCGGATCCGGATCCGCCTTCTTGCGCGCCCGCTCGTGAAAATCGGCGAGCGTGCGAATCCCTTCGCTCCTGTCGTTCTTCTCGCTGACCCTATTAAGCCAATCTACAAACTCAGGCTCATTCAACATGAGGTCGGCGATCGCATCGTGGACCTTCTTGTCGACGAAGATCCCCTCCAGGGCAAGGTTGTTGTAGACCGCCCTCGAAATATCCTCCCCCCAGCGCTTTCTACCTCTCTCCACGTACTCAAGATAAGCCTGCGGCGAAGGGAACTCGTGTGGAAGCTTTAGGGCATTAGACTTCTCCTTGATTTCCATGACGCGCTCCTCCTCTCGCACATTCATGAGTTCCGCACGTTCGCTCATTAAAATCTTAGCACCCCTCAAGGGTCTTGGTCAACACCTCTTCCCAAAATTTACAATCTTGGGAAGTCCATCGCCCCCGAAACAGCCCGAAACACCCCTTACGGATCTGTGCGGGGGGCGCCCGGCAACGCCGGGCGTCCCTACCGCGAATGGCCGGGGCGAGGCTATGGAAAGCGCGTATGATAACGGTTTGCGTTATTAACCTTTTGTGTTAATGTTGAGCCGTGATCAAGAGCTATCGGGACAAGGATGCCGAGCGGCTCTTCCACGGGCACTTCTCGCGGCGTCTGCCCCATGACCTGCAGCGTATCGCGCGGCGCAAGCTGTTGCAGGTCGATGCAGCAAGTGCCCTGGATACGCTGCGTGTGCCGCCGGGCAACCGGCTTGAAACTCTGAAGGGCGATCGCAGGGGCCAGCACAGCATCCGCATCAACGAACAGTGGCGGATATGCTTCACGTGGAAAGACGGGCATGCTTATGATGTCCAGATTGTGGATTACCACTAAATGGAGGTGTGCAGCGTGAGAGCCTCGAGCAGAAGGCCCAAGATGGGGCGGTCTGACATGCCGCCGATACATCCAGGCGAGATCCTACTGGAGGACTTCATGAAGCCTCTGGGGATCAGCCAGTACCGGCTCGCGAAGGAGACGAGCGTCCCCGCCCGCCGTATCAACGAGATCGTGAAAGGGATGCGCGCGATCTCGGCCGATACTGCGCTCCGCCTCGGCAGTTACTTCGACATGGAGGCGCAGTTCTGGATGAACCTGCAGGGGCGTTACGATCTGCAGCGCGCGGAGGTGGAGCTTGCCGAGCGGCTTGAGCGGGAGGTCACGCCGCGGAAGGCCGCTTGATGCGGGATGGAAACCGCCCATCCGTTTCGTGACGCGAGAACTCCGACCCTAACGGACTTTTGAGGAGAGGACCGAGGCGGCGCCGGTCTCCATGTCTCCGAGCTTCATCTCGCCGGCGCTCGCGCCGAAGGCGAGGCCGATGAGCTGTGTCGCGTACACGATGGGGATGTGCCCCTTCTTTCCCGCCCCGGATTCCCGCTTCTCGGCCGCCTTGAGGACGTTCTCCTGCATGATGTCGAGACCGCCGGCGCACTTGGGGCAGATGAGGGCGACGACGTCGGCCCCGGCCGCCTTCGCTTTCGAGAGCGTGTCGTAGATGAGCCGGAAGGACGTGTCTTCGTCCTGGATCAGGGACCGGCCGCCGCAGCACGACGTCTCGTTTCCGTACGAGACGGTTGTGGCGCCGCAAGCCTCCAGGAGCGCGTGCATGAACCGCGGGCGCTCGGCGTCGTCCATCCTGGGGTTCCGGGCCGTCCCCGTGTAGACCGACGGGCGCGAGTAGAGACAGCCGTAGTAGGGGGCCACCTTGAGGCCCGTGAGCGGCTTCTTGACCTTGGCCTTCACTCCCGCGACGCCGACCTCGTTGAAGAGGAATTCGATGATGTGGCGCGGCTCGACGTCCCCCTCGTAGCCTGAACCGCCCCCTGTCCGGAGAAGATCGTTCACCTTCTCCTTCTCGTCCGCTCTCTTGTTCAGGATGGTGTTGGCCCGGGCGAGCTCGTGGTAGCAGACGGAGCAGGACATCACGAGGTCCTTGGCGCCGAACTGTTCCTTGGCCAGCATCAGGTTCCGGGCGGGGAGCATCAACCCGGCCTCCCCCTGGCTCTTGAGCTCTCCGATTCCGCAGCAGTTGTAGTCGCCGATTTCCTCCAGAGCGAATCCCAGGGATCCCGCAACGTACTTGGATGTGTCGTCGTACGCCCGGTCGATGGTCTTGAGGGCGCATCCCGGATAATAAGCAACCTTCTTCATGCCGCCGCCACCTCCTTCGCGCGCCTCTCCTTGATCTGGGTCAGGGCGCCCTTGAGCCCGGAGCGCCAGGCCCGGGGGCTGCCGAGCCGCATCAGCTTGAACATCCGGCCGGTGATGAATTGTTTGAATCCCTGTTTGGCTTCGGCCGGCGCGAGGAGTTCCAGGAACCGCCCGGTCTTGAGGAGGGACATGACGTGAAGACGGGCGAGGTTGAGCCGGCCCGTTCCGATGATCTGATCGACGTACTCCTGGGTGATGACAGCCTCGTGCTTGTGGACCGCCTCGGGGAAGTACTTGGGGACGACGTGGGAGAGCGCCTCCACGACCTCGGCGGGGTTCACGTCGCGCGGGCACCGCTGGGAGCAGGTGTAGCACCCCAGGCACTTGTCGATGAGGTGCGCGCGGCGGCGAAGCTCGCCGAGGTTCCCCGTCTGCGTCAGGTAGATGAAGACCCGCGGGGAGAAGTCGGGAAAGAGCGGCGTGAGCGGGCACGATCCCGAACAGACTCCGCACTGCATGCACAGGTAGACCCGGTCGGCAGTCTTCACACGGCTGAAGACGTCCCGGGCGAACCCGGGATCGTAGGCCACCGTGCCCAGACTGGACTCTGCGGCGCTTGCCATTCGTGTTCCTCCTCTAATTTTCTTCCGGCTCCTCAGAAACCCTTCATCGGATTGGGGCCGAACGCCTGAAGCGATTCGGCGAACGCGCTCAGGATTTCCGGGGCACGCCGGAAGTCCATGATCGAGATCGCCTCCTGGCGGACCCGGTCCGACTCGAGGGCCATCCGGGAGAGCGTTTCGGCGATCTTGGACAGGCGAACGCTCGCGATCTCGCTTCCCTTGACGAAATGACACTGGTAGTCGTCGCCGTGCCGGCACCCCATGAGCATGACGCCGTCGAATCCCTTGGACATGGCGTCGGAGATCCAGACGAGGTTGACCGAGCCGAGGCACCGGACCGGAATGATCCGAACGTGCGGGTTCAGAGGGATCCTGTTGATGCCGGCCATGTCGAGGGCCGGGTAGGCGTCGTTCTCGCACGCAAACACGAGGATCCGGGGCTTTTCCTCTTCCTCGCCGGGAACGTCGATCGACTTGAGCATCGATCCGATCATATCCACGGAGTAGTTCTTGAACGAGATGATCCGCTGGGGACAGGCGCCCATGCAGGTGCCGCACCGCCGGCATCGGGTGGCGACGAGGATCGGGTTGGCCTTCTCGTCTTCGTTGATGGCGCCGAAGGGGCATTCCTCGGTGCACCGCTTGCACTGCGTGCATCCTTGCATGGCGAACTCGGGGTACGTGAGGTCGCCCGCGCGCGGGTGGACCGCCGCTCCCCGCGTGGTCATCTCGATCGCCTGGATCGCCTTGAGGGCGGCGCCGGCCGCGTCTTCACGGGCGGCGGCGATCCCCATCGGGCGCCGGACCGTTCCGGCCGTGTAGATCCCGGTCCTCCGCGTCTCGTACGGGAAGCAAATGAAGTGCGAGTCGGGGAAGCCGTACTTGTGGGTCGGAAGCTCCGGGCCCTGGCGGTACTCGAGATGGAGGACCCCGCCGTTGTCGCCGCCGGCGTTGGGAACGAGCCCCGTGGCCAGGACGACGAGGTCCAGGTCGCCGATGACGGCGGGGGAGCTGCCCAGAAGGGCCTCCGTCACTTCCAGGGAGAGCCGCTTGCCGGGCTCTTCCTTGACGCCGGAGACCTTGCCCTTGATGAACATTCCCCCGTCCTGCTGGACGCGGCGGTAGAATTCTTCGAGTTGGCCGGGCGTCCGGATCTCGTCGTAGACGAGATAGATCGACGCGTCCCTGTTCTGCTCCCGGAGGTAGACGGCCTGCTTCATCGCCGCGCCGCAGCAATACGCGGAGCAGTACGGAAGATGCTTCTCGTCCCGCGACCCGGCGCAGAGGACGAACGCCGCGCGCTGGACTTCCTTCCCGTCTGACGGACGGACGATCTTCCCCTTCTGGGCCATCGCCTCGTAGGCTTCCATCGTGATGACGTCGGGAGAAAGGCCGTACCCCAGGTCCCCGAGCTTGGCCGGATCGTACGGGGTCGCGCCCGTGGCCATCACGATCGCGCCGATCCGCTCCTCGATCGTCTCGGACCCCTTCCGGATGGTGACGTCGAAGAGGCAGGGGCCTCCCTTGGTGTTCGCCACCTCGGCTCCGGTGTGGACCTTGATCCGCGGATGCTCCATGACCCGCCGGATGGCCTCGCGCACGCCGGTGTCCTCCGGCTCGCGGTAAGGCGCGCGCGTGGGCGTCCGCTTGTGGAGCTTGGCGGCGTTCCCGCCGAGGGCCGGGGATTTCTCGACCAGGACGACGTCGGTGCCGGTTTCCGCCGCTTCCAGAGCGGCCGTCATGCCCGTGATCCCGCCCCCGATGACGAGGACGCTCCTCGCGAAGTCCTCCGAAAGGTAAGGAGCGGGCGACTCCGTCTTTTGCATCCGGACGAGACTCATCCGCAGGTAGTCGTGGGCGAGTGCCTGAGTGTCCTCTGTATTCGGCGTCTGGCACCAAGCGACGTGCTCCCGCAGGTTCGCCCGCTCGACGAGGGCCGGTCCGAAGGCGAAGACGTCGGTATTGACGCGGGGGGAGCAGGCGCCGATCACGACGGCGTTGATCCCCTCTCCGGCAATGTCCTTCTTGATGAGGTCGACGCCCTCCGGACCGCAGAGGAAGGCGTGCGTTCTGACAGTCTGGGTCTTTCCCTCCTTGGCGGCGAGGGCTTCGAGCTTGGCGATGTCAACCGCCTCGCCGATCCCGCACCCCGAGCAAAGGTAGACCCCCGTCTTTTTCTCCATCAAACTACCTCCTGGAAATGGACTGGATCGCTTTGAGGGCCGCGGCGGTGCTCTGCTGCACGGCGGCGGCGACGTCGAGGGGCCCCCTCGCGCATCCCGCGGCGTGAATGCCGGGCCGGCCGGAATCGGCGGCCACGAAGCCGTACTGGTCCGTCGCCACCTCGACGGGTAATTTCTCGCGGGCGGTGGTCGGGTTCATCCCCGTGGCCAGGACGACCAGGTCGTGGCGGTTCAGGTACCTCTCCCTCGCCGTGGTGTTCTCCCCCTGGAGGATCAGGTCCCCCGTGGGGTCGTCCTGGAGGATCGCCGCGACCTTGGACTTGATGAACGTCACGTTGGGATCGCTCTTCACCTTCACGTAGAAGTCTTCGAGCGTGTCGAGGGCCCGGATGTCGATGTAGTACAGGGTGACCTTCGAATCGGGGTACTGCTCGCGGACGAACTGCGCCTCCTTGAGGGAGGCCATGCAGCAGATCCTCGAGCAGAATGGGAGGTGGAACTCGTCGCGGGAGCCCGCGCAGTGGATGATGGCGACGTTCTTGGGCTCCTTGCCGTCCGACGGCCGGACGATCCGGCCCTTCGTGGGTCCCCCGACGGCGGCGAGGCGCTCGATCATCATGTTCGTGATCACGTTGGGGAACATTCCGAAGCCGTACGCGTGGAGGTTCCCGGCTTCGTAGGGGTCCCACCCGGTCGCCCAGACGATCGATCCCACGGTGAGCGTCACGTTTCTCGCCTGCATGTCGAAGTCGACGGCGCCGTACGCGCACGCATCGACGATCCTCTTCTGGTCCGGCGTTCCCAGGACGGAAGGATCGACGACGTACCGGAGCGGGAAGGCCATGTCGTGGGGAAGGTAGGCGGCCTTCATCCGGTCCATGCCGAAGTTGAAGGGATTGGCTACCTCCGCCTCGCACGCCTCCGCGCACTTGCCGCAGGCCGTGCATCGCTCGTTCACGAACCGGGGGGAGGTCTTGAGGGCGACCTGGAAGTGCCCTTCCTCCCCCGAGATCCCGGCGACCTCCGTCATCGTGAAGACCTTGATCCGGGGGTTCGCCTTGATCCGGCGGAAATTGATCTCGAGCCCGCAGGAGGGAGGGCAGAGCTTCGGGAAGTACTTGTTGAGTTGGGCCACGCGTCCGCCGAGGTAGGGGTTCCGCTCGACGAGGAGGACGTCCGCGCCCGCTTCGGCCGCTTCGATGGCCGTTGTGAGACCGCTGATCCCGCCGCCGACCACAAGGATGGTCCGGTTTGCCGCTATCGCTTCAGACACACGCCACCTCCGCTCACTTGAGTCCGGGAGCACTCAGGCCCAGATTCCCTTGTCCCTCAGGGCAAGGGAAGGTCCTGTTCCACCGCGTCCCTGTTCGTGGATTTTGAATGCAGGGTCTTCCAGCCGGTTACTTGATATTCACGCACTCCACCGTCTTCCAGTGGCCGAACAGATTGACCGATTTGATCAGGCGCACGTTGAGGTCGGCCATCCGGGCGAAATCGTCAAGCGCCAGGTCCGTCCGGAACCCG
The DNA here is from genome assembly GCA_016195465.1 of Nitrospirota bacterium. Classification (GTDB taxonomy): domain Bacteria; phylum Nitrospirota; class RBG-16-64-22; order RBG-16-64-22; family RBG-16-64-22; genus RBG-16-64-22. The sequence continues at coordinate 7,117 of JACPZO010000141.1, forward strand.
ACCCTCTTGGTCAGCGGCGAGATAACGTGCTCGATCCATCCGAACGCCGGGTTCGTGCTTTGAAAGTGATTCAGGAGAACGAACCGGCCGCCCGGCTTCGTGACCCTCTTGATTTCGCGGACGAGCCGGATCGGATCGGGAACGGTCGTCACGACGTAGGCCGCGAGGACCCGGTCGAACGTGTCGTCGGCGAACTCCATGTCGAGCGCGTCCATCTTCTGGAGCGAGACGTGCCGGAGGTCTTCTTCCGCCACTTTCTTCTCGGCCTCCGCCAGCATTCCTTCCGAGATGTCGATCCCGGTCACCTTGCAGTTCCGCGGATAAAAGGAGAGAGACAGCCCCGTTCCCACGCCGACCTCGAGCACCCGGTCGCCGAGGGACAGGTCCATCATCTCGACCGCCTGCTCGCGTCCGGAATGGAAGATCTTTCCAAAGAGAAGGTCGTAGATGCCCGAGTAGCGGGAGTAGATCCGCTCGACAGACTCGACGGTATGCATGTCGTTCCCTCCTTGCCGGAACCACCGGAACCAAAAACGACTGGAGCCAACGATCGTGTTGGAGTCTTTGGATTGGGGAAAGGCAGCCTGTCCGCGTCCAGGCAAAAAACCGCGCGGAGTGTAGCAGAGCGGCCGGGTCAAATCAAGGCGAACTTTCTGCCTCCGGCGACCGCCCGCCCGGGGGCATTAGCTCTCGCAATACCCGCATAACTTTCAGGAAATAAACGGGAATTATGAATGAATTTGAAAGATGAATTTGACCCGTTTCGATCGTCTCCCTATAGTGCGGCCCGGTTCAATCTGGAAACGTCTACAAAACGGGAGAGGTGGTCAATGTCGCTTCGGTACGCGGGTGAGTCGGTTCGCGAGCACGACAGGGTCGTCGTGACGCACTGCAACAACCAGTGCGAGTCCACGTGCGGGATGCTCGTCTACGTGAAGGACAACAAGGTCGTCGACATCAAGGGGGACCCGGAGAACCCGAACAACTACGGCGCGCTCTGCTGTAAGGGGTCGGGCCAGTTTCAGCACATCTACAATCCCCTGCGCCTCAAGGTCCCGATGGTCCGGAAGACCCTGAACGACGAGTTCAAGCGCGCCTCGTGGGACGCCGCGCTCGACTTCGCCGCCGAGCGGCTCCTCAAGGTTAAGAAAGAGTACGGCCCCGAGGCGCTCTACATCCAGCGCACCGGCCGATCGGACTTCTGCTGGAAGGAGGCGGCCGCACGCCTGGGGAAGGTCTTCGGGACGCCGAACATCGTCGGCCAGGGTCCCATCTGCACGGAGAGCCCGGGCGTGGCGATGCACTACTTCTTCGGGGCCAAGGAGTACGGCCGCCTCACGAACCCCTCGATGGACTGGGTCAATTCCCGCTCTCTCCTCGTGGCCGGCTCCAACATGGGGGCGAACGAGGTCATCACGATCAACTGGGTCCTGAACGCCAAGGAGCGGGGGTGCAAGGTGATCTGGGTCGATCCCCGCTTCCACCCCTCCATGGCCAAGGCCGACATCGCCGTCCGGCTCCGCCCGAACACCGACGCGGCGTTCGTCATGGCGATGATCCACGTGATGCTCAATGAGGGCCTGTACAACAAGGAGTTCGTGGACCAGTGGGTCCACGGCCTCGACGAGTGGCGGCCGCTCATCGACAAGATGCCGCCGGAGCGGGCGGAGAAGATCACCTGGGTCCCCAAGGAGACGATCATCCGCGCGGCCCGGGTCATCGGGAACAACCGTCCGTTCTCCGTGACGGGAACGCTCGGCACGGCCCAGACCTACAACTCCAACAACGTCAACCGCTGTTACGGCGCGCTCGTCGCGCTGACGGGGAGCATCGGCGTCCCGGGCGGCGGCTGGAACTGGCTGCACAACTGCCGTCCGCCGCTGAGTCCCGGCACCGACCTCAAGGACCTGCCCGAGCCGAAGCGGCCGATCCTCTCCGACAAGCTCGTGAACATGGGGGACGTCTCCGCGGCGGGGCTCGCGAACGTGATCTCCACGCAGAAGCCGTACCCGATCCGCGCGGTCTGGTGGAACGGGAACATGCTGGCCCAGATGCCGAACACGCACAAGTACGCGGGGGCGTTCAAGAAGAACATCGACATCGCCATTCACAACGCGTTCCACCCGAACTTCACCTACCATCACGCGCACGTTGCCTTCCCCATCACGTCCCACTTCGAGCGGGAGGGCCTGGTCCACCACGGGAACAACCGCTTGCTCGCCTGGTACAACCAGTCGATCGAGCCGAACTGGGAATGCCGGAACGACCTCGACGTCGTGGTCGGCCTCGCGGAGCGGGTCCTCGCGAAGGAGGAGTTCGAGAAGTATTTCCCGATGGAGACGATGAAGGAGCGCAAGGGGAACGCCTGGATCGCCGACATGGTCAAGTGGACGGAGTTCTTCCTGCGGCAGGAGCCGATGACGGCCGGCGCCACGAAGAAGACGCTCGATCCGGCCGCGACGCCCAAGGGCGGCGTCATGTGGCCCGTCTTCACCGAGCAGGACGCGATGCGGTTCGAGACGCCCGAGGCCAAGCTCCGCGGGAAGTGGATCATGTTCCAGGAGGGGGAGAACTACCCCGGCTCCGACAAGAGGTTCCCGACTCCGTCCGGCAAGCTCGAGATCGCGTCCAGCACGCTCCGCGACCTCGGCTGGGACTACGTGCCCCAGCACCGGGAGGGCGGGCACACGCCGGTCTCGAACCCGAAGGAGTTCGCGAACTACCCGGTCATCCTCTGCACGGGCCGGATCGTCTCCTCGTTCCACGAGATGGGGCACTGGTGGCCCTGGTGCGACGAGCTGGAGCCGGACCGCTTCATCCAGGTCCACCCGCTCATGGCGCAGGCGCTGGGGATCGCCGACGGCGACCGCGTTATCGTCGAGTCCGAGCGGGCCGAGATCGAAGGATTCGCGTGGGTGACGGAGGAGACCGACCCGCGGCAGGTCTGGGTCTGCTGTTCCACGGACGAGTACCAGCCGTTCGTCCCCGGGCTCACGAACCGGAACGTCTCGTTCCTGATCGACGACATCATCAAGGACCCGGTCTACAACCAGCCGGAGTACAAGGCCCAGCTCGTGTGCGTCTACAAGAAGGGGACGGACAAGGCCCGGGCGGTGGAGATCGCCCGGAACCTCGTGACCGATCTGTCTCCCGACTACGGCGTCGACACGAAAACGGAGTTGGGCGCCTACGTGAACGGCGTGGCGGAGGGCGGCGCGCCGAAGTTCGACAAGAAGAAGGCAAAGGTCGTGTACGAGGGGAAGGAGACCGAGCCGGGGAACCTTTTCGAGCACAGCCGGTCGACCGATCTCTTCGCCGGGATCTGATGCGTTTCGTCGAAGTCCTGGAGGGTTCATGATGCACGAGTTCAAGGCGGAAGAAGGGTTCGCGGCGAAGAAGGCGGGCGACAACGCCGCTTATCCGGCGATGGGACGGCAGTCCCGGACGACGCTCGAAAGCGGGAACACGCCGATGTACCACATGTTCCACGACGCGGAACGGTGCATCATGTGCTTCTCCTGCGAGGTCCACTGCAAGCTGGAGAACGATCTTCCCGTCGGGCCGCGGCTCGTCCGGATGATCCAGGTCGGGCCGAAAGTGGTGGGGGGACGGCTCAAGTCGCAGTTCGTCTATATGTCCTGCCATCACTGCGATCCGGCGGCTTGCGTCTCCGCGTGCCCGACGGGCGCGATGCAGAAGCGCGCGGACGGGATCGTCTTCGTGGACGAGAAGGCCTGCATCGGATGCAAGACGTGCATCACGGCCTGCCCGTGGGGATCGCCCCAGTACAACCCGAAGACGAAGAAGGTCGTGAAGTGCAACTACTGCATGGAGCGGGTGGACCGGGGGCTCTGGCCGGCCTGCGCCCAGATGTGCGCGACCCACTGCCTCTACTTCGGGAACATCAACGAGTACGCGAGCGTCCTGCGGGAACGGTACGCCCGGCGGATCGCCGAGTCGGTCGAAAGGCAGGTCGAGGCCGCGCTGGTCGGCCGGTAAGCCGGCCCGGCCGAGTCCGGGGGAGCAGTACGGTTCTTTGACGGAATCCCTTCCCCCTCGATGGGGGAAGGTCAGGATGGGGGCGCTGAGAGGGCTGGTGTTTTCACCCCCACCTTCCCCCCCCTCAAGGGGGAGGAGTGAGCACTTCGGCATCTTGCTTCGGAAGGGGGCATTGGGATGGCGGTTCAGGCGGGCGGAGGCAGTATCGGCACGATCGTCACGAGGCCGATCCGGGTGGCTTACATGAACGGCGACTATGACAAAGCGGAGGCCTTGATTCGGAAGGCGGGCGTCACGATCAGGGTTCGCACGGTCTCGACCGTGGAGCCTTACCACGGGACGATCCACGTGGTCCCGGAGGACTACGAGAAGGCCGTCGCCCTTCTGGACGAGAAAAAGATCGCGCACTATCCGCCGACGCCGTACTTCTAGCAGGTTGCTGAAAAACTCCCTCTCCCTTCGGGAGAGGGCGGGGGTGAGGGCGATCTTGCTTTCATAAACGTTTGTTTTTCGAATATCCCCCTCATCCTGACCTTCTCCCGGAGGGAGAAGGGAAAAGACTTTTTCATCAACCTCCTAGCAGGTTGCGGAAAAAGTCCCCTCTCCTCCTGGCAGGGGGAGAGGGCGAGGGTGAGGGGGTTATGCAAGCGGTTGATTGTATTGACCCTCACCCCAACCCTCTCCCAGAGGGAGAGGGGGCGAAAGGGGTTTTTCCGCA
>JACPZO010000027.1 GCA_016195465.1 Nitrospirota bacterium
GATTCACCCATTCACCGATTCACCGATTCACCCATTCACCCATTCACCCATTCACCGATTCACCCATTCACCCATTCACCGATTCACCGATTCACCGGATGCCCCTAAAACCTGTAATTGAACCGCCCCTGGACCGTCCTCTCCGTGTACCCCTTGTTCTGCGTCTCGGCCGTCTTCTCGTACTCGTAGTCTCTCTCGATGTACGCGAAACTCACGAGCTTGGAGGTGTCCTTGAAGGGATAGAAGCGGATCTCGGCCCTTCCCTCGGTCCGCGTGGTGTCCTGACCAACCTGGTCCGTGTCCGTGTCCCAGTGACGGTAGGAAAGCTCCAAGTCCACCTTGGAGGGAACGGAGAAGACGAGACCGCCATACGTGGATTGCTGGACGGTCTTGGCCGTGGTTGTCTTGTCCGTGTCCCGGTCGTACCCCATGTGCGGGGTGAACGAGAGCTTCTCGCCCCCAAGCTGGAGGTCCAGCCGTGAGGTGACGAGCTGTCCCTTCCCCTCCCGGCTCTTGTCGTTGGCGTCCCGCTTGTCGCGGTTCTCGTAGGAGCCGGAGAGACGGACCGGACCGATCTGCCAGGAGAGATTCCCGCCCGTGGTCAGGGTGGAGAAGTCGGAGAGGTTGTCCGAGGTGGTCGTGTGGATGTCCTTGACCCGCCCCTCCAGGGAGACGCCCGGGATCCCGGTGAACATGAAGAACCCCTCGGGCTTTTTGATCTTTGTCCGGAACTCCTTCTGCCCCTTGACGTTGTCCCAGGAGTCGCGGTAGGCGGCGCCGACCAGGAGCGGCTGGGCCACGTCCACCTCGGCTTTGGCGTAGTACTCCTCCAGGTCCGCCTGGGCGAACCCGCCGCCGGTGAAGAAGTCGGGCTCGATCCGGTTGTACCCGCCGCCGATCCGGACCGGGCCGACCCGAAAGCGCGTGTCCACCCGGTAGGCCTGGTCGCTCTTCTTGGCCGCCTCGCTCGTCGTCGTGTCCGCATCGAGCCATGAGCTCGCCGCCTCTCCTTCCATCCGGAAGTCCCGCGAAGGCTTGAAGAAGAACTCCAGGCTCCCGACGTGGTTCTCGATCGGCTTGGAGACGGACGGAGCGGCGCCCGGCTGGGGGGGTCCGGAAGCGAGCCCCGGTCGTCCTTGAAAGCGGCGGCGTTCAGGTTGAAGGAGAAGGCCTCGGACAACCTCTGCTCCAGGCGAAGGCCCTCGGCGTAGCGCATGTAGGTCTTGTTGAGCGGGTCCTTCCAGAGATCCTCCCACCGGTTGACGACCAGTCCGGCGAAGACGTTCACCCGCAGCCCCTCGACGAGTCCGAAGTCCTTGTAGGCGGAAAGACCGCGGATGTTCCGCTGGATCGTATACTGGGAAAAGTTGGCCATGGCATCGCCCAGCGTGGCCTGGAAGGTGATCCCCGTGAACTTGAGGTAGAACCTCTGGAGCGACGACCGCTCCGTGTCCACCGTGGGATCGTCCGTGACCCGGCCGCCCAGGAAGCCTTCGAACTGCACGTCGTTGTCCCAGGTGTGGTTGAGCTGGAGGTCCAGCTCCTCGACGAAGTTCGTGCCCCGCTTGAGGAAGGAGCGCTCCTGCGCGCCCTTGACGCGGTTGTGATTGAACAGGAGACGGTTCTCGCCGGTGATCTGCGTTCGCGCGGGCGGGGGGGGAGGAACGAACGCGGCCTGCACGAAGGCCGTCTCACCCCCGGCGGGCGGCGCGCCCTCCTGTTGCTGAGGATCCGCCTGCGCCGTCAGATATGCCCCCGATCCGGAAAACCCGAATCGCGACAGGCGGGCCTGGAACTCATCGCCCGACGCCTGGACGAACGACACGTCCTCCGCCCGCGACGGAGACGCGGATGATCACAGGACAAGAATGACGAAACAGACCCGTCCCGCGCCCTGCATGAGCCTCGCGATCAGCCTCATCGGCAATTCCCCTGCGTCAAGACATGCCCTGTAACCCGGATTGGGGAATTCGGGCCCCAATGGCTTTCGTGCGTGAGTCTCATCATTCGGGCAAAAGGTTCAAGAACCCCGCCTTGAAAAGCGGGGAGTCTCGGCCTCCAAGTCTTTAGGCGGGTCGGTGACCCGCCCTACGAAATTCGTCCAATGTCTTTAGGCCAAGCAACCCTGAAGGGTTGCCCTACAGACCCGTCGGCGATAGTCTGGCAAAAGTTCTCCCCGTAGGGCAAGGCTTCAGCCTTGCAAAAGCAACTCCGAACCGGTTTAGGCGGGTCGGTGACCCGCTCTACGAAATTCGTCCAATCATCCGGTCCCGCAAGGCGGGACACACCGTGCCCGCCCCTCCCTAGGTCACAAGAGCGATTGAGAATTGGAAGTCGAGGGTTCGAACGGCAAAAGGCAGGAATAGAACGGGCTTTTCTTGCATCGAAGCGGGTTGGCGAGCTACTTCCGGTCATTAGGCCCTCTGGGAGGTTTAGGGCTCAAGGAAGCATGCCTTACACGCGCGCAATCTGCCAGAGGAGAGAAGGGGAGTCAAGGGAGAACCGAAGCCTTCATTCAAGACCCGAAGGACAACGCCCTCAAACCCCGGCCCGGAACATCTCCTTCTCGAAATCCAAAGTAGAACTCTTTCTCCGCCAGCAACGCTCGAAGGCGGATCAGAAGGGTCTGAGCGGCCTCGGATAGGTCAGGCTTTCGCCGACGCTGGGTCCCGGACCCCCCGCAGGAACGCGGCGCTTTCTTCGGGGAGGGCGGTGTTGATGTACATCCCCGATCCCAGCTCGAACCCGGCGGCCTTCGCCACGCGCGGGACGACGGCGATGTACCAGTGGAAGTAGTCGACTTCCGCCTCCTCCGGCCCCAGTGACCGGAGGACGAGGTTGTACGGCGGATCGCCGAGGCCGAAATAGAGGACGCGGAGGATCTTGCCGAGGACCCGGCCCAGGTCGGCAAGGGCCTCGTCGGGGATGCCCCCGAAGCTGGAATGATGGTCCTTGGGAAAGATCCACAGGTGGAACGGAGAGAGGGCGGCGTACGGAACGAAGGCGGTGAAGCGATCGTTCTCGGCGACGATCCGCGTCCCGTCGGCCCGCTCGTCGGCGACGATCCGGCACATCAAGCACTCCCCCGAGCTGTCCAAATGGTGGATGTACTCCACCAAACGGTCGCGCACTTGCAGGGGAACGACGGGCGTGCCGACGATCTGGGCGTGCGAATGGGCGAGGGACGTTCCGGCCTCTTCGCCGTGGTTCTTGAAGAGGATGACGTGGCGGACGCGCGGATCGGCGTAGAGAGCGAGGAAGCGGTGGCGGTACGCCGACAGGATCGGCCCGAATTCCGCGTCGGAAAGGAACGCGAGATGCCCGTCGTGGCGCGGGGTCTCGACGATCACCTCATGCCTCCCGACCCCCTCGACCGTCCTCTTGAGCCCCGTGACGAGGCGCCGCGGCTCGCCTTGCTGCGAGAGGGCCGAAAACTTGTTCGGGAAGGCGCGCACGCGCCAGGGATCCCCGTCCCGGTAAGTCTCGTCGGGCGTCCGGGCCTCCTGTCCCGGGCAGAAGGGGCACTCGTGGGAGACGGGGAGGGCGGCGTGCTGGGACCGCTCCCGCCTGAACTCGTCCGGACGGTGCGCCCGTTCCGTTGCGATGATGACCCATTCCCGCGTGATCAAGTTGAGCCGGAGCTCCGGCATGGCCTCACCTCTTCTTCAGTGTGGAAGAACCCGCCATGAGCGGTTATATTTTTCAATTTTCAATTTTCAATTTTCAATTTTCAATCTACAATTCCCCTGAACTCTGGCGGACAGGGAGGGAAGCCGTGATCGATCCATTTTCCGGCCGGCGCTCGATTCCGGCCCTCAGTGTAGCCTTTTCCCTTCTCTTTGTCGCCCTCCACCTCTTCCCCGCCTCCTCCCCCGCCGCCGAAGGCCCCGTTTACCAATACCACGACGACGAGGGGAATGTTCACTTCACCGACGACCCGACGAAGATCCCGTTCCCGGAGAAACCGCCGTCGGAGGACGGCGACAGGGCGGACCGCAAGGCGTATCTCCGGTCCCTCCGCGCCTGGCTTCACAACACGGGCGCGACGGGCGAGGACGTCCTTCTCGCGCTCATCGCCGACCACGTCCTCCGACAGGTCCGGACGGACGAATCGGTCCCCGTGAAGACGGCCTTCCTCCGGTCGATCGGATCGCTCAGAAACGACGTGAGAACGCATCTCGGCGTCCCTGGCGCCCTCGCCGATCCGGGCCTCGACCAGTGGATCGACCGGGCCTCGCGGCCCGAGGGCCTCGATCCCGGGGAGGTCGATCTTCTCCGGTCCGTGCCGACGGCGGGGATCGCCCGGTCCTACGAAATCGCCCTCGCCTCGTGGACGCGCCGGGGCCGCTTCGCGGAGGACTGGCGGCAGTGGCGCGCGCGCCACTTCTCCTACGAGGCCGGGACGCCGACGACCGGAGAAGACCCCAACACCGTCCGACTCAGGGTCCTCGGACGGCTCCTGCAAGCGCACGAAGCCGCGAGGGCCCTCTGGGGCATCCGCGATCATTCGCGCCCGTTCCCGGTCAAGCCGCCGCGGATGCCCGCGACCCAGGAAGCTCCCCTGCTGGCCGAGGTACGGCCGCTCCTCCGGGAACTTGTCAGGCTCGCGGCGGAGGAGAAAGTCCCCGCCGCGGCGAACGCCGCCCGGCAGGCCTCCCTGGCGGGACCGTCGCTTCATATCGAGCAGTTCTTCGGCGGCCGGGTCGTCGGTCCGACGGAATGGGCCTCGAAGCTCGCCTCCGCTCTCCGCGCGAACGACTACGGGCGGTTTTCGGCGATCCTCACGAATCCACCGCCCGCCAAGAACAAGTCTTCGGAAACGCCCCAGGAGGAGCCCCCCAAGAGAAGGAGGAAGAAACCTTGAAAATTGGAAATTGTAAATTGGAAATTGTAAAGCGAAAGAACAGTCATGTAGGTTGGGTTAGCGGCTTTATCGCGTAACCCAACAAACCGAATATTCGCCAAGACGGTTTTGTTGGGTTACGGCGCAAAAAACCGCGCCTAACCCAACCTACACATCCGCGGAGGAGGTTTCGTAATTACTGGGTTCGGATACCAGGCCCAACAATCTGGGAAATCTGCGTAATATGCGGATTGCCAACGCCCCTGAATCGGATTGACACCGCGCCTTAGGCCCTGTAAGGTATGGACTTGAAATATCAATGAATCCGCCCCTCGACAATTCAACCGGTCACGCGGAGAAGGGGCGCCCGTTCCCGTCCCCTAAGCTCTCGGGCGCGATCCTCGCCGGGGGCGAGAACAACCGTATGCCCGTTCTCAAGCCCTTTCTCGACGTGGGCGGGGAGTGCATCCTCGACCGGACGATCGCCGTCCTCGGAAACCTGGTCGACGACCTCTTCATCGTCACGCGGACGCCGTCCCTCTTCGCCGACTTCGGTGTGAGGTGCGTCCCGGATTCGCGGGAAGAACGGGGACCGCTGATGGGGATCGAAGCGGCCCTTGAGGCCGCCGTCCATCCTCGCGTGCTCGTCGCGGCCTGCGACATGCCGGCCCTCTCGGCCGACGCCGCCCGCCGCGTGGCCGCGTTCGCGGGCGATGACACATGGGCCGTTATCCCGCGCGTGGACGGCCGGCTGGAACCGTTGTTCGCTTTGTACGACCGCCGCCTTCTCCCCCGGATCGGCGCGCTCCTGGCGGAGGGGCGGCGCGCCGTGTCCGCGCTGGCCGATGACGCGCACGTCCGCGTCCTGGAGGTGAGCGCCATCGGAACGGGCGGCGAAGATTCGTTTCGAAACATCAACACGCCCTCCGATCTCGTCGGAGGACCCGTTCCGCTCCGCGGAACGTCAGGGAGGTAGCTCACATGTTCGGTCTGGGTATGCCGGAACTTCTGGTCATCCTCTTGATCGTCGTCATCATCTTCGGCGCGTCGAGGCTCCCCCAGCTCGGGGAGGGCCTCGGAAAGGCGATCAAGAACTTCAAGAAAGGCGTGTCGTCGGACAAGGATGAAAAGAGCGGCGGGGCGGAGACCCCCTCTTCCGACCGCCCCCAAAAATAGCCGGAACCCGGCCCTGGGAAGGGTTTCAGGAGAATCCCCGCCTTTCAAGGCGGGGTTCTTCAACGCCCCCTCCCGAAGGCGCCGTTCCGGGAAGCCGCTTGAGACCGCGTTGAATGGAACGCTCGGACCCGAAATCGCTCGAAAAGAAAATCCTGCTGCTCGAAGGTCAGCTCAAGCGCCGAAAGAGCAAGATCGACTCGATTCAGGACGAGGTCGACAACCTCCGGTCGGAGGTCGACCAGCACAAGAAGAACCTCAAGCGGGCCACCCAGCAGATTTCCCTCCTCTCGCGCGTCGGGAGCGCGGCCGTCCGCGACGACGCCGACGACGTCTTCCGCCTCGTTCTGTCCCTCACCCTCTCCGTCCTGAAGGCCAGGCAGGGATCGATCCTCCTGGTCGACCGCGACAACTCCGAGCTCTTCATCAAGGAGGCGATCGGCCTCGATGAGGAGATCGTCCGCACCTTCCGGACGAAGCTCGGCCAGGGGATCTCGGGATGGGTCGCCAAGCAGCGGGCGCCACTCCTGATCCCCGACATCGAGAAGGACCCCCGCTTCCGGAAGCTCTCCGATCCCAAGTACGAAACCCACTCGCTTCTGTGCGCCCCGCTGGTCAAGAAGAACCGGGTCCTGGGCGTCGTCAACATCAACAACAAGGTCGACGGATCGTCGTTCTCCCGCGAAGAGCTGGCCCTCCTGACCGCGCTCGCCGACCAGATGGCCATCATCGTCGAGAACGCCCTCCTCTTGCGGGAGTCCGCCGAGAAAGCCAACGATCTGCGGGAGGCGAACGCGAAGCTCACGCAGGCCAACCGCGAGAAGAAGGATTTCCTCGCCCGCGTTTCCCACGAGCTGCGGACTCCCCTGAACGCGATCAAGGGGGCCGTCCACTACCTCAAGAACGCCTCCGAAAGCATCCCGGCCGGGCGACTCCAGGAGTTCTTGGGGATCATCGACCACGACAGCGGCCGCCTGAGCCAGATGATCTCCGATCTCCTCGACTACGCCCGCCTGGAGGACGAGGAGATCGTCCTCAGCAAGACGCCCCTCCTCCTGGGCAAGCTCGTCGAGGAAGCCCTGCTCCACGTCCGCGGCCAGGCCCACGCCAAGGAGATTCAGATCAAGACGCGGATCCCGTCCCGCGCGGGGAAGGTCCCGGCCGATCACGACCGCATCCTTCGCCTGCTGGCGGACCTCCTCTCGAACCTGATTCACTTCGCGAGGCCCCGATCGACCATCCACGCCTCCCTGATGGAGAACAGGCCGACCCAGGTCATCCAGATCGCGTGCGACGGATGCGACATCCCCGAGGATGACATCGGGCACATCTTCGACCCGCCGGGGCGGGAGGCGGATTCACGGGCCGACGCGTCGTTCCGGACGGGTCTCGGTCTGTACATCTCCCGCCGGATCCTCGAGCTCCACGGGGGGGGACTCGATCTGGAATCGAAGCCCGGCGGGGAGGTCCGCTTCCTCCTCACGTTCGACATGACCGCGGACCGGGTCGTGACGCGCCTCTCCACCAAGGCCTTCGACCTCCTCAACGACCTTATCAGCGAGATCATGGACGTTCGGATCTCCTCCATCATGATGATCGACGAGACCAACGCCGAGCTGGCCATCCGGACGGCACGGGGCCTCGACGACGAAACGATCCGCCGAACGCGCCTCCGGCTCGGCGACAACATCGCCGGATGGGTGGCGCTGGAAGGCCGCCCCCTCCTCATCGAGGACATCGAGAAGGACCTCGTCCTCAAGCGGACGAGCATCGCCCAGTACGAGACCCGGTCCCTCCTGTCCGTCCCGATCCGGGCCGGCGACCGCGTGCTCGGCGTCCTAAACGTCAACAACAAGGAAGACGGATCGATTTTCAACAAGATCGACATGGAACGGGCGAGCGTCCTGGCCGAGCGGGTCGCCCGTCTCGCCGAGACCCTCTCCGGCGACCCCAACCCTGAGTTCGTCTCGGCCGCGGCGGAGGGACTCAACCATGTCCTCGACGCTTACCGCCGGTACAAGACCGGGCACCGCCGCGACATGCTCCCGCACCTTCTTCCCCTCCTCGACGCGCTCGACCTCGCGGACGATCTCAGGCGCGAGATTGTCTTCGCTTCCCTGTTCCACGACATGGGCCTGGTCACTTTTCCGGAGCAGATCCTTCGGAAACCGGGAGCATTCACCGCGTCCGAGTGGGAGATGATGCAGACCCACCCCGGCACGGCGTCCGACATTCTGGGCTCCCTTCTGGCGACCGAGACGGGCCGGGGAGTCATCCGGCACCACCACGAATCGTTCGACGGGACCGGTTATCCGGACGGCCTCCGCGGAGAACAAATCCCGATCGGCGCCCGGATTCTCTCCATCGTCGACGCCTATACCGCCATGCTGACATCCCGCCCCTACGCCCCGCCCCGATCGCCGGACGAAGCGCAGGCCGAGCTCAGACGGCTCGCGGGAAGCCGCTTCGATCCCCTCCTCGTCGAACAGTTCCTGATCTCCCTCCAGCCATCTTGATGGGTCGATAGGCGGACTGAAAAATCCCGCGTAATCCGCGGATAATCATTCGCGGGACCCGGAAAGAGATTGCCTCGGAGCGCCGGAACCGAATATCATTCTGCGCGGCGGGTCTCGGCCGGCCGCGCATCGCGGTCCGCGATCTTCGGAGGGTCAGATGGATTGGTGGAGCTTTTGGCTTATCTTCGGCCTCGTCGGCCAGGTCTGCTTCTTCATGCGTTTCCTGATTCAGTGGATCGCCTCCGAACGGCGGAAGGAGTCCGTCATCCCCGTTCAGTTCTGGTACTTCAGCCTGGGCGGAAGCGTCATTCTTCTCGTCTACGCCATTCACCGCAGTGATCCCGTCTTTATCCTGGGCCAGTCCGTCGGGTTCTTCATCTACATCCGGAACCTCTGGCTGATCGCGAAGAAAACACCGGAGGATCTGGGGACAGGGCGGACTCCCGAAGCCCTTCCATGACCCATCGGACACGGGAGAACAGCGGCCTCCCCCCCTTACCCTTCCGCCCCCTCGGCCGGCGAGAGACCGTCGGCGTCCTTCTCTCGATGGCCGCTCTGTGGGCCCTCCTCATCGTCGACCCGTACCTGGCCGGCGTCATCCGGGAGCGTCTCTCGTCCGTCCGCGGCGTCATGGAAGTCCTCGTCGAGACGGGAGACGGCCTCTGGCAGGGACTCGGCGCCCTCATCCTCTATACCGCCGGCGTTCTCGCGGGATACCCGGCGATCCGGCGGACGGGGGGCAGGGCTTTTCTCGCGGTCGCGGTCGCGGGCCTCTCGACTCAGGTCATCAAGCACACGCTGGGACTGCCCAGGCCCCGGATGTGGGAAGTCTCCGCCGGGAACCTGGGACCTTCCTTTCTGGCCGGGCTCGACACCTTCCCCTCCGGGCACACGGCGACAACCACGGCCCTCGCCGTCGTCCTGGCGGGCGCGGCCCCCCGGCTCAAGCCTCTCCTCCTCGCCTGGCCCGCCGCGGTGGCGCTCGCCCGCGTCGCCGTCGGCGCCCACTTTCCTTCCGACGTCGCCGGGGGCATTCTCCTGGGCGCCGCCGCCGGTTGGATCCTCCGGATCACGCCCCCGAACGCCGTCGGCGCGACGCTTCGGCGCCTCTTCTGGATCTCGAGAGGGCGGCTTTCGTTTTCCTTCCTCGCGGGCGTGGTCATCCTCTTCACCAGCCGCCCCTTCCTTCTCGCCCCTCCCCCGATCGCGCTCGAGGTCCCCGCTTGGCTCCTGCTCGTCTTCGGCCAGGCGCTCCGGTTCTGGCTCCGCGGGTGCCGGGGAGACGGGATCGCCGCGCCGTTCCCGCCCGGATCCGGACCGTACGCGTTCGTCCGCTACCCGGAAATCGCCGCCGCCGCGATGATCGGCCTCGGGCTCTCGCTCCTCACCGGGACGCCCTGGGTCCTGCTCGTTTTCCTCGTCCTCTTCGTCACGGAGTTCGGCGCGTACTATGCCGTTGAAGAGGGCGTCCGTCTCGCGGGAAGCGCGTCCTACGCCGAGAGACACCGTCCCGCGGAGTCCGCCTCTTCTCCCGGACCGCCGGCCTTCCCGACGCCGGAAGAAGGGACAACGAACCGCTTCCTCATCAGGAGAGCCGCTCCCGAAGCGTGGAACGCCGCCCTTCTCCTCCTCGCCGCGGCCGCCCTGGAGTTCTCCGAGCCCCTTCACCCGCCGCCGGTCCTTCCCGGCGTGATGCCGGAGTAGCGCGTGACCGACCCGACTCCGTCTCCCCCGGATTTCGCCAAACCTCAGCCCGGCCCCCGCCGGCCGCTCCCGTGGCGGCGCGCGCCGATCGTCCTCCTGCTCGCGCTGACCGCTTTTCTCCTGGTCTTTCGCCTCGGCACGCCCGGCCTTACCGATCGGGACGAAGCCTCGTTCTCCGAAGCGGTCCGGGAGATGACCGTCGACGGCGACTGGCTCACGCCCCATTTCAACGGCGCGACGCGCTTCGACAAGCCGCCTCTCATCTATTACCTGATGGCCGTTCCCGTGACGGTCTTCGGACTGTCGGAGTTCTCGCTCCGCCTCCACAGCGCAACGGCAGGCGTCGGGCTCGTCCTGCTCGTCTTCTTGTTCGCCCGCCGCCACGCCGGCCAGCGCGCCGCGATCTACTCAGCCGGGTGCCTCGCGGCGTCCCTGGGATTCCTCGTCCTCGGCCGGGCCGCCATCACCGACATGACGCTCCTGCTCCTCACGACGGGGGCTCTCTTTTCCTTCTTTCGGGCTTACTGGTCCCCCGCGCCCAGCGGTCGTCCCTGGTACCGGCTCGCCGACGTCCTCCTGGCCCTCGCGTTCCTCGTGAAAGGGCCGGTCGGCCCGCTCGCCGTCTCCCTCGCGGCCGCCGCCTTCCTTTTCGCCGCCGGAGGATTCAGACGGTACGCGCGGGAGGCCCGCCCCTGGCTCTCGGTCCTGATCGTCCTCGGCATCTCCCTGCCGTGGTTCGCCCTGATGCTCGTCCTCCACGGCCAAGCCTACATCGACGCGGCCATGTACCACACGGTCACGCGATACACATCGACCCTCGGCGGACACGGGGGGACGGTCTTCTACTACTTCCCCGTCGTCCTTCTCATTCTCTTTCCCTGGAGCCTCTTCCTTCCCGGCGCCCTTCGGGAAGTCCTGACCCGGCTTCCCCAGCCAATCCCTGACCCCCCTTTGTCAAAGGGGGGATGGAGTTATTTTAGCCGCATAAGGACGAGCGCGCGGCTGGACGCCGTTACCTCGTTCCCGGTCTTCCTCGCCATCTGGGTGATCGTCGTCTTCGTCTTCTTCTCCCTTTCATCGACCCGGCTCCCCCACTACGTCGCCCCCCTGTTCCCGCCCGCCGCGATTCTCGTCGGGACACGCTTCTCCCGGTGGATGGAAGAGCGAAAGGAGACGAAAACCCCGCCGAGCCTTTTCTTTCAGGCCGCCGCCGGGACCGTTCTCGCCGTCGGGGTCGCCGGTCTCGATCTCGTGTACGGGAGATACGGAGGCCTCGTTCTCCGCGAGGTCCCATCGGCCCAGGCTGTCGACCTTGGCCCTTGGGGACTGACCCTCGCCGCGATTCTCTTCATCGGCTCGGCCGCGTTAACATGGGCCGGCTTTCGAAGGACATGGGAGGCCGCCTGGCTCTCGGGCGTGGCGACGGTTTCCCTTGCGTTCGTCACCGTCGTCACGGCGATCCTCCCGGCCGTCGACGCGAAGTTCCTGGCTCCGGGAAGAAACCTGGCGCGGAAAGCGGGGACGCTCGTTCCGCCCGGACGCGCATGGGCGATCTACGAGGTTTACCGACCGTCGTTCGTTTTCTATTCCGAAAGGCGGGTCGTCCAGATCCGCGAGGGAGAGGAGGGACACCTCGCCGCGCGCATCGAGTCGGGGGAGGTGTCCGCGGTCCTGGCCCGGGAATCGCGCGTCCAGCGCATCAAGGAGATCGATCCATCGTTGTCCGTCCAGGACGTTCAAGGAGGTCTCGCGCTGATGGTCCGCGGGGGGGGAAGCCCGCGATGACCATCCGGATCAGCGTCGTTATCCCGGCGCACAATGAGGCCGAGAACCTCCCCCCGCTGGCCGAGCGGACCGCCGCCGTCCTCAGGGAGATGGGAACGGAGTTCGAGATCCTTGTCGTCAACGACGGGAGCACGGACGACACCTCCGAGAGAATCCGGGAGACCGGGACTCTCGTGCCCGAACTCCGCGAAATCCGGCTCCGGGAGAAATCGGGCCAGACGGCCGCGCTTCTCGCCGGCTTCTCGCAAGCCCGCGGAGAGATCGTCGTCACGATGGATGGCGACCAGCAGAACGATCCGGCCGACATCCCGAAGCTGTTGGAGGCCCTCGATGCCGCCGATGCCGCCGCCGGCTGGCGCGTCTCGCGGAAAGACCCGTGGCTCACGGTCGCCGCGTCGAGGATCGCCAACGCCGTCCGCAACCGGCTGAGCGGCGACTCGATCCGCGACACCGGGTGCGGTCTCAAGGCGTTCCGCCGCGAGACCCTCTCGTCCATTCCCGCCTTCAACGGAATGCACCGCTTCTTCCCGACCCTGATCCGGCAGGCGGGATACAAAGTCGTCGAGGTCCCCGTCTCGCACCGTCCCCGCGCCCACGGCCAGACCCACCACTCGATCCGAAGCCGGGCGATCCGGGCTTTCGTGGACCTCCTGGCCGTCCGGTGGATGAAATCACGGAGAATCCGTTACGAGATCGAAGAGAAGTGAGACTGTTATTGGTTATTGGTCAATCGTTATTGGTTAATCGTTATTGGTCAATCGTTATTGGTCAATCGTTATTGGTCAATCGTTATTGGTCAATCGTTATTGGTCAATCGTTATTGGTCAATCGTTATTGGTCAATCGTTATTCGTCAATCGTTATTCGCCAAACATTGACGATTGACTATTGACCAGCTGTGGGGATTCCATACGCTTCCGCAAGAAGCTGCACGGGCGCAAGCGTCGGGACGCCGGTCGCCTCATGGATCTGCCGGCCGCAGAGCGGAGCGTCCGTCACGATCCTGTCCGGCCGGTAATTGCGGACGTTCTTGAAGAGATCGGCCCCGATCTCGAGCGATAGATCGTACGTCTTCGCCTTCATCCCGAACGCTCCGCCCATCCCGCAACAGAACGTGTCGAGGTAGTCGATCTTGAGGCCGGGAATGGACCGCATGAGGTCGATCGTCTCGTTCCCGATTCGGAGCGTCCGGGCGTGGCAGGCGTAGTGATACCGGATGTCCCCGCTCACGGGCCCGAGCGCCGTATCGAAGCGCCCCTGAAGGGCGAGTCCTCCCAGAAAGGACGTCAGATCCGTCACGGCCTCCGCCAGGCGGTTCGTCTCGCGGGTCGGCCAAAGGAACGGGGCGTTGTTCCGCATCATGTGGACGCAGTTACAGTCGGCGCAGACGATCTTGCACCCCTCTTCGACGTAGGGAAGAAGCCGCGCCAGGTTCGCTTCGTGGAGCGACCGGGCCGTCTTCTCGTCCCCGATTCCGATGGACGGGAGGCCGCAGCAGTTGTGCGCGGGGACGACAACCTCCATCCCCTGCCGCTCCAGGACGGCCACGGCCGCCCGGCCGATCGCGGGATCGAAATAGTTGGCCGTACAGCCGGCAAAGTAGACGACCTTCCCTTTCGGCGCGCTCGAACTCCCCGACGTCGGCCCGCGTCTCGTTTCCGCCCAGTCGTGAAACGTCTGGCGGGCGAACCGGGGGAGCCTTCGGCGCGGATCGATCCCCGTCAGAGACGCGGCGATCCGGCGGACGAGGGGATTGTTGACCATGAGGTTCGAAACCGGCGCGAGCCGGCTCCCCCATCGGCCGACGGAATCCACGAGGGTCACGAGACGCTCCTTGCGGGTCAGCCCGCTTTCGGCGTAACGTATTTTGGCTTTCATGATATGCTTGGCCAGGTCCAGGGAGGCGGGACACCTCAGTTCGCACTGGCCGCACAGGGAACAGAGCCCCAGAGCCTCGCGAAGGTCGCGATCGATCTCGCTCCTGCCCGATAGCGGAGAAGGATCAGGGTGGGGGGGTTGCTTTTCAGGAATCCCCCCCTCCCTCCCTTTTTCAAAGGGGGGACGAAGGGGGGATTGATCGGCCTCTTCGAAAATCCTGTACAGGCGCGGAAAGGCCGCGCAGAATGTCTTACAGCGGTTGCACGAGACGCACTTGCCCGATTGGGCCTTGAACGAATCGCCGAAAAGGACGGCCAAGGGATGGGCGGTTGGAAGCATGACGACCCCGGTCAATGGTTATCGGTTAATGGTCAATGGTTAATGGCAAGAGCGGCTAATGGTCAATCGTCAAAGGTCATTGGTCAATGTTTGGCGAATAACGATTGACACCAATAACGATTGACGAATAACGATTGACCAATAACGATTGACCAATAACGATTGACGAATAACGATTGACCAATATCGATTAACGATTAACCAATAGCGATCATCAATCCATGACTTTCGACGACGTTCGAAACCCGATCGAAAAGAAAGCCTGGGACAAGGCCCTGGAGGCCTCGCGCCGTCTCGCGGCCGAGAGCAAGAAGGACGGCACGCCGCTGCCGACATCTTCGCCAGCGCCGGCTTCCTCTTGAAAGCGATCGCCGCGACCAAGCTCATCCTGAGACTCGACCCGACGAACGCGGAAGCGCGGACCCGCCTGGACAACCTGGCCGCTCAGCACTCCAGCCCGGCGCCGGCAACGGCCCTTTCTCCCGCCGCCCCGTCCTTGAGCGAAGGGCCTCCGTCGATCGATCTCGCTCCCTCGCGCGACCCCGCGATCGGGATTCTCCCCCTCTTCGAGGGGCTTCCCGAAGAGGCGTTCCAGGACCTCGTGGGACCGATGGCCCTGCGTCAACTGGACGATGGGACGGAAATCATCCGCGAGGGGGAAACGGGAACGTCCCTCTTCGTCCTCATCCACGGCGAGGTTGACGTCGAGACATCCGTCCACGGCAAGGGCGTGCACCTCGCCCGGCTCCGCGAGAATGACTTCTTCGGCGAGATCGGCTTCCTCACGGGACAGCCGCGCACGGCCACGATCCGATCGATCGGCGCCGTGGAGGTCCTTGAGCTCGACCGTGACGCCCTCACGTCCCTCATCAACCGTTACCCGGTCATCGCCCAGCGTCTCCGGGCGCTCTACATCTCCCGGGCCGAGCACACGGTGGAAGTCGTCCGGAGAACGCTCAGAACCTAGCTGGCGGCGTTTCCTCTCCCGCCTCTTGGTCGCGACCCGGAACTCGTCGATGATGTTCCCGGCGGGATCGACCAGGACGGCCGTCTCCCCTTCCGAACTCCAGGCGGGAGACGGAGTCCCCCAGTAGAAACCCGCGGTCTCACCGGACCGATCCGCGCCCGGCTTTGGACCGCTGAAGACGATCAGACCGTACCCCGGCTTCAGGGTCACGCTGGGGAAGACGAAGCGATGACCCGCGCGATCCTCGACCCTGTGGCCCGCGACATCCGCTTCCCGGTCAGAAACGTTCACGACGCGGACGAACGGCGGACGGCCCGAATCCGCCGGGCTCGCGCGGATGAAGGCGAAGTCGCCCCGAAGCTTGTTCCAGATCCCCCGCCCGGCCGCTCGGGCATCCCGCTGGGCCGCCAGCAGGCGGTCGTAGTGCTTGAAGTTCGGCGGGATCACCCAGACATGGGCAAGACCCTCCCGGACCAGGCGTTCGTTCACCATCGTCCCGTCTTTCCAGACGTACGCCAGCGTCCGGCCGTACCGGTCCCGCTCCCGCCGGTCGAGCTCGAGGCGAACCCGGCTTCCTTTCACGAGCTGTTCGTTGAGCGCCCGGCTCTTCGCCGAGTACGGCTGGCCCCATTCAGGCGCGTTGATTCCCAGGTAGCGGACCTTCCGCCCGTCCGACAGAAGGACCGTATCGCCGTCGTAGATTCGCCGAACCGTTCCATGGAGCGGATCGGCCTGCCCGATCGAGACAGCCGAAAGAATAACAAGGATTGCACCCAGGAACGCGCAACCGCATCGTCGGACGCCCGGCGCGAACGCCCCGGCCAGGTCCTGCCGTCTCTCCGATTCACCCATTCACCGATTCACCCATTCACCCATTCACCGATTCTCCGCTTCACCCGAACTCTCGGCGCCGCGGACCTCGGCCCCGAGCCGGTCCCCGAGCCGCCTGACGATCTCGGCCTGGACCGCGCCCACTTCCTCTTCCGTGAGCGTCCGGTCAGGCAGGCGATAGACGACGCGGAGACCCAGGCTCTTCCGCCCGGGAGGGAGAGGCGCCCCCGCGTACTGGTCGAAAAGGAAGAACGACTCGATCATCGGATCGTCCACGCCGCTCACGACGCCGTGAACATCGGCGTATGGCACCCCCGAATCGATCATCACGGCCAAGTCCCGTTCGACGGACGGCTGGTTGGAATAACGGACGAACCGCCGTCCCCCCCGCCTCCCGGAAGCCAGGACATCGAGGTCCAGCTCGAACAGGTGACACGGGCCGGAAAGCTCCCATGCCTGGGCGAGGTCCGGATGGATCTCGCCGAACGACCCCGCGTCGCGCCCCGCGACCCTGAGCCGCGCT
>JACPZO010000028.1 GCA_016195465.1 Nitrospirota bacterium
CCTCCGCGAGATTCAAGACCTGGGAGTGACTTTCGTCTCCCGGCATGAGGCGCTTGACTTCTCCACGGCGACGGGAAGGCTCATGTTCCACGTCATCGCGGCCTTGGCCGAGTTTGAGCGGGACCTGATCCGCGAAAGGGTCAAGGCGGGAATGGCGAACGCGAAGGCCAAAGGAAAGCCCATTGGAAGGCGTCCGAAAATCGCGCTGGGGGATTTGCGGACGGCCGTTGACCTTAGAGGCCGCGGCGAGTCGATTCGCGCCATAGCGGGCGTCCTTGGCGTCTCCAAGAGTGCTGTCCATAAAGCCCTGCTGTCTCCGGCCGTCCGGGGCGCGGAAGAATCAATGGGAATTCCGTCCGCCGACCCCGTCCTTCAAGGACCTGTTTAATGGACAACGCAAGTCCCTACATGACCGTTTCGGACGTGGCGGCTTACCTCAAGGTCAAGCCGAAGACGGTCTATGCCTGGGCGGGGGAAGGGAAGATTCCCGCCGTGAAGATTCACGGGCTCCTTCGTTTTCGGCATGAAGAAATCGAAGCCTGGGCGAAATCCTTCGAACGCCCGGCGACTCCCGCCCCGAAGTTCCCTGGGCGGCCCTCCGGCGGCTCCCGGACCGACATTGACCGGATCGTTGACCGAGCCCGGCGGGAAGTGCTACGGTCTCGCCCTGGGGAAGCCAGGCCCGCCGTCAAGCCCGGAAAGGAGGGGTGACGGATGGGGCTCTATAGACGGGGCGGTGTCTGGTGGATGCGATTGAAGGTGAAGGGCCGGGAGGCCCGGCGCTCGACCGGGACAGGGGACCGGCGGCTGGCGATGAAGGTGCTCTCCAAGGTCGAGACGGAGATTGTTGAAGGCCGGTGGTTCAATGTCGTCGAGGAGCGGACGCGGACGGTGGGGGAGATGATAGACCGCTACATCGAGACCCATATCGGGGACAGGCCGCACCGGAGCCGGTATGAAGCGCAAGGGCGCGCGCTCAAGCGGTATCTCGGAATTCTGACTCTTGCAGAGGTCACACCGAAGGTCCTGGTGGAGTACAAGGCAAGGCGTCGCAAGGAGGGGACGACCTACACGCGGGAAGGAAAGACCGGCGAGGTGACGGCCCATCGGGACGTCGGACCCGGAACGATCAACCGGGAACTGACACTCCTCTCGGCGGCGTTCAACATGGCCGTCAAGGAGTGGGAATGGTGCCGGGAGAATCCCGCCGCCCGCGTGTCGAGGGAGAGGGAGCCGCCGGGAAGGGACCGATACCTTAAGGCCGAGGAGGATATGGAACTTCTCAAGGCTTGTCCCGGTTGGCTCCGGGAGATCATCGCGTTCGCGGTGAATACAGGGATGCGCCAAGGGGAGATTCTTTCCCTTCAACGGCCTTCGGTCGATCTGTTCCGGCGCGTCCTCAAGCGGCACAGTCTGTGCCGGAGAAAATTTCCGTGTCATTGTAACCGCCTGTTTTTCTTGGTGGCGGTGCGTGGGATCGAACCACGGACACGGGGCTTATGAAACCCCTGCTCTACCAACTGAGCTACACCGCCTCTGGGAGAGGGGACAATTGATACGGAGATTCGGACGTTCTGTCAAGGGGAAAAGCCCGGTCTTTCCCTTCCAACCCTCCGTTTGTATTTGACTTTTCGCCGGACTTCGCTGAGACTTAGCTCACCTATCAGTCTATCTGCCTGGTTGGGCCGCCCTTGAGGTCGGCGCCGGAAACCGCCTGAGCGTTCCGATCGGCCGGCTTCCGTTGGGCGTCCGGGCTCATCTTCTTCAAGGAGGGATCGGGATGTCTGCACTTCTCGGGGCTCCGTTTGAGTCGTACGGTGACGCTTTCTCGGTCTCGGATGCCGGCCTGGTCCGCATCCTGGATCGGGTAAAGCTCCGTGAACGGGCCATTGACGGATTGGTTACCGCAGCCGTTTTCGAGGCCGATCCGGCGAGGAGAAACGCCGTCCGGTGGGCGATCCGCGCTCTCGCGCGGGAATCGGGAATCGTTCCCGCGTCGATCCAGTCCCTGTACGAGGCGATGGGCCGGGGGGAGGTCTCCGGTTTCACCGTGCCGGCCGTCAACATTCGCGGCCTCACCTACGACTGCACGAGGGCCATTTTCCGGGCGATGGGGGCCGGGCGCGTCGGGCCGGTGCTCTTCGAGATCGCGAAGTCGGAGATCGGCTATACCGAACAGCGGCCGGACGAATACGCCGTCGTCATCCTGGCGGCGGCGATCCGGGAGGGATACGCGGGGCCGGTTTTCCTTCAGGGAGATCACTTCCAGATCAACGCGAAGAAGTTCGGGGCGGACCCGGCGGGCGAAGTGAGCGCACTCAAGGCGCTTGCCCGGGAGGCGGTGGAAGCCGGATTCTACAATATCGACATCGACGCGTCGACCGTCGTCGATCTGTCGAAGGGAACGATCGAGGACCAGCAGTTCAACAACTCGCATATTACGGCCGAGATGACGAAATTCATCCGGGGGCTGGAGCCCAAGGGCGTGACGGTCTCGGTCGGGGGAGAGATCGGCGAGGTGGGGGGGAAGAACAGCACGGTGGAGGAGCTGTCGGCCTTCATGGATGTCTACCGCCGCGAGCTTGGGAGCGGGGGAATCAAGGGTATCAGCAAGATCTCCGTCCAGACGGGGACGTCCCACGGCGGGGTCGTCCTGCCGGATGGAACCGTGGCGAAGGTGAAGCTCGACTTCGGCACCCTCGAGAGCCTGTCGAAAGCGGCGCGCGAGAAATACGGACTCTCCGGCGCCGTCCAGCACGGGGCGTCCACGCTGCCGGACGAGGCGTTCGGCCGGTTCCCGGAGACCGGGACAAGCGAGGTCCATCTGGCGACGGGCTTCCAGAACATGATTTACGAACATCCCAGGTTCCCGGCGGCGCTCAAGGACAAGGCTTACGACTGGTGCCGGACGAACTGCGCGGGTGAGCGGAAGCAAGGGGAGACGGAGGAGCAGTTCTTCTACAAGGCCCGCAAGAAGACCTTCGGGCCGTTCAAGAAGGAGATGTGGGACCTGCCCGGGGAGATCCGCGACGCGATCGGGGCCGACCTGGAGGCGAAGTTCCGCTTCCTGTTCGACAAGCTCCGCGTCGTGGGGACGCGAGACGTCGTCGGGCGGACCGTGAAGCCGGTTGCCGTGCCCTTCTCTCCGCCCTCGGGGCAGGCGACGAAGGGCGGCGGCGTGGCCATCGGACGCGACGAGCCGGGGGAGTAGCGTGGACAAGTTTCGGCGAGCGGCGTGGGAATGGACGAAGACGCTGGGACTGGCGCTTCTCATCTCGATGGCCGTCCGGACGGCCATCGTCGAGGGGTACTGGATCCCTTCCGGGTCGATGGAGCCGACGCTCGCCGTGGGCGATCGTATCCTGGCGAGCAAGGTCTCATACCGCTTTGCCGAGCCGTCCCGCGGCGATATTGTCATCTTTGCGCCGCCTCCCGACGTTCCACTCTCCGGCCCGCACGTCGTAAAGCGCGTCGTGGCCGTGGCGGGAGACATTGTGGAGGTGCGGCAAGGTCGACTCTACGTCAACGGCAGGCCGCAGGAGGAACGGTATCTCAAGGAGCTCCCGCGGTATGACCTGCCGCCCGTCCGGGTGCCTGCCGGAACGCTCTTCGTCCTGGGCGACAACCGGAACAATTCCTTCGACAGCCACGCCTGGGGATTCCTGCCGCGCGAGAACGTGGAAGCGAAAGCGTTCGCGCGCTATTGGCCGCTCCGCCGCCTCGGGAGGGTGGAGTAAGCCGGAGAATTGAAAATTGAAAATTGAAAATTGTAAAGCTGAACGCTGAAAGCTGAACGCTTAGACCGATCCCAATCCAAGCCGGTTCCGTTGCGGATGCGAAGAACTCTCCGTAGAACAGGATTCGATTCGATGGCGAAGAAGACCGTAACGATCACCGACAACTCGACGGGAAAAGCCGTCGAACTCCCGGTTCTCGACGGGTCCATTGGCCCGTCCGTCATCGATATCCGGAAGCTCTATCCCGCCCTCGGATACCTGACGTACGATTCCGGATTCCAATCGACCGCGTCGTGCGAGAGCCGGATCACCTTCATCGACGGGGACGAGGGGGTCCTCCTCTACCGCGGCTACCCGATCGAGCAGCTCGCGGAGAAGAGCTCGTACCTGGAGGTTTGCTATCTTCTCCTGTACGGAGATCTCCCGACCGCCGCCCGGATGGATGAGTTCAAGAAGAACATCCTCCATCACACGATGGTCCACGAGGGGCTTCGCGACTTCTACCAGGGATTCCGGCGGGACGCCCATCCGATGGCGATCATGGTCGGCGTCGTCGGGGCGCTTTCTTCCTTCTACCACGATTCGCTCGACATCCATGACCCCCGACACAGGGAGATCTCCGCCCACCGGCTGATCGCCAAGATGCCGACGATCGCGGCCGATTCGTACAAGTACTCGATCGGCCAGCCGTTCATCTATCCGGACAACTCGCTCGGTCTCACCGAGAATTTCCTGCGGATGATGTTCGCGACGCCGTGTGAGCCGTACGAGATCAGCCAAACGGTGGTCAGGGCGATGGACATCATCTTCATCCTTCACGCCGATCACGAGCAGAACGCCTCGACCTCGACGGTCCGCCTGGCGGGTTCTTCGCTGGCGAACCCGTTCGCGGCCGTCTCGGCCGGGATCGGCGCCCTCTGGGGGCCGGCGCACGGCGGGGCGAACGAAGAAGTCGTCCGGATGCTCGATCAGATCGGGGATCCCAAGCACATTCCCTCCGTCATCGCGAGGGCCAAGGACAAGAACGACACGTTCCGGCTCATGGGATTTGGCCACCGCATCTACAAGAATTTCGATCCCCGGGCTCAAATCCTGCGCGACATGTGCCACCGGGTCCTCCACGAGATCGGAGCGGAGAACATGCCCTTGTTTGAGACGGCCCTCGAGCTGGAGCGGGTGGCGCTGAACGATCCGTACTTCGTCGAGCGGAAACTTTACCCAAACGTCGATTTCTACTCGGGGATCATCCTCAAGTCGATCGGCATTCCGCTCAACATGTTCACCGTCATCTTCGCGATGGCGCGGACGGTTGGGTGGGTCGCCCAGTGGACCGAGATGATGGGCGAGCCCGACCGGCGGATCGGCCGTCCCCGGCAGCTCTACGTCGGGTCTTCCAGCCGCGACTACGTTCCGATCCGGGAACGATCGTAACCTTACCCTGTCTGTCCCGCTTCCGTGCTCTGCGCTCCTGTTGCCTTGGGCAGCCGATTCCGGTAGGATAGCGGCGTTTTTCGGAGGAGAGATGGGGTACGAAGTCAAGCTGGAGGTCTTCGAGGGTCCGCTGGACCTCCTTCTTCATCTCATCAAGAAACACGAGATCGACGTCTTCGACATCCCGATCGCGTTTATCACCCAGCAATATCTCGAGTACGTCGACCTGATGAGGACGCTGAACCTGGATCTCGCCGGCGAGTTCCTGGTGATGGCGGCAACGCTGACGAAGGTCAAGTCGCAGATGCTCCTTCCCGCCGACGAAACGGCGGCCGAGGGAGAGGACGAGTCGGGACAGGACCCGCGGGCGGAACTCGTTCAGCGGCTGCTGGAGTACCAGCGGTACAAGGACGCGGCCGAGGTCCTGGAGAAGCGGCAGGAAGTCTGGCGCGACGTTTTTCCGCGCCGGGCGGAACCGCCGCCTCTTCCGCCTGTCCCGGAAGCCGATCTTCTGCCCGGCAGCGTCTCGCTCTTCGATCTCCTGGACTCCTTGCGGAAGGTGCTCGATCGCGTCTCCGATCAGGGGGTTCGCGAGATCACGCTTGAAAGGATCACCGTGAGCGAAAAGATCACGTATATTCTCAGCCGTCTGAAGGAGGCGGAGTCCCTGATATTCGAGGATCTTTTTGATCTGGAAAGGACGCGCTTGGGCGTGATCGTCACGTTTCTGGCTCTGCTGGAGCTGGTCCGCATCCGGGCCGTCCGGGTTGTCCAGGTGGCCCTTTTCGGGCCGATCCACGTCACACGCGCCGTTCCGGACGATCCGCCGGAGACCCTGCCGGCGAACGAGGCCGCGGCGTGACGCGAAGCGAGGTCAGGGCCATTCTGGAGGCGGTGCTCTTCGTGGCGCCGGAACCGCTCTCGATCGACCGAATGGCCGAGCTTTTCGACGGCGTGGACCGAGAAGAGGTTCGCGAGGCGTTGATGGAGGTGCGCGACGAGCTCGACGTCCGCGACAGCGGTCTTCTCGTCGTGGAGGTCGGCGGGGGCTGGCAGATGGTCACGCGCCCGCAGTACGCCCCCTGGGTTCGTCGTCTCCTATCGAAGACTCCCGCCCGGCTCTCCCGCGCGGGGCTCGAGACGCTCGCAATCGTCTCGTATCGACAGCCGATTACCCGGGCGGAGGTGGAGCAAATCCGGGGCGTTGACTGCGGCGGGGCGATCAAGACGCTCCTGGAACGCCGACTCGTGCGAATGCTGGGCCGCATGGACGTGGCCGGACAGCCGATCATGTACGGGACGACCCCGGAGTTTCTCCAATACTTCGGCCTCAAGGACCTGAGCCAACTGCCAAGCCTCAAGGAGTTCCAGGACATGGCGGACGCCGAGCTTCCCCTGGATCTTCCGTTCGAAACGGGGGAGAGGAAAGAAGGATCCGAGGCGGTTCCGCCGGTTGAGGAAGGGAGCGCCCCGGCTCCGGCGGCCCCGAACGACCGCGGCGATTCAGGTGGAAAGTGTGCCGGAGAAGATTGACCGCATTCTTGTCTCTCCGGCGCGATCGGTTCAGGTCCGCCGGATCGTTGTCGCCGTTATCGGCGGGATGCTCGTTCTTGGGATGCTTCTCTACATTGTGGCAGGCCTGGGGCGGCTCGACTATCTCTCGCGCATCTTGAGCGATCCGGTCGGCGCCGTCTCGATCGCCCGGCTGGCCCGCGAGCCGATTCCGGTCGACGTATCCTACGACCTCTCGGGCACGCTCGCGCCCGGGCAGACCTTCTACTCCTTGTCTCGGGGACTCGGCCTCACCGCGGGGGAAGTGAACGCGGCCGTTCAGGCGGCGAAGCCGATCGATCTGACCCGTCTGGCCGCTGGGATGCCGTACCGTGCCACGATGGAACCTTCCGGCCGGGTCAATCGTCTGGAGCTCAGGATCGGCGGTACGTGGGTCTCTCTGGCGTGGGAGGGTGGCCGGGTGGCTGTCTCTGAGGCGGCCCGAAAGGAGGGCGAATGAGCGGGAGGAGAACCGCCGCGCTCTTGACCGGGGCCGTGGCGGCGTTTTGCGCGCTCGTTCTCGGTGACGTTCCCGCACGGGCCGAGAGCGATGGTTTTCCGCAAGAGGGCCTTCGGCATTCATCTGTCGGCGATCAGCGCCGGCCCGGTGAAATCCAGAGCGAGGAGACCCTCGCGGGCCGGGTCATTGAAGAGGCCATGGTTTTTCTGGACATTCCGTACCGCTTTGGAGGAACGACGGCGAGAGGGATGGATTGCTCCTCATTGGTCCGGACGGCCTTCGACGCGGCGGGAGTTCTCCTCCCGCGAACGGCCCGCGAGATGTTCCTCTTCGGCCGGTTCGTGGATCCGGGCGATCTCCGCGCGGGCGATCTCGTCTTCTTCCGGACATACGCCCGGTTTCCATCGCACGTGGGGATTTACCTGGGCGAGCGGTTGTTCATTCACGCGTCCCGGAAGAGCCGAAAAGTGCAGATCGACTCGCTCGACGCTCCGTACTTCTCGAAGAGGTACCTTGGCGGGCGCCGGTTGGACGGCCCGCCGGTTGAAGACGGGTAGATCGCCGGTCCGTCTTCACCCTTCAACTTTCAACTCTCAACTTTCAACTCTCAACTTGCCCCGGACTTTTTCTCCTCCGCCCAGAGCTGGCCGCAGGCGGCACGGATTTCCTTCCCGCGGCTCTCCCGGATGAACGCCGAATACCGACTTTCGGTCAGGATCCGCTGAAAGCGTTCGACCCTTTTCCGGTCGGGGATCCGGTGGGACGATCCAGGGAAGGGGTTGAATGGAATCAGGTTGACCTTGCAACGAAGACCCTTGAGAAGAGCCGCGAGCCGGCGGGCGTCCTCGTCCGTGTCGTTCTCTCCCCCGAGAAGAACGTACTCGATCGTGATCCGCCTCCGGGGCGGGAGGGGGTAGGCGCGGAGCGCCGCGAGGAGCCGGCCGATCGGCCATTTCCGGTTGATCGGAATCATCCGGTCGCGGATCCCGTCCGTCGTCGCATTGAGCGAGACGGCGAGATTGACGGGAGGGCCTTCGCGGCCCAGGCGCTCGATGCCCGGAACGATTCCGGCGGTGGAGAGCGTGATCCGGCGCGACGAGAATCCGAATCCTCTCGGGTCCGTCAGGCGGCGAAGCGCGTCGGCCGCGTTCTCGAAGTTTAGAAGCGGCTCGCCCATTCCCATCAGGACGATGTTCGAGATCCGTCGCGGCGTCCGCGCCCGCACGGACCGGACCTGCCCCACGATCTCCGCGGACGCAAGGTTCCGCACGAGACCCATCCGCCCGGTCAGGCAGAAGGAACAATTGACGGGACAACCGACCTGCGTGGAGAGGCAGAGCGTCAGCCGGTCCTTGTCCGGGATCAGAACGCTTTCGATCGTCAGCCCGTCCTCAAGCTGAACGAGAAACTTTCGGGTCCCGTCCGGGGCGGCATCTTCCCGGAGGACCGGAGGCGTGAAGATCCTCGCCCGGGCGCCGAGTCCTTCGCGAAGCGCCTTGGGGAGGTCGGTCATCTCCTCGAAGCTCGTCGCACCGCGCGCGTCGATCCAGCGCCGGATCTGCCGGGCCCGGTAGGGGGGCAGTCCCAGTCCTTCGGCGAACGCCGTGAGGTCCTGGAAGGAGACCGACGCCAGGTCGGGAAGTTGTTGAGAGAGTTCTCGCTTATTCATTCCGCGAATGATATCAGATCGCGCGCGTTGACTGGGTCCGGATCTTGCCGCACGACTCGCGGGCGGAGAGGATGATGAATGAAGTCTTGCAGGGACGGGCGTCCGAGGCGTACCTGGACTGTCCTTGCGGCGGGCACAAATGGGTGAGGCGTATCGCGATACGCCCCCGGTCACGTCCCTCACCGGCCGCCGGCTGTCGCCGCGTCGGATAGGCGTCAGATCTTGCGCTCCAAGTCAGGGAGGGGCGGGTTGAGCGTCAGATCCCGGTAGGTGAACTGCTCCACGATGTTGTCGTCCCAATCGAACGTTGTGAAGCGGATGGGAAGGTGGAACTCGGCGTCAATATCTATTAGAAGCCTTCGGCAATAGTAGCCGTTCCCCGGCTTCGAGCCGATGTGTACGTCGAGGGCGTGGACGGGGCGCGCCTCGACGGTCCGCTTTCCCAGGGGACGAATCTCGAGAATGCCGGCCGCTTGCGCCCGCCGCACGTTGGACGTCACGGTCTGGATGAAGAAGCCAAGACCCGCCTCCCGGATTGTGTGGTTGGTTCCATTCCTGAGGAGCGAAGAAGCCGGATCCAGATTGATGGGGATGGCTCCGAGGATCCCCGCCTGCCGGAGGCGGATCCGGTCTTCGTTCCATCCGCTGCGGAAGTAGAGCCGGTTCCCTTTCTTCGGTCCTTCAATCCACGTCATGAACAGTTCGAAAGGCTTCTTGAACTCGAAGAGGGTCTTGTCTTCGGGTTGAAGGACGCTCCGGACGCGCTCCCGGCTCACGACCACCGCTCGGTACGACTCAATGCCGTTGTAGACTTCTTCCATCTTGAGAAGAAGGGCCACCGGATTGACGGCGGGAGAGGCGGTTGACGTCTCGTGCGCCGCGGAGCCGGGGGTCGCGGCGAGCGGAAGGCAGACCGACAGGCACGCAAGGATATGGATGGTTCTGAAGAGACGGCGAGGGATCATTGTCAGGTTCCGTTTCAGGTTAGTTGTTGGACATGCCCTGCTTGAGGTTCTGGATCTCCTTCGCGATAAGGATCTCGGCGAGGTCGGGGACCACTTCCCAAGCGACACGGTCCAGGGTCTCCCGCGAGATCTTCGGCAGGAGTTCCTCCACGATCCGGCGAAGCATCGGCTCGATAAGAGCCGCGAGTTCCTCGGGCGACGGAACGAGGGCCGCCGCGGCCCGGGGCGCCGCCGGGGGTTCCTGCGGAAGGACGGCCGCGGGGGTCTGCTCTTCCGCGGGAGGCGGAGGCGGGGGGATGGGGATCGCTTCAAGCGTGACGTCCAGATCGACCATCGGCGCCGCCGCGGAAGGCGCCGCAATCGGGGCCTCCTTCCGGAGATAAGGCTCTTGAGCGGCGGGCGGAACCATCTCGATCGACTCTTCGGTGAGGATCTCCTCGGGAGCAAGGAACTCGTACATCTCGGCTGTTTGGAGTTTCTCGATCGTTTCTTCAGCGGTCTTCGACTGAGGGATAGCCGTGGGTTCGATCATGGGCGGCACGCCGAACTCGGCACCCAGGAGATGGGCCTCGTCAAGACTTTCGAACGACTGGAGTTCCATGGGCTGCTCCGAGACGGAAAGCTCGATCGGGCGGCGGGTCTCCGGTGCCGCAACCTTCTCTTCGCGGTGCTCTTCCTCGTAGACCGTGACGGGCGTTCCGTGGAGGGTCGTGTGGGCGGCCGGCTCCGCCTGGGGCGGCGCCTCCGCGGCCTGTTCGATCTCCGCAAGGGAAATCTCGAAGATCTCGGCCTGGGGCTCGGCGGCCGCGGCCGGCGGCCGGGCGGCCTTTTCCTCCGGGTAGAATTCAGCCGCGTGAGTTTCTCCGATGAGCGAAACGTCTTTCCAAAGGTCGGCTTCTTCCTCGGGTACCTGGGGCGCCGGGAGGGGAGGTGCCCCGGACGTGATGTCGACCACGGTCCACTGGTCCTCGGCGGCGGGTTCGGGAGGACGGGGAGTCTGCTGGGCGGACCGGGCCGCGGCGGCGGCCTCGATCGTTTCGCGCACCTTCCCGACGAGCTCCTGCGATTCGAAAGGCTTCGTGATGTGTCCGGTCGCCCCGACGACGGCGCTGCGGCTTTCGTCGAAACTCTCGAAAGCCCCAACGAGCAGAATGATGGGGGTCGCGGCGAGATCCGGGTCCTTCTTCATCTCCTGGCAAAGCTCGTACCCATCCAGCTTGGGCATGTAGATATCGGCGAGGACGATGTCGGGGCGCTCGGCCTTCGCTTTCACGAGGGCGTCGGCCCCGTTGTTGACGGTGATGATCTCGAAGTTCTCGTTCGAGAAAATCAGTTCCACGACCTTCTGGATGGTGATGCTGTCGTCCGCCAAGAGGAGCTTCGGTTTCATGATCCCTCCCGTGCCTGTCCCTGGTGGGACGGGTTAGGTTTCCATGCGAATGGGGTCCCGGGCAGTGAGCAACGCCAGCGGAAGGATGACCGGGACGACGCTTCCGCCGTCGTCGGCGGCGAATTGCAGAAACCCGGGCGGCAGCCCTTGGACGGGCCGGTCGGCGGGCAGATCCGCAGGCGTGGGTTGCGAGATGATTTTTCCGATTTCATCGACCGTTACGCCGAAGGACGCGTCTCCGTCCCGGATCACGATCAGGTGCGAAGAGGCCGACGGATTGGGCGGAACCGAAAGGCGGCGGCTCAGGTTGTAGACGGGAATCAGGGCCTTTCTGTATTCCACGATTCCCTCGACGTGGGCATAGGCGAGTGGAACGGGTGTCGGCTTGGGGGTCGGAAGGATTTCGAGGACCTTGGAGATCGAGATTCCGAGGAAGCGGGGGCCGACCCTGAACGTGAGGACGGGTTCGATGCCTGGGATGGATTGAGCTTTCATGCGGCTTCTTTCTCGGCGCGTGCCACGGGCAGGAGCATTTGCTCATCCAGGATCAACAGGAGGTCGTTCTCGATTCGCGTGACGCCCGTGTAAGGGTTTCGGTCTTCCGGCACGGCCCCTTTGGGGAACGGGTGCCAGGCCCCGGCGGCGGTGTGGATGTTGGAGACGGTGTCCACGGCCAGCCCGATCGCCTGGGCTCCGACGCGCATCACGATGAGTGGAGTGGAGGCGGAGAGGCGGCGCAGTGGAAAGCCAAGGAGGGCGCGGAGGTCGAGAATCGGGACTTCGCGCCCCCGCGACAGCGTGATTCCGGAAATGTAGCCGGGAAGATCGGAAGCGGGCCGGGCGGCCCCCACGGTTCCGATCTCGATCAGGTTGTCGATCCGGAAGCCAAAGCGCTGGGCGTCGAGGTCGAAGAGGACGAGGCGGCCGGGGGCGGGGCCGGATGCGGAAGTTTCGGGCATGAACGGGTCTCCAAGCGCGCCGAAGCGGCGTCTCTCAGGCCGGGACGCTCTGCGTGAGCCGCCGCGTGATGTCGATGAGCGTCTGCTCGTCGAACGGCTTGACGATGTAGTCCTGCGCGCCCATCTCCAGGGCCTTCTGGCGGTGCTTTTCGCCAGCCCGCGACGTGAGGACGACGATGGGAAGCTTGGCCGTCTTCGGGGACCGCTTGAGCTCGGCGATCAGCTCGTAGCCGTGCATGACGGGCATCTCGAGGTCCGTGATGATGATGTTGAACTTGCGCCCGGACATCTTTTCCAGCGCTTCAAGGCCGTGGACGGCGACCTCGACCTTGAAGCCGACGCGCTCGAGGACGTGGCTCACGTACTTCCGGATGCTGATCGAGTCATCGACGACGAGAACCGATGGCGGCCCGGAGGGGGCCTCGTCCGCGAGAGCGATCGCGCCGGCCGGCGTCACGGCTTCGGGGACCGCGGCGGCGGATTCACCCTTGATGAACGTGGCCTTCGCCTTCTCGGCGATTCCTTGTTGCCCGACGAGGTTGAACGTGTCGATGATGAGCCGGACGGTTCCTTCGCCGGATACGGAGGCGCCGGAGAAGGTCCGGACGTCGCGCAGGAAGTCTCCCATCTGCTTGACCACGATGTCCTCGCGGCCGACGATCTCCTCGACCATCAGGCCGACGCGCTTTTCGAGGACTCCAAGGATCAGCGTGGGGTACTTGGTGTACCGGTCGGGGGGCTGGAGGGGCTGCATGCCGAAGAGATTCTCGAGCCGGATGAGGGGGAGGAACTTGCCCCGCAGGTTGACGACCTCCTCCCCGGCGACCGTCTGAATGTCGCGGAGCGTGAAGCGGGTCGTCTGTTCGACGGTCGCCAGGGGGATGGCGAACTCGCTTCCGCCGCACCGAACGACGAGCGCCTGGGAGATGGCGAGCGTGAGCGGGAGCTTGATGCTGAACTTGGTCCCCACGCCCAGCTCCGTCTGGACTTCGATCCGCCCGTTGACCTTGGCGATGTCGGTGTTGACGACGTCCATGCCGACGCCGCGGCCGGAGATCTCGCTCACCTCGTGGCGGGTCGAGAAGCCCGGCAGGAAGATGAGATTGATCGCCTCCGAATCCGAGAGTTCCTTGGCGGCGGCCGGGCTCAGGAATCCCCGGCGGACGGCCTCCGTGCGCAGAAGCTCCGGATCGATCCCGCGCCCGTCGTCCTCGACCTCGAGGATGATCGAGTTCCCCTCGTGGCGGGCCCGTAGAATGACCGTGCCGGTCGGTTCCTTGCCGCGGCGGATCCGTTCCTCGCGGGGCTCGATTCCGTGCGAGACCGCGTTGCGGACGAGGTGCATGAGGGGGTCGGAGATCATCTCGAAGACCGTCTTGTCGATCTTCGTCTCGCCGCCGGCGATGATGATGGAGACGGCCTTCGATTCGGCCTGGGCCTGGTCCCGGACGGGCCTCGAGAACCGGAGGAAGAGCCGATCGAGCTCGACCATGCGGGCGGCGGTGATCTCCTCTTGCAGCCTGCCGGTGATCATCGAGATATGGGAGGTCTCTTCGTCGAACCCGTCGAAGAAGGAGTTGAACTCGTTCATCACCTCGTTGAGGTCGTTCGTGATCTCGACAAGTTGGCGCGAGAGGAGGTTGAAATCGTCGTAGCGGTCGAACTCCATGTCGAAGAAGTCGCCCGTGAACGAATCGGATTCCGGCCGGGCCGCCGGAGGCGGCGCGGGGGCGGGAAGGGAGAACTCGTACTTCTCCTCGAAGCCGCGGACGGTCTTGAGGAGACGCGCCTGGCTGAAGGAAAGCTGTTCCTTGACGGCCTGGACGAAGTGTAGCTGGCGTTCGAGGTGGTTCCGCTTGATGACGAGTTCTCCGACCAGGTTCATCAGGGTGTTGAGCTGGTTGATGTTGACGCGGATGACCTGTTTTTCGATCTCCGAGACGTCCGTTGCCCGCTTTCCCCACTCGCGCTTTTCGACGACCCCCTGCCTCTTGCCATCTTCGATGGAGGTCTTCAGGGTGAGAGGCGGCGCGGAAGGCGCGGTCTCGGAAGGGACGGCGGTCTGGGCCGCGAGTGCGGACGGAGCGGGAACGACGGGGGGCGCTTTCGGAGGCAAGGGGACGGAAACGGGCGCGGCCGCGGCTCCCGCGGATGGGGGAGCGGGAGCGGACGGAGGGGCCGCGGGCTGGACCGGGACGGGCTCGGCCGGCGGGCCGCCGTGGAAAAACTCCTGGAACCTCGCGTTGACTCGGCCGGCGAGGCGCGGGTCTTCTTCTTTTCGCTGGGTGATGTCCTGGATGACCTGCTTGATCGAGTCGAGGGTCTCTAACGCGAAGTTGACGATCTTGGTGTCGGCGGTACGCTCGCCCGAACGGACCTGGCTGAGCGCGTCCTCCAGGCGGTGGGCGATCTCGCTTACCACGCTGTAGCCCATCATGGCGGCGGAGCCCTTCAGCGTATGGGCCGTCCGGAACAGCTCGTCGAGGACGTCCCGGTTCTCCGGGGCTTTCTCGATGGCGAGCAGGCCGTTCGTGAGGTTCTGGATGTGGTCCTCGGCCTCGATCAGGAAGAACTCGATCAAGGCCGACTTATCGAACTTTCCCGCCATTTACGCTCCGATCGCAAAACCGGACGGCCGGGTGGTTGGGGGGGGGTAGATTTTCCCATCAACCCATTCACCGACTCTCCGATTCCCCGGTTCTTATTTTGTTTCCAGGAACCCCAGGTCGATCTCTTCTTCCTGACGCGCGGGCCGGAGCGCGGCAGAGACCCCCACGCCGGCCGGCTCGGCCCTCTTCTCCTTGATCTTGAACCGTCCGACGGACGAGACGAGACGGCCGGAGAGCTCGGCCAGACCTCGAATGGTGTCGGACGCCCCGCGGACGCTCTCGACCGTCTGCCGGGTTGCCTGGGACATTCCTTCCATCGTCCGGACGACCTCTTCCGTGGATTTTGCCTGGACTCGGGCAGCCTGGGATATCTCGGTGACCGACTGAGCCGTCCGGCGGACCACCGATTCGATCCCCTTCAGGGCTGATCCGGCCTGGTCGGCGAGGCGGGTGCCTTCCTCCACCTCCCGTGTCCCTTCTTCCATGGCGGTCACCACCTCGTTCGTCTCGACCTGGATGCCCTTGATCAGGTTGGCGATGTCCTTCGTCGCCTTGGCGGACCGCTCGGCCAGTTTCCGGACTTCGTCCGCGACGACGGCGAAACCCTTTCCGTGTTCGCCGGCTCGGGCGGCCTCGATGGCGGCGTTGAGGGCCAGCAGGTTCGTCTGCGTGGCGATATCGTTGATCACCTCGATGATGGCCCCGATTTCCATCGACCGTTCGCCGAGGCTCTTGACCTTCTTGGACGTCGTCTGGACCGTGCTGCGGATCCGGTGCATCCCGCGGATCGTCTCGGCCACGGAGGTTTCACCCTTGAGGGCCGTATCGATGGCCGTCGCGGAGGCCTGCGCGGCGGACTCGGCGCTCTGGGCCACCTGGGTCATGGACTGACTCATCGCGTTGACGGTACGGGACGCCTGGCTGATGTGGACCGTCTGTTCCTCCGCGCTCCGACGGATGCCGTCGGCGGCGGAAAGGACCTTGCGGGAAGCGCCGTCGATCTCGAGAGACGCGTCCTTCACCTGGTTGATCAGGATCGTCAGACCGTCGACCATCACGTTGAAGGCGTCGGCCAGCGACCCGAGGGCGTCGGCCGTGACGACGGCCTGCTTGGTCAGGTCTCCTTCCGCGGCGGCGGAGACGATCGAGAGGAGGTCCATGACCTGGCGCTGCATCTGGTTCCGCTCGTCCTCCGTCTGGACCAGGTGGCGCAGGCGTTTGACCGTCTCGTTGAACGTGACGCCGAGCTGTCCGATCTCGTCCTGGCTGGTCACCTTGACTTCGCGGGACAGGTCTCCCTGCCCGATCGACCTGGCGACGGACATGACGTCCTGGATCGGGGCGACGATGATGCGGTTGGAAATGACGTACGCGACGATCCACCCGCCGACGAGAACGAAGACGAGCACGGTGAGCATTACAAGGACCATGTTGCGGACGAGGGCCGCGATTCCGGCGGTCGACATGCCGATGTGGACTGAGCCGACTTTCCCTTCCACGACCGGGCCGCTGATATTGAGGATCTCGATGCCGCGGAGCTTGAGGTTTCGCCTGTCGGCGGCGGTCTTATTTGTCGCCTTCGCGGCGTCGGCGACCTCATCCGGGATCTTCTCGCCCTCGAAGGTATTGAAGAGAGACTTGCCTTCGTCGTTCAGGATCACGACGTAGACGACGGCTTCCTCTTTGAGGATGTCATCGGCGATAGTCTTTAGGACTCCCTTCGAGTTGGTCAGGATCGGGTTCGTGGCGCTGGTCGCGAGCCCGGAAGCCAGGGCGCGGCCGCGCTTCTCGATCTCTTCCGTGAGGGTCCCTCGCATCTGGATGTAGAGGTACGCGGCCGTCGCCACGCCGATACTCACGGCCAGAAGGGCGATGATGATTCCGATCTTCGCCCGGATGCCGAGCCCGGCCGCCTGTTCGGCCGGAATGATGCGTTCCTTTTTGGTCTGAGCCATAACGACCTCCTCCGATCGGTTCCCGTCCGCGTTTAGTCGAGCACGGCGGATCCGTTTTTTCCCGCCTCCATCGCCAGAGTCCTTATCCCCGAATCCGAAGATCGCCGATCAGGCGCGGCCCGTCGACAAGGGCGAGCGCCGCCTGTTCCGACACCCTTCCGATCCGGTCGACGTACTTGAGCCCCGGCTCGTCACGCCGCGTCCGAAAGGGCTCGACGCGCGAAACGGGCAGCCACGCGATGTCGCCGACGGCGTCGACGGCCCATCCCACGACGGTCTGATCCTGCTGAAGGATCAAAAGCCGGGTGTCGGGGTCCTCCCGCCAGGGGGTCTGCTTGAGCACGCGCTTGATGTCGACGATCGGGATGATCGTCCCCCGCAGATTGATGACGCCGAGAACGTACGGAGGCGTCGTCGGCACGGGGAAGACCTTCTGCGAACGGATCACCTCTTGGACGAGAACGATGTCCAGACCGTAGAACTCTCCCCCGACCTGAAACGTGCAGAAGCCCAGCGAGGCCTCTTCGGCGGCGGGAGCGTCTTGGACGAATGTCGTCTCGGCCATCGGGCGGAGCCTACTTTCCCTTGCCGGTCTTCTTGGCGGGGGCGGGCTTCACCTCGTCGAGGAAGACCAGGTCTTTGTGGAGAAGCGTTCTCCCGTCGCCCAGAACGAAGTCGACGAATTTCTTCGCGGCGGCGGAACTGTTCGAAGCCAGGATGAGGGAGTTCTGTATCTTCCACGGATACGTCCCGTCGATGAGCGACTGGCGCCCAGGTACGATTCCGTCGATTGCGATCGCCCGCGCGAAGCGGGGATTGACCATGTTCAGCCCGATGAAGCCGATGGAGTTCTCGTTGTCCTTCACGGCCAGAAGGACGTCCTGGTCTTCCTTCACGTCGATGCGCCCCTTGGCCAGGAGCTTCTTGTCGGGAACGATCTGCTTCCAGTTTCCTTCCCGGTCCGTGCAGTGCGGCCGGGCGACGACCTTGATCGGCCGGTCCTTTTCGCCGACTTCCTTCCAGTTCGTGATCTTGCCGGTGAGGATGTCCCTGACCTGCTGTTGGGTGAGCGACCTGATCGGGTTGCTCGGGTTGACGACGATGGCAAGACCTTCGATGCCGATGGGGTAGTGCTTGAAGCCGAACTTGGAGAGTTCCTCTTCCTTGATGGCGCAGCACAGGCCGCCCACGTCGACCTTGCCGCTCTTGACGCCGGCGGAGGCGGCGCCGCAGCCTCCCGGGATGGCCGTCACCTTGATCTTGGTCACCCGCGTAAACTCATGGGCGGCGTCCTGGAGGCCGCTGTAATAGATCGAGCGCTCCCCCGTCCAGACGATCTCTTCAGCGGCCTCTTCATCGACCGCGATGTCATTCCGAGGCGCCTCCGTCCCATGCGGATCAGGAAAGGTACTTCTTGACCAAGCGGACGAGATCGGCGGGGTTGAAGGGTTTCGTGAGATACTCGTCCGCCCCCTGCTTCATCCCCCAGAACTTGTCGCTATCCTGGTCCTTCTGCGTGCACATGATGATCGGGATGTGCTTGTACTTCTCGTCCGTCTTGAGCGTCCGGCAGACCTGGAACCCGTTCTTCTTCGGCATGATGACGTCGAGGATAATGAGGTTGATCGGCTCAGCCTTGACCTTTTCCTCGGCGGCTTCGCCGTCCATGACGGTAATGATCCGGTGGCCGGTGGGCTCCAGGGCGGCCTGGAAGATTTGGAGTTCGGAATAACTGTCGTCGGCAATCAAGATATTGGCCATGATTCCTCCGGGTGAAACGCACTCACTGCCTGGCATTGCGGTCGGTAGCCAAACCGTATCACAGGGTCCCCACGCTGTCAAGGGATCGCCCGTCAAAAAGCGCATATATTAGCGTGAGTTAAGGCCGCTTCCCTCATCCGCGTCAAAGAAACTGGGGGGTCCGGCGCGTCCGCTCCGTCTCTCCGATCTTTTTCAGAAGGTTCGTGGACATCAGGACGTAAAGAATCTTGCAGACCTCGAAATCGCCCATCCCGCTGTCGCGGATGATCGCCTTGATGTCCCGCTTGCCGTCGACGAGCTGCAGGACCTTGACCTCGGACGGATTCAAGTTGATCTTTCCCATCTCGTCCGCGTTCGAGATCAGACGGGTGAGGATGATGTTCAGGCTCGGAAGCTTCTGCGAGATGACCTGCCACTCGTCGATCCGGCGGACGCCTTCGAGGATCAGGTCGTCCACGCCGAGGGAGAGGCCGGTCCCGGCGAAAACCGCCGGCAATGGCTCGCGGGAAAAGGCGAATCGTCCCGATTTCCAGCCGAGCGTTCGATAGACGGTCCTCTGGGTCTGGGTCCGGACGACGCCGAGGAGCTCCGCCGCCGCGATCAGGTTCCCGCGGATGAGCAGTTGCCCCAGCGGGACGCCGGATTTCTCCGAATCGGCGAGAGCGTGGCGGAGCTGTGCCGCGTTGATCTTGGACGATTCCATGAGGAGGCGGCCGAGGAGGTCCTCCGGGGGTTTGCGTTCCAGGGCGGCGAAGACGACGTGTCCGTTTTCGAAGAATGTCTCAGCCTGGTTTTCCTCGGTGCCGATCCAGAGGCGCCCGGTCCTCTTCTGGATCGAAATGAGCTGGAGAACGTCGGGCAGGGGGAAGAGGGAGAGGTCCCCGGAGAGGGAAACGTTTTTTTCCGCCTGGACGCCCGCCTCGGACGGATGGCCAAAACCCGCCGGGAGGGCGGAGCGGACGATCGACGGGAACTCCTCCTTGAAGAACCTCTGGAGGGTGCCCCGCACGAGGGCTTCGACGCGCTCTTCCAGTCCCGGGATCGGCGGAAGAGCGGGCGCTTCGGGGGAAGGGGTCGGCGCGGCGGCCCTCTCGATCGGGGCCGCGGGGACCATCTCGGCCTCTTCGGCCGTTTCGGCTGTCTCCACCGGTTCGGCCGTGATGACCGGCTCGGCCGTTTCGTCGAGCGTCTCGGCCTTGGCCGCCGGCCGGGGCGATCGGTCGATCACCTCGCGGATCTTTTCGAGAAGGTCCTCCGGCTGGAACGGCTTGGTAAAGTATTCCACGATCCCCAGCAGGTCGACGAACTTGGAGCCGACCGTCTCGCCTTTCGACGTGACCAGGATGATCGGCGTGTCCTTCAGGTTCGCGGTCTCCTTGATCGCCTTGCAGACCTGGAACCCGTTCATCTTGGGCATGACGAAATCGACGAGGACGACCGCCGGCTCCTCCACCTTGGCCTTGGCGATCCCTTCCATCCCGTCGGCCGCCGTGATGATTCGGTACCCTTCGGTGGAGAGGATCATCTCCATGAGTTTTCGGACGGTGGGACTGTCGTCGATGGCGAGGATCGTTTCGCCGGCCATAGATCCTTAGTGGCAGTCCTTCATCTTGCGAAGAACCTCTGGGTGTTATGTTGACCGCGTGCAGATGTCGGAAAAAGGAAGAGCACCGCTTTCCTCAAAGAAAACTATACCTTGGAAGAGGGGGGGTGTCAATGCCTACCCAAGCCTTTCCCTGAAGCGCATCATCATATCCTCGGCCATGCTCGTTCCGATCCGGTCGGCTCCGGCTTCGAACAGGGCTTCCGCGGTTTCGAGCGTTCGGATTCCGCCGGCGGCCTTGATCCGGCACCGCGTTCCGACGAGCTGGCGGAGACGCCGGACGACCTCGGGGGAGACGGGCGGGCCGTTCCCCGTGCCGTTCTTCACGAACTGCGCCCCGGCTTCGATCGCCAGGTCGACGGCGATGGGCCATTCCTCGTCCGCGAGCAGGTGCGTCTCCAGGATGACTTTGTGGACGACGGTCGGCGTGAGGGTGATGAGGTTCCCGAGGTCCACGCGGACGAGGTCCAGACGGCCGGACTTGAACGGGCCCAGGGGCATGACGATGTCCAGTTCGGCCGCGCCGTTCTTGACCGCTTCCATCGCCTCGATGACGCGGGTCGGCGTCGTTCCGGCGCCGAGGGGGAACGAAACGGCCGCGGCGACGGCGATCCCCGAATCCTTCAGCCAGTCGACGGCCGAGGGGACGTAAACGGGATTGACGCAGACGGCGTGATACCGTTCGCGCCTGGCTTCGAGGCAGAGGCGATGGACGTCCGTGAAGGTCGCTCCGGGAAAGAGCAGGGAGGCATCGATTCGGGACGCGAGGTCTTCGGCGGACTGGACCTTGTTCATCGGCGCTTCTCCGGGGGGGCCAGCTTGGAATGAGTCTCGGCCTCCACGATCTGACGGAAGGCCTCTCGGAGTCTCCGGGTCACAGGGCCGGGGCGCCCCGTGCCGATTCGGCGTCCGTCCACGTAGGAGACGGAGAGCACTTCGATCGAGGTCCCCGTGAGGAAGACCTCGTCGGCGCGGTAAAGCCGCGCGGGCCTCCCGGTTTCCAGGCGGACTGGGACGTAGGTCCGGCGCGCGGCTTCCAGCGTCACGGCCCGGGTGATTCCCGGAAGGATGCCGGCGCGGAGAGGCGGCGTGCAGAGCGTTCCCTTCCGGACCCAAAATACGTTTGTCGTCGTTCCTTCCGTGATCTCGCCCTTTTCGTTCATGAGGATTCCCTCGAAGGCGCCGGCGTCCTTCGCCTCCCGGCGGGCCAGGAGCCCCAGGAGCCGGCTCGTTGTCTTGCTCCGGGGGGGTACGCCCCGGCGGTCCGCCCGGAACCGCCTGATGACGACCGCGGCGACGCCTTGACGGACCTGGGAGGGGCTGGGCGGGGAGATCGGTTTGGCCGTGATGAAAACGGTGTGGGCCGGATCGGCTTGCGGGGCGAAGTCGCCCGGCGTTCCGCTCCCCCTCGTGATCGTGAGCCGGAGGGT
This sequence comes from Nitrospirota bacterium, assembly GCA_016195465.1. Classification (GTDB taxonomy): domain Bacteria; phylum Nitrospirota; class RBG-16-64-22; order RBG-16-64-22; family RBG-16-64-22; genus RBG-16-64-22. The sequence continues at coordinate 21,521 of JACPZO010000028.1, forward strand.
TGCGTCTCGAAGTCGGTTCCGCCGAAGGCATTCGGAGAGGATGGCGTGGAGTCGATCGGCGGGCAGGGGCAGGGCCATGCCGATCGCCTTCCCCGACCAGGCGAGTCGGCCGAGATGCTCCTTGGCGCGAAAGAGCCTTCCGCCATAGCTCCGGAAAGTCTCGAAGATTCCGTCTCCGTAAAGAACTCCTCGGTCGAATATGGACAGACAGGCCCGGCCGGCGGGGAGGAATCGGCCGTTGAAATAGACGATCTGTCTGTCGAGTGGGCGCATGCCTGCTCGGTCCCGGGTCTTTGGGCTGAAGAGCCGCGAAACTAACAGATGCGGGGCGGGGGAGTCAAGGACGGCCGAACCTCGTGCCGAACTTTGGTGGGCGCATTTTTCCTTGACAGGATGGGCGCCCTCCCATAAGATTTCCCTTGCTTTGCTGAACCTTAGGATAATTTCACAGGCGCGTAGCTCAGGGGGAGAGCGCTACCTTGACACGGTAGAGGTCCGGGGTTCGAAACCCCGCGTGCCTACCATTCGCTGCCATTTCCCGCCGCTTTGAACTGCCTCTGGTGGCCAGTCGAAGGGACATTGCCTTCGCCGTTCGGGAACGACGGCTTGGGATATCGTCTTATTCTTCCAGTCCGCGGCGCTGGCCGGCCGTGAGCCGCGAGTCAATCGGATGGGACGAGGGATCGGCGTGACGGTTATTGTAGAGGGAAGTTCGCGGACCGTTCCGGCGGGCACGACGGCGGCCGAGGTCCTGAACGCGGGCAAGGACGTCCTGGCCGCGCGCGTGGACGGGAGGCCGATGGATCTTGCCGCCCCCGTTCCCGAGGGCGCTGTGGTCGAGGCCGTGACGTTTTCGTCGCCGGAGGGCCGCGAGGTCTACCGGCATTCTACGTCTCACTTGATGGCCCAGGCCGTCAAGCGTCTCTTCCCGCGCGCGAAAGTGACGATCGGCCCCGCCATCGAGGACGGGTACTACTACGATTTCGACATCGAGCCTCCCTTGACCGAGGAGGATCTGCCGCGTATCGAGGCCGAGATGGCGCGGATCATCGGGGAGGACCTGCCGGTCCGGCGCGAGGAACTCTCACGCGACGAGGCCGTCCGCCTGTTCGCGGACCAGGGCGAGACGTACAAGGTCGAGATCATCCGCGACCTTCCGGGAGGAGAGGCGATCTCCCTCTACCGCCAGGGCGAGTTCGTCGACCTTTGCCGCGGGCCGCACGTCCCGTCCACGGGCCGGATCGGGGCGGTCAAGCTCCTGTCGCTCGCGGGCGCGTACTGGCGGGGCGATGAGCGCAACAAGATGCTCCAGCGGGTCTACGGGACGTCGTTTCCCACCCGCGAGGAGGTCGACGCCTATCTCGCCCGGCTCGAGGAGATCAAGAAGCGTGACCACCGGCGGCTCGGGCGGGACCTGGACCTTTTTTCCATTCCCGAGGAGACGGGGGCGGGCCTCGTTCTGTGGCATCCCAAAGGGGCGCGCGTCCGGCAGATCATCGAGGATCACTGGCGGGAGGAGCACAGGAGGGGCGGGTATGAGGTAGTCTACACGCCCCACATGGCCCGGCTCGACTTGTGGAAGACTTCGGGGCACCTCGATTTCTATCGGGAGAACATGTTCTCCCCGATGGAGGTGGAGGGGACGGCTTACGAGATCAAGCCGATGAATTGCCCGTTCCACATCATGATTTACAAGAGCCGGATCCGATCGTACCGGGACCTCCCGATCAGGTGGGCGGAGCTCGGCACGGTCTACCGCTACGAGCGTTCGGGCGTGCTTCACGGCCTGATGCGGGTCCGGGGGTTCACGCAGGACGACGCCCACATCTTCTGCCGTCCGGACCAGGTCGAGGGGGAGATCCGGAGGGTCCTGGCGTTCACTCTCGACATGCTGGCCGTGTTCGGATTCCGGGAGTACGAGATATTCCTCTCCACGCGGCCGTCCGAAGCGGTCGGCGAGCCTGACGAGTGGCGCACGGCCGAGGGGGCGCTCCGGGCCGCCCTGGACGCGGCCGGTCTCTCCTACGGCGTGGACGAGGGGGGAGGGGCCTTCTACGGGCCGAAGATCGACATCAAGATCAAGGACAGCCTCGGGCGGGCGTGGCAGTGCGGGACGATCCAGTTCGATTTCAACCTTCCGCGCCGCTTCGACATGTTCTTCACGAATGACCGCGGGGAGCGGGAACACCCGTACATGGTCCACCGGGCCCTGCTGGGCTCGCTGGAGAGGTTCTTCGGCGTCCTGGTCGAGCATTACGGAGGGGCGTTCCCCGCCTGGCTTGCCCCGGTCCAGGCTCGGGTCCTCCCGGTGACGGATGCCCAGGCCGCGTACGCCGAGTCCGTCGAGAAGGCGCTCAACGAGCGGGGATTCCGCGTGGAATCGGATCTCCGCTCCGAGAAGATCGGGGCGAAGGTCCGGGACGGGGCCATGCAGAAGATTCCGTACCTCCTCGTCGTCGGAAAGCGCGAGGCCGGGGACGGCGCCGTCTCCGTGCGCGCACGGGGCGGCGTAGATCTCGGCGTGATGCCGCTCGACGCCTTCATGTCGGGGCTGGAGGAGGAGGTTCGGCTTCGGGCGAACGAAACGCAGCTTACGGCAAGGGGATGACGAATCGTGGGTTGCGGATTGCGCAACGATCCGCAATCGGCAATCCGAAATCTTCAATTGATTAAGGAGGTGATGCCCCATCGCAAGATTGAACATTCGCGTGAATAACGAAATTCAGGCCCGGGAGGTCCGCCTCATCAGTCCCGAAGGAGAGCAACTGGGGGTTGTGCTGACCCGGGAAGCGCTCAGCCGGGCGGAGACTTACGGCCTCGACCTGGTTGAGATCGCGGCGACCGCGACCCCGCCGGTCTGCAAGATCCTCGACTTCGGAAAATACAAGTACGAACTGAGCAAGAAGGCGCACTCCTCGCGCCAGCACCAGAAGACGATCTTGGTCAAGGAGGTCAAGCTTCGGATCAACACGGACACGCACGACCTGGAGATCAAGAAGCGGAACGTCCAGCGGTTCCTGGCGGATGGGAACAAGGCGAAAATCACGGTGATGTTCCGCGGGAGAGAGAAGGCGCACACGGAGTTGGGAAGGGTCGTCATCGACCGGTTCCTGGCCGATATTACCAGCTTCGCGACGATCGAACAAGCGGCGAAGCTGGAGGGAAACGCCATGTCCGCCTTGGTGTCGGCGAAGCAGGCGAAGTGACTGGCGGGCAGGCGGACGGGTTGAAAGGTCGATGGGTCGATAGAGAAAAACCTGCCCGGTCCACCTAAGCCATTTGCGGGAGGAAGGAAGCTCATGCCAAAGCTCAAGACCCACAGAGGGGCCGCCAAGCGGCTGAAGAAGACGGCGAGCGGGAAGTTCATGTTCAAAAAAACGTTTGCCAGCCATCTGCTGACGGGCAAGCAGTCGAAGAGAATGCGGAAGCTCACCAAGTCCGAGGTCGTCGAGGGGACGAAGGAAGTCGCCTCGCTCCGGAGGCTTCTGCCGTACAAGTAGGAAAAATGGGTGAATCGGTGAATGGGTGAATCGGTGAATCGGTGAATGGGTGAATCGGTGAATGGGTGAATCGGTGAATCGGTGAATGGGTGAATGGGTGAATCGGTGAATGGGTGAATCGGTGAATGGGTGAATCGGTGAATCGGTGAATGGGTGAATGGGTGAATGGGGAAACCCCGTAGACCGAACGCTCAGGCACCAGAATTGGGAGGAGGAGAAAATGCCACGCGTGAAGGGCGGGATTGTCACCCGCCGGCGCCACAAGAAGCGCCTCGAGATGGCCAAGGGGTACACGGGGGCCAAGAGCAAGCTTTTCCGGACGGCGACGGAAGCCGTCGACCGGGCTCTCAAGTACGCGTTCCGCGACCGGCGGGCGAAGAAGCGGGATTTTCGCCGTCTGTGGATCGCGAGGGTCAACGCCGCGGCCCGGGAGAACGGGATCTCTTACAGCCGCTTGATCGCCGCCCTCCAGAAGGCGGACGTGGACCTCGATCGGAAGGTCCTGGCCGAGATGGCCGTGTCGGACCCGGCCGGGTTCCGCCAGTTGGTCGAGTCCGTCCGGCCCCAGGCCGCCTGATCGGCGTATCGACGGGTTGTCAGGCGGCCGGGTCGATGGGACGTTCCAAGCCATAAGAAGCCACTGAGGCACAGAGGCACAGAGGGAAGATCGGGGTTGTGGATCAGGGGGTACGGAACATGACGAGGAAACCCCTTTCCTTCTCCTATCCGGGCAATACTTTTTTCCTGAATCCAGCTTTCTCTGCGCCTCCGTGCCTCTGTGGCGCCTCCCAGGACGATCTGACCGCTCAGCGACCCAGCAGCCCAGCCACCCAATGAGCGAATCCCTCGTCGATCAAAGCCGTGCGCTCGCCGCGGAGGCATCGGACGCCGTCGGAAAGGCCGACACCCTTGCGGCGATCGAGTCTCTCCGGGTGCTGTACCTAGGGAAAAAGGGGCGGCTCGCGGAGCTGTTCCGCCGCCTGGGGGGGCTGACCGGAAGCGAGAAGGCCCTGGCGGGAAGCGCCGTCAATACGGCCAAGCGCGAGATCGAGGAGGCGATCCGGTCCCGCGAGGGAATTCTCCAGGCCCAGTCGCGCGACGCGAGGCTCTCGGCCGAGAAAGTCGACGCCTCGCTTCCCGGGCGCCGGCCGGTTCGCGGCCGCCTCCATCCCATCACGCAAGTGATGGACGAGATCGTCGGCGTGTTCTCGGCGCTCGGATTCGCCGTGGCCGAGGGGCCCGAGGTCGAGACCGACCGCTACAATTTCGAATCGCTCAACTTCCCTCCCGATCATCCGGCCCGCGACATGCAGGACACCTTCTTTCTTCCCCCGGGCCTCCTTCTCCGGACCCATACCTCACCCGTCCAGATTCGCGTCATGGAGCGGCACTCTCCGCCGATTCGCGTCGTCGCGCCGGGCAGAGTCTACCGGCGCGACGCCGACGTGACCCACGCGCCGATGTTCCATCAGGTGGAAGGATTTCTCGTCGACCGCGAGGTCACGTTCGCCGACCTCAAGGGCGTTCTCTCCCACTTCGCGCGGACCGTCTTCTCGCCGGACGTGCGCGTTCGTTTCCGTCCGTCCTTCTTCCCCTTCGTGGAGCCGGGCGCGGAGATGGACGTCGGGTGCGTCCTCTGCGGCGGGAAGGGGTGCCGGGTCTGCGGCGGGAGCGGGTGGCTCGAGATCCTGGGCGCCGGGCTCATTCATCCGAATGTCTTCCGCGCCGTGGGGTACGATCCGGAGGAAGTGAGCGGGTTCGCCTTCGGCATGGGCGTCGAGCGGATTGCCATGCTCCGTTACGGGATCGACGACATCCGGCTTTTCACGGAGAACGACCTGAGGTTTCTGCATCAGTTCTGACCGGTTAACATGCGGAGGATCGAATATATGAGCGGTTATCGGCGGTACCGCAAACCTCCGGTTGTTGAGGCTCTCTGCGAGATTTATTTCACCGGCTCGGCTTGGGACGATACTGTTCCCGGTCGTTTCTACGACTGCGTCCAGGAGGACTTCCCCGACAGGCGACAGCAGGAAATTCGTGAGGCGCATGTCACTCTTTTCGCGGGGGGCGAGACCGCTGCCGGCGTTCGAAGGCTTCCTCCACGGATGCAATTCTTTTCAAAGAAGGGTGACCGGTTGGTTCAGATCGGCCGTGATCTGCTTGTCATAAATCAACTCCGCCCGTATCCCCACTTTGAGGCATGGGAACCCGCAATCTATCGGGCGCTTGACGTCTATCGCGGCCTGACGGAGCCGGAAGGCTTCATCCGGCTTGGCGTGAGGTACATCAACAAGGTGGTGATTCCCCGGCCCACGATTCGCATGGAAGAATACTTCACCGTTTACCCCAATCTTCCCTCGGCGATGGGCGACGCACACGGGCCGTTCATGGTGCGCGTTGAACTCCCCTCTCAAAAAGGCGGTCATGCCGTGCTTGTGACGTTCGGAAGCGCTCCAGTCGAAAACCCGGAGGAATCTGTCCATTTGCTGGATATTTATGATATCTTCCAAACCGAAAAGGTTGTGGCCCTGGATGAGATTGAACGAGAGGTTCGGACAGCGCATGAAAACGTCAAGACAGCCTTTGAGGGGAGCATCACCGAGCGATTGAGGAGTCTGTTTGAGGAGGTAAACCCGTCATGACCGTCTTGACGGAACGAGATCTTCATTGTGCATACTCCCATGTGGTTTCGACGGACGCGGTACGCGATACGGAAAGGTTGCTCGAAATCGTGGTGGGACCTGGAGGCGAGACCTCCGTCGTGCGGATGAAGCCCGAGCGGGAAGGCCCCCGAAGTATTCTTGAGATCGAAGGGCTCGGGAAAGACGTCTGGGAAGGAATTGACGCGAAGAAATACATCGACGAGCTAAGGAATGAATGGGACGCTCGCTGAACGCCTCCGGGGCAAACGCCGAATCCACCCGCAAGGCAACCAGAAGAGAGTCAAAACAGTATCGGGAGGGAAATAAATGAAAAAAGAATACGATTTTTCAACAGGTGAGAGAGGGAAGTTTTATCGTCCAGATGCAGAATTATATCTCCCTATTTACATCGAGCCGGCCATGATGGAAGTGCTGAGAAAATTCTCAAAGAAAAAAGGCGTCGAGGTTGCGACAATCGTCAATGAATGGATCAAAAAAGACATCTCCATCGTAGAAACCATCGCAAAATAACACATCGCCCATCGCTCCACAAGATGTGGCGATACTGCCGCCGCACCAATGAGGTTTGGTGATCTGCGCCCCAGCGGGACTAGCAGGATTAGGCTGACAGCCGCCGCAGGGTTTGCCGGCCGTCAGCAGGCCCAGCCCAGGCCGTGACCCGATCTGTCACGGGCGTGTGGTAAAGGTACGGCAAAAGGGCGCGAGAAGGCCCTTTCGGAGACGGAGCGGGGAGGCAGACGGTGAGAAAGGGATCAAGTTGCATAAACTGGCAACGTAGCGGACGCCGGATGGATACGAAGGCCATTCCCTCGCTACTTTGCGCCGGGTTGCCGAGGCCCTGCACGCCCGTGTCCGCGTCGTATTCGAGCCGGGGGGAAAGGGGAGTGCGGTGCGAATCGCCGAACCGAGGGCACCGTACCGCGCGAGACGCGCCCCAGCCAGGCGGACATCAGCCGGATACGGCTCTCGGGAGGAATCGGCCTAGCAAGCCCATGCGGCGGGGGGAGTTGCGGACTGGGAGTGGACGGTATAAGGTTGAGGCCGTTCCGCTCTCCGGTTCGGGAACGAGGTCCTGAGCGGAGGGAGCGAGGAGGGAAGATGCGGCGATATTTATATTTTTGTCAACGCAGCTCTCAGCCAACCAGCTTCCCCTCAGCCCGTTCGAGGGGGCGTTTTCATGCCAGCTCAGCGCTGTCGTTAGGCCAGGAACTCCTGGGCCATAGCGATGTCAAAATTACGAAGATTTACACCCATGTCCTCAACCGGCGTCCATCGGGCGTTCGCAGCCCGGTGGATGGGTTTTGAGAAGGAGGTCCTTATGCCGATCCGCATATCATGCCGGAATAAATGTCGCGACCAGCCGCAACCCATTGTACGCAAAGGCGTTAGCATGCCTTTGGCAGGAAAACCAAAGGTTTCTTATGCGGGCAGGAAAGCAAGTCCCCGCATCTTATGCGGGTCCATATAATTGTTGTTATGCCCCAATCAACCAAGGAGGTTCCACAATGAATGCTATGCGAATGACCCTTATTTCAATTGCTGCAATAATGATGCTCGGGATTTGGCTTACCGGCTTCGATAAGGCCCATTGGGTTCTTTATCTTCCTCCCGCATTTCTTACCTTTGCCGGTATCACCGGAATTTGCCCTGGTCTCATTTTTTGGTCAAAGGTGGGATTAATAAACGAGGCTCTCTCTTGTGCGCTTCCGGGTACGAAACCCAAGAGCGACGCCTAACATGGCGTTCGAGAGGGACGCGCCAAAAGCGGCGCGCCCCTCAACTTTACGTTAGGCACATTAGATAAAATGGAACCCCTATATTTTTGCTTGAAAAAAGATATAATCTAAACAGGTGATATTTAATGGGGATAAAATTCTCACGTCATGCAAAAAGGCGAGCAAAACTTTATGGAATTTCGGAATCAATAATAAGAGACATCTTAACGAACATGAATTTACATCAAGGAAACCATGAGATTATAAAAGATGTTCATGGGTTTAAGTATCCTTTACGGATTGTCGTCTCTGTAGAAGAAGATTTAGTAACAGTAATAACCAACTACCTGCTAAAGAAAGGAAGGAAAAAATGAGAGTACATTATGATAATGAAGTTGATGCCATCTATATAAAATTAGGGAATCAGAAACCAGAAGGAGTCATTGAGATTTCCGAAGGCGTTAATTTAGACACAACATCTGATGACAAAATAGTCGGTATTGAAATACTCAATGCTTCCAAAAAGATGAATATCAGAACGATTCTTTCTTATGAACTTGAACTTGATAAGAAATTGATGCGAAAGAGTGCCTAACAAAACACTCGTGCGGACAGGCTATTGCTTGCCGCACAGTTCAGGCGTTGGGCGACAAGATAAGGGATGAAAGCCTTCATTTGCCACAATAAGATAGACAAAGTGACTGCTCGCATGATTGCAAGTGCACTCGTGCAACAGGGGGTAGATGTATGGTTCGACGAATGGGGAATACGTCCCGGGGAATCGATCACTGGAGGAATTGAAGCGGGCCTTACAAAGACGGATTGCTTTGTTTTAGTTTGGTCGGAACACGCAAGTCAATCCAATTGGGTAGGAACAGAGTTGCGCGCCTATCTTCGGAGAAGGGTAGACGACCAAACGTTGCGAATAATTCCCTTCATGCTTGATGAAACGCCTCTGCCCGCACTTGTGGCGGACTACAAAGGGTTTAAGATTGATCCCTCAACATCGCTTGAAGACATTGCGCAAGAAATCACGGGTAACCCCGTCGATATACAGGTCGCACAGATTATCCAGGCCCGCCTTATTGATCTGATGCAACGTAGAGCAAGAAATGGGGATCCATTGCCATACTTGGCGTGTCCGCAATGTGCATCGACCAAACTTAACCGGGGTACCCAACTCAATTCGAAAGGTGATGAATATTACGTTATCCAGCGTGACGGCTGCGGGTGGCATGACTGGACACAATGAAGCCGCATAACAAATCGGTCCACCTGACTCGCGATGCTGGCGCACCGCTCGCAAGTGAGCTCAATCGTTAGATGCTGAAAAACATGAATCACAAACCAATTGACGCCGCCGGAAAACGTATCCGCGTTGGCGACATTGTACGTATTGTCGGAGTTCCAGACCTTAAAGGCATGAAGCCGAAATACCGTCGTGAGTCTATGCCGGTATTCAAGTATCTCGTTGGAAAGTACAAAAAGGTCGAGGAGTTTGATCATAATGGCCAGGCTTGGCTTACGTTCATCATTCGCAAAGGACCAAACAGAGGAATACATTCGGTCGGCATTGAGCCCTATCTTCTGCGAGTTCGTCGGCCAAGTGTGTTTATGGACCACATCATGAGCGGGGGCAAGGGCACGAATGCTAGCGATGAAAATTCGCCCGAGTGGGCGCGAATCCTTAGGGCCAGCCGGAGGACCAAAAGATGAGCCCCAAATTGCTCGAAATCGAACGCAAGGCTTTTCGCCTGCCGGTGAAGGATCGGGAAGTTCTTGCCGAAAGACTGATCCAGAGTCTGGAGGGCGCACGTTTGACTCGGGTGGAAGAAGCCTTGGCGAGGCGCCCGCCGCCGAATCCGAGGAGGTGGCGCCCGGGATCATTGTCGATTATGACGAAAAGGGCCGGGCGGTGGGGATCGAGATGCTCCACCTTTCGAAGCGCGCACCCGGCGCCGATAGTCTGCGGTTGCTCTTCGAATCGGTTCCTTCG
>JACPZO010000154.1 GCA_016195465.1 Nitrospirota bacterium
CACGGCCGCCGTCACGCCTGGGACGACCTCGAATGGAATTCCCGCCGTCGCCAGCTCTTCGGCTTCCTCACCGCCGCGGCCGAAGACGAACGGGTCTCCCCCCTTGAGCCGGACGACGATCTTCCCCTCCCGCGCCCGCGTGACGATCAGGTCGTTGATCCCCTCTTGGGCGACCGTATGCTCCCCGCCCTTCTTCCCGACGTAGATTTTTTCGGCGTCGGGCCGGGCGTACGACAGAAGCCGGGCCGAGGCAAGATAGTCGTACACGACGACGTCCGCCTGCTCGATCGCCTCCTTACCCTTGATCGTGATTAGCCCCGGATCGCCGGGACCCGCGCCGACCAAAATGACCTTGCCTGCTATGCCCAATCAAACACCCCCACCCTGCTCCCCCGTCAAGGGGGAGGGAATCTTTGTATGGCTGTCCCCCGCCACGGGGGAGGGGACAACCCGCGTTCTTCCCGGACCGGCGGCCTGGTAAACGGCATCAAGGACTTCGCGTCCGCCCGCCGAGAGTATCCTCTCGGCCAGCGTGACGCCCAAGTCCTCGGGCCCTGCCGCAACTCCCTCCATCACATTCCGGATGAGCGTCCGGCCGTCAAGGGATGCGACGAGGCCCGCGATCTTCAAAGATCCGCCCGACACGACCGCGTGGGCGGCGATCGGCACCTGGCATCCTCCTTCGAGCCGTCTGAGAAAAGCCCGCTCGGCGCTGACGGCCGTTCGCGTCACATTGTCCTCGAGGGATGAAACCAGTCCGTTCGTCTCCGGATCGTTCAAACGAGTTTCGATCCCGATCGCCCCCTGCCCCACGGCGGGGAGGAGCGTTTCGATCCCGAGAAACGCCGAGACATGGCCGGCGAGCCCCATCCGCTTCAATCCCGCCGCGGCGAGGACGATCGCGTCGTAATCGCCCGAATCGAGCTTCCGGACGCGCGTGTCCACGTTCCCCCGGAGCGTCACGATTTCGAGATCGGGCCGGAGGTGAAGAAGCTGGGCCTGCCGCCGGAGGGAGCTCGTCCCCACGCGCGCCCCTCTTGGGAGATCGTCGAGCGACGCCGCGTTTCGGGCGAGAAGGGCGTCGCGCGGATCCTCGCGCGGGAGGACGGCGGCCAGTCCCAGCCCATCCGGAAAGAAGGCGGGCACATCCTTGAGGGAGTGAACGGCGAGATCGACTTCGCCCGAGAGGAGCGCCTCCTCGATCTCTTTCACGAAGAGTCCCTTCCCGCCCACTTGGGCCAAAGGAGAATCGAGGATATTGTCGCCCGTCGTCTTGATCGTGACGATCTCGACCTCCAACTCCGCGTACGCGCCCCGGAGAAGACCGGCGACGTGGTTCGCCTGCCAGAGGGCGAGCGCGCTTCCCCGCGTCCCGATCCGAACCCTGTTCTTTTTCATCCCGCCCCTCCGGGGGCGGAGGACTGAGAACCGGTCGGCGAACCTTCTCCAGACGAATCCCCTACCGACCCGCCTCTCTCAAAGGAGGGACCGCCGGCCTCCCTCTCCCTGCCCGCCTTGTGGCGGTGGGGCGGAAAGTTCTCGTCCAGGTTGAAGAGGCGCCGCGCGGCGGCAATAAACGCCTCGCCCTCCGAGACGCCCGCTTCCGCCTTGATCGCCACGATGGCGGGGTGAAGGATCTTCCGGACGATCGCCTGCGTGAGGGCGTCGACGGCCTGCCGTCCCTTCTCGTCGATCCCGTTGAGACGCGCAAAGGTCTTCTCCAGCTCGGCCCGCCGGACGGCCTCCGCCTTCTCGGAAAGGGCCGTGATCGTCGGAACGGCCGACAGCCCGCGGCTCCGGTCGAGGAACGCGTCGGCTTCCTGGGCGACGATCGCCTCCGCCCTCTCCGCCTCCATCCGCCGGTTGTCGAGGTTCTGGTCGACGACCGCCTGGAGGTCGTCGATATTGTAGAGGTAGACGTTCTCCAGATCGCCGACGTCGGCGTCGATGTCTCGCGGAACGGCGATGTCGATGAAGAAGATCGGACGGCCCTTCCGCTCTCGCATGATCCGCTGGACGGTCTCGGCGTGGATGATCGTCCGGGGGGCGTCGGTGCAGGAGATGGCGATGTCCGCCTCGCGGAGGGCGCCAGGAAACTCCTCGAACGAGATCGCGCGCCCGCCCAGCTCGTCGGCCAGGCCCGCCGCCCGCTCGATCGTCCGGCTCGCCACGAGGACCCTCTTCGCGCCGGCCGCGACGAGGTGCCGCGCGGCCAGCTCCCCCATCTCGCCGGCCCCGATCAGCAGGACCTCCTTCTGGCCCAGGTCATCGAAGATCTGCTTCGCCAACTCGACGGCGGCGTAGCTCACCGAGACGGCGTTCTCGGCGATCCGGGTCTCCGTGCGCACCCTCTTGGCGACCTGGATCGCCTTCTGGAAGAGGCGGTTCAGGACCGGCCCCGTCGTCCCCGCTTCCATCGCCGCCTCGAAGGCGTTCTTGAACTGCCCGAGGACCTGCGGCTCGCCCAGGACCATCGAGTCCAGGCTCGACGCCACGCGGAAGAGATGGCGCACCGCGTCGCGCCCGGCGTGGACGTAGAGGACCGGGTCCAGCACCTCGCGCGAAATCTCGTGGTGGCGCGAGAGGAACCCCCGGACCTCCGCGATGAAGGGATTGTCCGCGCGATCGTCCATGACCGCGGGGCGGGCGACGACCTCCACCCTGTTGCACGTGGACAGGAAAGCCACCTCGTCCGAGCCGGGCAGTCCCCGGAGCCCTTCCAGCGCGTCGGCAAGGCTTCGCTGGGAGACGGCCAGACGTTCGCGCACCTCGACCGGGGCCGTTTTGTAGCTGACGCCCATCACGATGACGTTGTTCACGGCCTCGACTCGTCAGGCAAAGGAGTGAAGACCCTTGTAGAGCAGGGCGACGCCGAGGAAAGCCGCCAGGATGAGGCCGAGTCCCGCGACCCCCAGGAGGGAGGCCCGGTGCCCCCGCCAGCCCAAAACGATCCGCCCGCTCATGATCAGGCCGTAGAGAAGCCATGTCCCGAAACCCAGAACCTGCTTGGGGTCCCAGAACCAAAGGAGACCGAACGGTTGGGTCGCCAGGATCGATCCGGAGATGATCCCGATCGTCACGAGGGGGAACCCGATCGAAACGACCCGGAACGAGAGCTGGTCCAGGAGCTCGAGCGGAGGAAGACGCCGCGCCCAGCCCGTGATCCGCTTCGCCTTGAGGGCCCGCTCGTGGAAGAGATAGAGAAGGGAGACCAGCCCGGCCAGGACGAACGCAGCGTGGCCCGCGAGGATGAAAAGGGCGTGGAACCGGAACCACACGCTTCGAAGCGCGGGAGAAAGGCCCGCCGCCTCCTTCGGGAGGTGGGAGGCGGACGCGAGGGCGATGAAGACGAACGGGATGACGAAGGCCCCCAGGACCCGCGTCCGGGTGCGCCCCTCGACGACAAGGTAGACGAGCATGAGGGTCCAGGTGAAGAAGAGCGTGGTCTCGAAGAGGCTTGTCGCCGGGAGCGTCCCCGCCCGGACATACCGCGCGACGATCGCGAGCGTGTGGACGGCGAACCCCGTCAGGGCAGCGTAGAACGCCGCGCGGCCGATCCTCTCGCCGGGAACGAGGACGGCCCCAAGGACCAGGCCCATGGCGAGTGCGTATCCGGCCAGAGTCGCGTAGAAAAGGTGGAGATCCATTGAGTCCCTAGCCTCAAGGGGGAAGAATAGGGGGGATTATAGACCAAACGCCCGCCCCGCACCAAGGCACGGCAAGCGGAGGCAATCCGCTTCGGGGACATCGGGGCAACTGAGCGCCTTGGCCGCCCTTTGACCGGAGGGCAGGCTCCATACCGCTCAGGCGAACGCGCCCCGTGCCGTTTCGATCGAGAGGAACAGCTTCATCGGCTGGTCTCGGAGATCCAGGAAACCATAATGCCTGTAGAAACCGCGAGCCTCCCGGTTCTTGGCGTCAACTGGGAATCACGCACTCCATCCTCGGTTTCGTTTCTAGGGTTTACGGAATACTACCACGCTCTCGCGTGAAGGATGCCGCCCGTATTTTCCCATCTGCTGTGCACTGTTGCCCCGGTACCTCGCAACAAGCAGCTTCTTGCATTCCAAGCCGGCCTGCTCACCCACTTCTGCCGTGATCTCATCCACCGGGACAGCCACGCCCCGGTATTGCGCGTTTCCAACAACGAATGCCAAACGAGCGCCTCTTCTGCATACACGACCGGCCTCACGAAGAACCAGGTACATATCGAGAAAGTAGCCGTCGATCATCTCGATAATCCTTCGGTCTTCACCTTTTTGCCGCATCCCAGCCACGGCTCGCGCGAGACTGCGAGGCCGGACGTAGTCCGCGTTCGAAGAAAACATGGGGCGCTCCGGGCGAGCCTCTGGGTGGGAGTGGAAGCTCTGGTAGCGCAAGCGGCGAGTTTGCTCCCAGTCCATGAAGCCGAACATCAACTCCACGCCAAAAACCCTCGTGTAGTCATGACGGTTGGGATAAGGCGGAGAAGTGATAACCGCCGAGTAAGTCCCCTCTTTGTCCGGCAGCGACCGGGCATCGGCTTTGTCAGCTCGCCAGAGAACGCCAGTGTGGAGATTGCTGCTGCGCAAGTCTTCCAGCATCCGCTCGACCCGAGAAGAAAACTCGGATGGGATAGACAAAACCCCGTTTCGCTTGCTGACCCACCTTAGCCACCCGCCCGCGGCAACGGCTCGGCTAAAGCTCGGAAGTGTCGCAAGCAGGGCCAAGCGGAAGAAGTCGCGTTCGTTTTCGGCGCCGCCCAAGTCGGCGATATTCCGTCCCAGGCCATCGAATGCTCCAAGGAGCTTGCCGGGGAGCGCCCTCTGAACCAGTTCGGGATAGGGTTTGCCGGCTCCGTCCCATTGTTTCGGGTTCATGGTCTTCCGCAGGCGTTGCCACATCATCTCGATTCGGCGCAAGTCGTAGTCGGCACACTTGACGCGGCTGGCAAGGACCGCAAGCGGCGAAATGTCATATGCTGTGGCCGGGATTCCTTTTTCCTTGGCGGCCAAGAGCGTCGTTCCTGCACCGGCAAATGGATCGAGGATGTTATCGTTGTGGTCGACACCCCATTCGTCGCAAAGGGCGTAAACCATCTCGCCCGTAAAGCTGTGGGGGAAAATGTACCAGCGATGAATAGGTTTATTGCCGAGCGGCTTCGGCGTCACCCAGCACCGCCAATCATTGCGTTCTTCCACTCGGAACTTGGACATAGGCAAACCCGCCGTCAGTCGTGGCCTATGGATTGGAACGCCGGCCGCGGAAACTCGATCTTCACCGGCTGCCGGTAGATCGGGTGGGAGAGGAGCAGTTCTCCTTTGTCGAGCCGCGTCAGATGCGCCTTCAGATCCTGAGAGATGAAACGGTACGCCGCGTCAGCCAGCTCCGACGAGTCGCTCCTTCCGATGACCTTGGTGGCACAGTTGCCCACCACCTGACCATGTACCTCGCTCATGAATTGCTCCGCCGACAGCAAGACGACACCGAGGGAGCGCCCCCTCGCCGCAATGTCCAGCACATACTCCAAGATCGACGACTCGCTCTCACCCCGCCGGCCGGGAGCGTACTTGTTCAGTTCATCGACGAAGATGATGACTCTCTTGGGCAAGTCGCCCCGCTCGTCGATGGTCGCCTCTGCATACATCCCATAAACCTCCTGGATGATGTGTCCGAAAACCAGAGCGCGCTCCTCGTCCGTGAGTTTGGCGATGTCCACGACGGTGGTTTGGCCGCCCTGAATCTTGCGGATCTCCTCACCCAAGTTGACCGCGCGCCGCGCGGCCCGCTGCTCGACGAAAACTCCGGACTGTCTGTTGCGAACGACCCGGCGAAGGATGCGGACGAACCGTCCCACGGAGGAGGCGCGGACCTCGCCCACGGATTGCGGGACGCCCTTGTCCATCAGGGGAGGTCCGTTCAGGAGGTTGTTCCAGGTCGTGACGCTCTTCCATTTCGGCTCCTGGTTCGAGACGCCATGCTGTATCTCCCCGATGAGAGCCCCAAGCGTGTCCCACGGGTCCGGGACGCGGATGAGGAGCCCCAACCCCGGTCCAGGATTCACTCGGTTCCCAACAACGTCTTCCAGGGCATAGGCATAGGTCTGGAACTGGTCCGGCGGCTCGCCGAAGCAGTTGGGGAGCCCCGTCGTCTGTGTGTCCTTGCCCCACGGCAGGAGGTAACGCACGTTCTCGAACGGCTGCGGGTTCACGCCCAGCTCGTCCCAGATGTCGTGTTCCTCCGGCTTCATTCCCTTGCGGGGTTTGTCGATGACCAGGAGGTCGTTCTGCTTCACGTTCAGCAGGATGACGGCGATGTCCTTCGCACCGACCGTCTGCAAAATCGACTGGATCAGGAACATGGCGTAGGAGGTTTTTGTGGCCAAGCCTGAGATGCCGGCGATGTTGACGTGAGCGCCCTCCGGCCCTAGGACGTATCGGGAGTCCAAGTAGACGCGGGCACGTGTTCCGTTGGACATGCGGATCAGACCCGCCGGAATGCGGTTCTTCTCCGGCATCTTGTCGATGCCGAGAGCCACGTGGATACCCTCCTCATCCGAGAAGCGGACAGCCGCGTCGCTCTGCACGGGCATATAGATCCCCATCGGGTATTCGCCGGAAGGGTCAAAGTTTGCGAGTACATTCACTTCGGCCACGTTTGCTCCCTGGCGTGGGGTTTGAGGAGCGGCCTCCGTGCTCCCGAAGTCGCTGGAGATGTAGTTCGACAGGTGCGAGGGCGCATCCGTGATCTGCTTGACGTTTGTGACGAGCCCGAACGTCCGCGTCTTTCCCATCTGCTCCGCCTCGACGATGTCGAACGGGTTGACGATCTCTTCCGCCGCGAGCCAGAAGGAGAACTTTTCGGACGAGTTTGGGTCGCGCTCGGTCGCCGAAGCCTTGCCGATGATCTGGCGATCTTCCTGCTTCTGATCGCCCTTCTTCTCTTCATCCGCCATGTGGATGCGCCTCCTTTATCGAATCAAAGCTCCGGCCGCCTGGGTAGGCCATCTGATCCCCGCCTTGAGGGCCTCGGTGGAGACGAAGCCTGTCTTCACGGCCTGCTCCGCCAGATAGATCGCATACAGATGGGCGTGCCAGCGAATGTCCTTGCCGTGAGGAGTCGCCTGCCGTTCGGCGACAATTACACTGGAAAGCTCGTCGATGCGCTCCGAGGGCACGGCCTCTCCTGTCGGATTGGGAAACTCAACCTTCACGACGCCCATGAGGGGATAGTCCAGGTGGCGTTGCTCGCGGAGCCGCACGTACCAGACGACCACCTTGCCCGAGCGAGCCGAGAAGGCGCATGTCCTCGCAGAAAAGGGCAGATTGGATAGAAGGTCATATAGGTTGACGATCTGCCCGCCGCGAGCGCCGGGCAGCTTGAAGAGTGGTTCGCGACTGAAGGACTTCGTGACGCCGAAGAACTGGGGCACGTCCTTCCATGAATGGAGGTCCTTCCCCAGACTACCGTCAATGACCAACCACTGACCTTTATCCCGCTGGAGTTCCCGGCCCAGCTTTTCTTCCTCACCCGCCATGATGTGGTGCGCCTTGTGCGCCGCTCGGGAACGAGGCTCCTTGCCCGGCGAACTTTTCTCGGTTTCTCCGTCCTCCTCCATGGTG
Source organism: Nitrospirota bacterium (assembly GCA_016195465.1). GTDB lineage: Bacteria > Nitrospirota > RBG-16-64-22 > RBG-16-64-22 > RBG-16-64-22 > RBG-16-64-22. The sequence goes on from JACPZO010000154.1 coordinate 7,602, forward strand.
TCGTGAAACCCGAAACTCGGTCCCGCCTTCTTCACGAGATCCTCAACCTTGTCGCCGAACGACACAGCCTTCTTATCCAGCATTAGAACGATCTTGTGGACGGACTTCGCCACCTTCACCTGGCCATCATTCTTCCGGAAGACGGCCGCGGCGCCCACTTGGGCCACGTGGATCGGGGTTCGGCGGCTGCCCTCGACGGCGTCGCCAAGAAAGAAGGTTCGGGCCGAACCGTCCAAGAAGAAGCGAAGCAGGTGACTTTCAGTTCGGTGCAACGGCTTGAGTTCGACATACGGCTTCCGATTGGGAGTCTCCAGAAGGACGTCCATCGCCTTGTCGTCGGCGCTACGGAGCCGGTCGATCACCTCGGCGTGGTCGGGCCGCATCAGGTCCTCGAGGGCCTGCCCCGTAGCGGGGAGAACCTTCGCCTCCTGGGCGATCACCTCAAGCGCTGGCCGGAGACCTTCAAACGGGTTGCCCATCTATGCTCTCCACTGCGTGCGTACGATTTCGACGCCATTATCCTCGGCGTACTCGCGAACGCTATCCGGCACTTCTGTGTCGGCTGCGATGATCAGGAATAGGTGCGTAGCCTTGAACGCGCCTCCATCCTCAAGCAGCTTTTCTACATCGTCTGCCGTAAGTGTGGCTTTGTCCTTCGCGTCGCCTACGGCGCGCTCATTCCCACTCCAAGCCGCAAAGTCCAATATGATCGCGCCATCGAGCAGGGGTTTCTGGTACTCACTGTCCCAACCCCGGCTTGGGGAAAACTGGCGTAGCCACCAGTTCTTCCAGACGTACTCTTGGAACTTGCTCCATGAGCTCGCCATTTCTACGCCTCCTCCAGCGAGCGCTTGATCTCGGCCAAGTCCTCGTCCTTCAGTCCCCACAGGCGTGCTGCCGCGCGGTCGATCTCTTCTTCGATCTTGCTGACCTCGCCGGTATCGCCCTTGGCTGCGGCCTTGTGCGCGTTTTCCGATAGCTCGGCTAGGCGTATGTGCGTCTTGTTGTTCTTCGAGAACTGAGGGACACCCACATTCTCCAGAATGTGCGTGTCCATTTGGATCTGAATGGCGTATGCGGCGACTGCGAGGCATGAGGGTGCGGAATTTAAGGCGGCGCAGAGGTAGTGGGCCTCCGTGCGCGAATCGACCGCCACTATCATAAGCTTGTGATCAGGGACGACCGGACGCTTCTCCTGCGGACCAACGACCGCCGCTGTGAAAGTGGCCGCCTGTTCTCGCCACACAACTTTCCAGGGAGAGAAGGTATACTTTTTGATGTCGTATAGTGCGTAGAAGGGCTCCCCGCTCCTTTTTAGATACTTCTCATAAGCTGGACGAGAACTAAGGGCCTTCTCAAAACGCTTTAGGTAGGCGTTAGCTTTGGGACACTGTTTCGCTAGCGCCTCTGTGGGCATCCCATGTTTAGGATCGTTCGGGTCCTGCGGACATACGATCCAGATGCTGGGTTCTGCAGACCACCGGCCTATGTCCCGGCCGCGAAGGAGAGGGTACAGAATCTCTTTCTCAACCGCCGCTTGGGTCCGTTCGACCTTGTTCTTGGCACCCTCCGTTACATTGGCAACGATACACAGGCCACCGGGTCTTTCGCCGACGATCTCTACCCAATAGATTCCGTTTGCGCCGCCTGTAAATGATCCAGCATGCGCTATATAGGCAGACTGGCCCAAGACGTTGTGCAGTGCTTGGAGCGCGCTTCTACGCGCTGTGATCCAGGATGAAGTCAAGTCCTTCCTGTCTACAGGTTCGGCGTGCCAAGTCCGGAACGTGATCTTTTCGATAGTCACCTCCTCGTAGGGCGTATCGAATCCGATGGCGCTTCCCCGACCCGTCCCGCGCTTCTTCCAGTATTGGTAGGACACGGGATAGCGGACGGGTTTGCCCTTGAAGAAGACCGCTACGGCGGTCCTGTTTGTCGCACCCTCGAAGGGCTGAAGCTCTACCATGTCCTCTACAACAAGCGGGCCGAACGGCTTGCCCTGCGGCAGGAGGAAGCGCCTGAAACCCTGCCCCGCCGATGTCTTGAAGAGGTTTTGCGGCAACACAAAACCGAGCTTACCGCCCGGTTTGAGGTAGCGATCAATCGCGACGTAAGTCATAAGAGAAGAGATGTCAATCTTTGCACTCCCGTGACGAGCTGCTAGTCCTCGATGCGGAAACAGACCGTAGAAGTCCTCATAGAGCGGAATTAGGCTGTTTCTGTACTCGTCCGGTAGGTTCTCCCAGTTCACCCAAGGGGGATTGCCAACGATATAGTCGCAGGGCTCAATGAAGAGCGGTGCAAAAGCGTTCTTGATGATCCTTGCCCAAACGCCATTCAATCCCTGGGCGTGAAGCTCCTTGAGTTGCTCAAATAACCTTGCAAGTTGTGTCTTGGCTTCAGCCATCTCCTTGGCCGGGAGCCTTGCGGCAACGTTCAAGCGATGCAAGAAGGCGTCTTTTCCAACTCCCGATTCCACGAACTCGTCGAGCACGTTGGCGAGGGCATCCATCCGTTCGCGCTCCGCGAAGATGGCCGGTACGCGAAACTCGCCGACCGATGTCTTGAGCGGGTAGACGCCGTTGTCAAAGAGATCCGATCCTTGCGAC
>JACPZO010000151.1 GCA_016195465.1 Nitrospirota bacterium
GCGTGTATTTAGCTTGACAAGGCAAACCGGATACAACAATATCACCCCATGCCACGCCAAGCCCGATTGGATGTCCCCGGCGCCCTCCACCACATCATGGTGCGGGGCATCAATAAGGCGAACATCTTTGATGACGACCAGGACAAGTCTCGATTTCTCGAACGCCTCGGGCAGAACGTTCTTGAGGGGAAATGCTCCATCTATGCCTGGGTCCTCATGGATAACCACGTCCATATTCTTTTTAAGAGCGGCAAGTACGGCATCTCCGCCGTGATGCGAAAGTTGCTCACGTGGTATGCCCAATACTACAACCGCCGCCACCACCGCACCGGCCATTTGTTCGAGAACCGCTACAAATCCATACTCTGCGACGAAGACAACTACCTCCTTGCCCTGGTCCGCTACATCCACCTCAATCCCATTCGGGCGAACATCGTAAAGACCATCGAAGAAGTTGACCGCTACCCCTTTTGCGGCCACCGGGCAATCGTCGGAAAGGCCAAGCATCCGTGGACGGACGCGGATTATGTCCTCTTACAGTTCGGGCGCACGAAGCGAAAAGGCCTGATGGAATATCGGAAGTTCATGAAAGAAGGGATCGGGCTCGGAAAACAGCCGGAGCTGACCGGCGGAGGCCTTGTGCGAAGCCTTGGCGGCTGGTCCCAGGTCATCGCCAAACGCCGGGCGGGAAAAGAGGAAGAAGGGGACGAGCGGATATTGGGAGACGGTGATTTTGTACATGCGATACTCAAGGAAACCGAAGAAAGAGAGCTTCGGCAACTCAAGCTGAAACGTTCCGGGAAGACCATACGAAAGATCATCGACGAAGAATGCAAGAAGGCGGGAATCAGCCCCATGGAAGTCATGAATGGCATACGCCGGAGAGAGGTGAGTCGTTTGCGGGCCACCATAGCTTCGCGCGGCCGGACGGAACTCGGTTTATCCTCCGCCGAAATCGCGCGTCACTTGGGAGTGGCGGCGTCCAGTATTTCGCGCGTGATCGAGAGAATCGAAGCCAAGTGATGATCGGGCTGAATACTCGTCGGGTATCAACGTCCCCAAAGACTCCGTCCCCAAAGACTCCGCCCAAAGACTCCCCCAAAGATCTCCCCAAAGATCCCCAAAGACCCAAGGCTAAAGCCTTGCCCTACATTCCCTATCTTTGTGGCGCTTCCTGGTTTTGTGTGGGTTGCCCCAAGGGCTTTAGCCTTGCTAAAGATTTGCAACCCTAAAGGGTTGCCCTACAAAAAAGATAGGAAATGTAGGGCAAGGCTTTGGTGCGCCTCCTGTCCCCGCTTGGAGCGGGGGCCCCCCTCCTCCGTAAGGACCCCCGATCCGATCGGGGCAGGGAGGAAGGGTGGGGTATCGACGCCCCAAGCAACGCGGACGGATGCGCGGCCAGAGGGGGCCGGCCAGAGGGGGATTGATAAAACAAGGAAGCCGAAATATCATTCAACCCGTGAATGATATTCATACAGGCAAAGAATTAGCCTTCCGAAAGCACTGGATCGCGCCGCAAATCCGGTCCGTCATCCATGCCTTCCCGGTCGTGGTCGTCACGGGGGCCAGACAGGTCGGGAAGAGCACCCTGTTACAGCACGAATTTCCGGAATTCAAGTATCTCAGCCTGGATGACTTTTCCATCCTCCAACAGGCCCAGACCGATCCCGCGTCCCTTTGGATCGACGCTGACCCGAAACCCGTCTTTAAAAGACGCCCGGAACCTTCTCTCCTTCCTAAAAGACTATCCGCAAACCGTCAGGGGGGTGGTCCTTCATTCCGGGGATACGATCCGGTGGCTTCACTCGAAGATCCTTTCCGTGCCGTGGTGGCGGGTCTGGGAATGAGGGGCTTGGGACCAGGTGAAAAGAATTCCGGCACCTGCTTTTCAGCGCTCCCGCGGGCCGTGCGCAAGACGTCCGTTGCCCGGAGCAGCATGTCCGCCGCGCCGGACATGCTATATTCTCCCTCATGTCCGGCGGCCGTCAGACAGGCTCTTCCCCGAGGACGACCGGGGTCTTCAGCGATCCGCTTGACATGGGCATTGCCGACCGAGTAATGTCGTATTACGTAATACCACGCGGAGATCCCCATGCAGACACAAGCCGTCGCCAAGCTCACATCCAAGTGCCAGGCGACCGTTCCAGAGCCCATCCGCAAGGTCCTCGGCCTTGAACCAGGCGATTCCGTCGCGTTCGTTGTCGTTTCCGCAAAGAAGGGCGAGGTCCTCGTCCGAAAAGCCACTCGCATCGACCTAGAGTTCGCACGGGCGATCGAGGGAACCCTTGCGACGGAATGGCTCTCGAAGCACGATGACCAGGCATACCGTGACCTTTGACGCGTTCGACGTGGTCGCCGTCCCCTTTCCCTTCGTAGACCGGAAGGCGCAGAAGCGCCGGCCGGCGCTCGTCCTGTCCGGACGCGGCTCGCTTGAAAAAGTGGAGCACTCCGTTCTGGCCATGATCACGTCGCGCAAGAACCCTCCCTGGCCGCTCGATGTGCCGGTCTCCGATGGAGCCGCCGCCGGACTCACGGCTCCATCCGTTGTCCGAATGAAGCTCTTCACGCTCGACAACCGCCTTGTTGTCCGCAAGATCGGCCGTCTCTCGACGCCGGACCGGATCGCCGTCCAGTCCGCGCTGGGCCGGCTCCTGGTGCTGGAGGCAACCGGCTGACGCATCCCACCCTCTGCCCTGTCTGCCCCGGCTTGCCCCATGCCGGGGCAGACCATTGCAAAGCGGGTCCTTCCGGCTTCTCTGTGGGGGATTTGAGTGAGGACGACCGAGGCCTTCAGCGATCCGCTTCGGATTCCTTGATGGGGAGGCGTCGGAGGCGGTACCGGGCGTCCTCAACGACGACCAGAGCGCCCGAGTCAAGTTCTTCTTTCCGCTCTCCGATTACGGACATGAGCCTGGGGGTGACGGAAGCCGGCGTCTCGTTCTGAAGCCGGAAGACGATCACGCTTGGGCTGTCGGAAAGCCCCAGCGCGAGGAGATCGCCGAAGTCGAGGTCGAACGTGAGGACAATGCGCCCTTCCCGGCGGGCCTTTTCCAGAATCTTGTCGTCAGGAAGCCGCTGAAGCCCTTCCTCTCGGAGGTGCATCGCGTCGTGACCCTCGCGTCGGAGGGCCAGGACCGTCCTCATGGAAACCCCGACGTCCGCCAGGAATCGCATCAGCGGGTTGCGGGCAGTGGATAGACCTCATCCCGTGTCATGAAAGCGGCGTACTTGAGTGCCTGCCGGATGTCCTCGGGTTCCAGATCGGGGTAGTCCCCGAGGATCTCCTCGGCGGCCATCCCGTTGGCCACCATGTTCACCACGTGGGCCACGGTGATCCGCATCCCGCGGATGCAGGCCCTGCCCCCCATGATCTTCGGGTCGAAAGTGATTCGGTCGAGCATCCCAACACCCCCCCAGGCATCCCGTCCAAGAACGTAACCGGAACGCAATCGTGCCGGAAGCACCGGACCCGCCATCCATCTTGTCGGCCGGCCTTCTTGTTTCCAATTATACAGGATTAAGGGATAAGGTTGAAGGTTGAAGGTTGAAGGTTGAAAGTCGAAGGCTGAGATCCAAGGTCGCCGGTCCGCCGTGACAGACGTGGTATATTCCCACCATGTCCGCCCGCCGTCAGACAGGCTCTTCCCCGAGGACGCCCCTCCTCTACCTCGGCGTGTTCCTCACCTCTTCCGCCGCGCTTCTCCTGGAGGTCTCCCTCACCCGCCTCTTCTCGGTGATCCTCTGGCACCACTTCGCCTTCATGGTCGTGAGCATGGCGCTCCTGGGGTACGGGGCGAGCGGCTCGCTCCTGATGGGGCCGCTGGCCCGCCTCAAGGGAGACCGGACCCTCCCCTGGACGGCCTTCGGCTTTTCGCTCAGCATCCCCGCCGCGTTCTCCCTGGGATCGCTCCTTCCCGTCGACCCGCCCCGGCTGGCCTGGGACGCCGCCCAGCCGTTCTTCCTCTTTGGCCTCTTCCTCCTGATGGCCGTGCCGTTCTTCTTCGCGGGTCTCACGCTCTCCCTCGTCCTCTCCCGCCACGCCGGGCGCGCGGGGCGGATCTACTTAGCCGACCTGTCGGGAGCGGCCGTCGGCGCCGTCCTCCCTCTTCTTCTTTTCCCCCTCGTCGGCCCGGCTGTCCTCATTGTCGCGAGCGGCCTCGCGGCGGCCGGGGGCTTCCTCTTCGCCGTGCGGTCTCGCTCGCGGCCGGGCATGGTCGTTCTTTCATTCATGGCACTCATGGCCCTCATGGCACTCACGGCGCTCCTGGCCGTTGGCCTCGCGGCCGCGCCGTTGCCCGGCATCCCCCTCTCCCCCTACAAGACCCTGTCCACGCTCGTCTCCTTCCCCGGCGCGCGCGTGATCGAAACCCGGTGGGACGCCTCCGCCCGGGTCGACGTCGTGGAATCCCCCCTCGTCCGCTTCGCGCCGGGGTTGAGCCTTAACCGCCTCGATCCACTCCCGCCGCAGATCGGCCTCACCGTGGACGGCGACCGGCTGACGGCCGTCACGCGCGTCTCCGGCGA
>JACPZO010000152.1 GCA_016195465.1 Nitrospirota bacterium
GCCGAAGAATCCTTGAACGTTCGTTCGTCTCATCGTATGATTGCGCGGCCGTGGAACGAGCTTCCATCGCGGACATTTGACAGTCGGAGGGATATTGTGAAAATTACGTGGACACTTGCCATCGCCGCCGCCGGGATCGTCGTTGCGACGTCCGCCGGGGCCCAAACCGCGGGAGACACCAGAAAAATGGAAAACATCAAGGCCGTCATCGAAACGAAGTACGGAAACATGACGATCAAGTTCTTCCCGGATGCGGCGCCGGGGCACGTCCGGAATTTCGTCAAGCTCGCCAAAGAGGGCGTCTACGACGGGACGATCTTCCACCGCGTGATCCCCGGCTTCATGATCCAGGGGGGAGACCCGAACACGAAGGGACCGGATCCCCGGACGTACGGCCAGGGGGGGCCGGGCTACACGATCAAGGCGGAGTTCGGCGATAAGCCGCACAAGCGCGGAATCCTCTCCATGGCCCGCGCCCAGCACCCCGACAGCGCCGGCTCGCAGTTCTTCGTCGTCGTCAAGGACTCCCCCTTCCTCGACCGGCAGTACACGGTCTTCGGCGAGGTCGTGGAAGGGATGGACGCGGCCGACAAGATCGTGAGCCTCCCCCGAGACGCCCGCGACCTCCCGAACGAGCGCGTGGAGATGAAGGTCAAGATCGTCGAAGGCGGCGGGAAGTAAGGTCCCGCGCCCCGTCACAGACGGGGCGCGGGAATGTCTCAGACCTTCTCGTGTGCCCCGTCGCAGAAGGGCGCGTTGCCCGTGTGCTTGCAGTTGCACAGGGCAACTTCCTTCTTCTCTCCGAGCGAGAACTCGCGGGGAAGAAACCCCGACCCTTCGTGCGCCCCGTCGCAGAACGGCTGGTTCTTCGACCGCCCGCACGTGCACCAGTGGTAGGTCCCCGGATCGAGCGTGAGGACGGCTGGTTTTCTATCGGCAATCACCGGTTTGGCCATCTCTTCCTCCTTGTTTCTCGGTTGTTGAATTCCGACCTTCGCCTCTCAACTTTCAACCTTCGACTTCGACCGTTGGACTCTGTGCTTCGAACCCTCTTCGTCTCTTGATTCTCCGCTTTCCAATTTGCACTTTCCGATAGTATGGACACGTTCTTACACAATCTCCCCTCCCCCTCTTTTCCAAAGAGGGGAAATTCCTCCCTTTGGAAAAGGGAGGTAAAGATTTGCAACCCTAAAGGGTTGCCCTACAAAAGATAGGAAATGTAGGGCAAGGCTTTAGCCTTGCCTTGGGAGGGTTCTGCAAATTTTCAATTTCCAATCGTTCTCTCCCGCTTCCCCACGATCCTGCACAGCCTTCGCAGTTCTTCCTGCTCCGCGGGACCGAGCAAGCCCATCTCCCTCACGATCCCCGCGAGGACGACGGGGAAGACGCGCGCTATCAGCGCCGGTCCTCTCCGGACCGCAAGCGGGTCACGAGGCCGCGCCTTTCCAGGTTGTTCACGACCATCGTGACATTGCCGCCGCTCTTGAGGAGCTTGACCCCGAGTTCCCGCTGGCACATCGGTCCCAGGTGAAAGAGCGTTTCCAGCGCCCCGAACTGGCTCACCGTCAGCCCGGCCTCGTCCATGACGGGCGTCAGCCTGCCCACGACGGACTCCGCCGCCCGGACCAGGTTGATGAAGGCGTTGAGGGCCCGGACTTCTCCCCTCGCCCCTTTGTACTGCGTCCCCATCGTCGTGCTCCCTCATATATTTTAACATTAAACGATATGACGGCCCCACGTCAACGGTAATTGTCTAAGCCGCGTTGACACCGGTTCCGGCTTTGTGTATATTTCAAGTGTACACATTATCCAAATCGCCGAAGGAGCGCGCACCGTGGTACGGATAACGGCCAAGCAAGCCCGCGACCGCATGAGTTCTTTGCTGGACCGGGTGGAATTGGGAGAGGAAGTCGTCATTCTCCGTCGCGGAAAGGAAGTGGCCCGGCTCGTTCCCCAGCCCAAGATACCGAGGACGCTTCCGCCTCTCGATGATTTTCGCGGAAAGATCCGCATCAAGGGATCGTTGACAAAATCCTTGCTGGAGGAGAGGGCGGCATCTCGATATTGAATGTCTATGTCGATACCAGCGTACTCACGGCCTACTATTCCCCAGAGACCCACTCGCAACGGGTTCAGACTTTCCTGCTCGGCATCCCGCAACCGGCTGTCAGTTGGCTGACCGAAACGGAAATCGCCTCGGCCATGGCTCGCAAGGTCCGGGAGGGCTCTTTGCCTCGAACCCAGGCTGTTGAAATCTGGTCTCTCTTTCATTCCCATCTCGTGGAGGGGTACTTCTGGCGGCTTCCGGTCGCATCCGAACACTATGAGCTTGCGGCAAGTTGGATCGCGTCCTTCAAGATCCCGCTGAGGACCCTGGATGCCCTTCACCTCGCGGTCGCCGTGTTCGAACGCCTGCCTCTGGCGACGCTGGACCGCAGCCTCGTCAAAGCCGCGCGAACGATCGGCGCCAAGATCGTCGAGATCGAGTAGAAACCCCGGAGAAAACAATGGCCGGTTTGCTTAGCCTCACCTCCCCCGGCTGGACGTGGCCCGGCCTCGTTCACGGGTTCCTCGGACGGCACGGAGGCGTGAGCGACCCGCCCTACTCCTCGCTCAACTTCTCCGCGTCGAACGGCGACGATCCGGACTACGCCAAGGAGAACTGGCGGATATTCAAGCACGCCGCCGGAGTCCACGGAACGACCGTCGTCACGATGAGCCAGGTCCACGGGGACCGGGTCCTCGTCGCCGATGAATCCAGCGGGAAGAACGCGGGCGAAGGCGACGCCATCGTCACGGCAACACCCGCCGTCCTCCTGGGGATTCTCACCGCCGACTGCGTTCCCGTCCTGATCGTCGAGCCCGAGCGCCGCATCGCGGCGGCCGTCCACGCCGGCTGGAAGGGAACCCTCTCCGGCGTCCTTCCGAAGACGATCGGCGTAATGCGCGAACGGTTCGGCGCGCGCCCCGGGGACCTTTATTTCGCCGTCGGCCCGTCCATCGGTCCCTGCTGTTACGAGGTTTCCTCCGATATCTACGACCGGCTCGAAACGCAGTGGGGACAGGAGTGCGCCCGTGCCTGGCGGCCGGGCGGGAAGGGGAAAGGGTTCCTCGACCTTCGGGAGATCAATATCCTGATGATCGAACGGGAGGCCGTGCCCCAGGACCGGATCGCGCGGGTGGGGCCGTGCACGGCCTGTGCGACGCGCGACTTCTTCTCGCATCGGGGAGAGGCTGGACGCACGGGAAGACAGCTTTCCTACGTCGGGTGGCTATCAAGATAGCGCGGATGGGAAGAGAGAGAATTGGAAATTGGAAATTGGAAATTGGAAAGCGGGAGAGTCGAAAGTCAAAGTCTGCTATTTCCAATCATTTCCTGACTGCCGTGACGATCATGTTGTAGCCGAACCGGTTGAAGGGAAAGACGTCCGAGAGCGAAAGATCCGCGCTCCCCAGCGCGAGCGCGGCGCGCCCGAGGAGAGAGCGTTTTCCCTGCTCGAGCAGATACCTGTCCGGGACGGCCGAGGCGAGAACGTTGTGGCCGTGAACGTGGAGAATTCTGAAGCCGTGCCGGCCCAGGAGCCCGGCGATCTCCGGTCTCGTAAACGTCTTGAACCTCATCCCTTCCCAGGAGCGGGTATCGTGTCCGCCTCGGGTCCTGACGGCGCTCCAGACCTCGCGGGGCTGGTTGAGCAAGCCCAGCGTCCACTTGTTGTCCATCTCCAGCGAGATAACGCCGCCCGGAACGGTCACGCGCCGAAGCTCGGAAATGACGTCCTCGTAACCGTTCACGATGTGGGAGAGGACGTCTCCGTACGACACGACGCAATCGAACGTCCCCTCCGCGAACGACAGGCGCCGGGCGTCCTGGACTTGAAAGGCCGCGTTCCGGAGATGGCCGCAACGGCCCCGGGCCACGCGGATCGACTCGGCCGATATGTCGATCGCCACGACGTCCCCCGAGATCCCGGCGAGGAACTCCGTCTGAAGGCCCGTTCCGCATCCCAAGTCCAGCATCCGCTTGTACGGACCTCCGGCCTTGACGATGTTCAGGAGCTTGTCGTAGGTCCGGTAGCAGTTGATGAGGAAAGGGGCTTCCCGGTTCCACCCATCGATCGTCCGGGAGAGGCGGGCGTAGGCGGCAACGATCGCCTGTGCTGACTGTGCTGAGTCGAATGGACTCATTTCGCCATGCGTATATCGAAAGACGGCGGGGAAATCAAGAAAAATATTGGCCCCTCACGCGGGCCGGGTGACGGGGCGGAGAGGATCGGCGATCCACTCGCTCCACGATCCCGGGTAGAGCCGCGCTCCCTTGAGTCCCGCGATCTCCATGGCCAAGAGGTTGTGACACGCGGTCACGCCGGAACCGCACATCTGGATGACATTCTCGGGCGGCGTCCCCGCCAGGAGGGACAGGCAGGCCTCGCGCAGCTCCGCCGGCGGCAGAAACGTCCCGTCCAGACTCAGGTTCTCTTCGAAGGACTGGTTGACCGCCCCCGGAACGTGTCCCGCGACGGGATCGATCGTCTCTTTCTCGCCGTGATACCGTTCCGGCGACCGCGCGTCAACCAGGCGGATTGTCCTTTTCGCCAGGCCCTCCCCCACTTCAATCGCGCTCGCCCACATTCCCCGGTTGGGTCTCGCCGCGAAGACGGTGGGGAAGATCTCGGGCGGGTCCGCCGTCAGGGGACGGCCTTCGCGCTTCCACTTCGGGAGCCCTCCGTCCAGGAGCGCCACGGCCTCGTGTCCCAGCCACCTGAGCATCCACCACATCCGGACGGCCATGCTTCCGAACGAGTCGTCGTAGACGACGACCTGCGTGCTCTCCCCGACGCCCCATCGTCCGAGCTTCTCGGCAAAGGCGTGCGGATCGGGGAGGGGATGACGTCCCGCGCCCGGCCTGGAATGCTCGGAGAGGTCTTCCTCCATGTGGGCGAACCGCGCCGCCGGGATGTGCTCCCGCGCGTAGGCCCGCCGACCCGCGTCGGGATCGGTCAGCGTGTGGCGACAGTCGAAAACGACCCAATGGGGATCGCCCAAGCGGCTCGCCAGGTCGCTCGTCCGAATGATGGTTCCGTGCACCTTCCTTCCTCCTCCGGACCCGCATTCTATCAGAAAGATCGGGTCCCCACGCCCGTCAAAGAGTGGTATAATCTCCGCCGCGGACCGGTCCTCAACCCGGAGGGAGAGGCGATGACCCAGTTCATCCTTAACGTCGGCGGCAGAGAGATCGAGCTAAGGGAAGGCGAGCGGACCATCGGGCGGTCGGCGGAAGCCGACATTCTGATCGAGCACGAGACGGCTTCCCGCAAGCACGCGAAGATCATCGTGGAGGGAAACCGGGTCTTCATCGCCGATCTGGACAGCCGGAACGGGACCTTCTTGAACGGAAAGCCCGTCAAGGAGAAGACCGAGGTCAAGCCGGGCGACGCGATCGCCCTCGGAGAAGCGCCCCTCTCGCTCATCCAGGTGTCGCCGCAGGAAGCCCGAACGGTCGTGATGGGGGGCATGCCCGTCCCCCCCGCGCCGCCCGCCGAGCGGAAGCCGGCCCCTCAGCCGGCCGCCCCCGAGCCCAGGCCGGAGCCCAAGCCCGCCCCTCCGCCTCCGCCGCCGCGTCCGGCTCCCGCCCCGCGCCAGCCCGAAGTCGTCCACGCCTCGCGTCCGTCCGGGTCCCAGCCGCTCACGGCCAAACAACCGGCCGGCTTCTGGATCCGCCTGCTCGCCTACCTCATTGACTCCGTTATCCTTGGGACCGTGAACGCCGTCCTGGTCACGGTCCCCATTCTGGCCTGGATGTCGGAGGAGGGCCTCCTCCAGGCCGCCTTGAGCGGCACCCTCCCTTCTCAACCGACGAAGGTCGAGCCCCTTTACATCGCCGTGCTCGCCATCCTCGTGCTTCTTTCGATCGCCGTCAGCGTCTTCTACGTCATCGGCGGACCCGCGAAGAAAGGGGGAACGCTGGGGAAAAGGATGCTGGGCCTCCGGATCTACACGGCGGAAGGCGTCACGCCCATCGGCTGCGGCCCATCGTTCCTCCGGTTCATCGGGTACATCGTCAGCGGGATGATCTTCTACATCGGCTTCATCATGATCGCCTTCACGGACCGCAAGCGCGGCCTGCACGACATGATCGCCGGAACGTACGTCGTGAGGGAACGCTGACCCGCGGCGCGGGCGATATTATTAACAGTCCAAGAATAGGGACAACGTTCATTCGCCAAATCCCTCCTAACCTCCTTTTTCCAAAGGGAGGAATTACCCCTCTTTGGAAAAGAGGAGGAGGGGAGATTTTGTAAGAATGTGTCCATGCTATTTTGAGACCGTTAATAATTACGGAACATCCTCCGCGGATGTGTAGGTTGGGTTAGGCGCGGTTTTTTGCGCCGTAACCCAACAAAATCCTTTTGGCGAATATTCGGTTTGTTGGGTTACGCGATAGAACCGCTAACCCAACCTACATGACTGTAGGGCAACCCTTTAGGGTTGCGAACCGTTTTCGCAAGGTTAAAGCCTTGCCCTACATTCCCTATCTTTTTGTTCGGGTTTTCGTTTTTCAATTTCCAATTTTCAATACCTCCTCACTGCCGCTTCAGGATCCACGAAAAGAATGGGAACTGGACGAGGGCGACGACGCACAGCGAGGAGACGTGGAGAACGGCGTAGCGGATCAGGAGCTCCGTTCCCGCGGCGTAGTGGGCCCTGTCCGTGCTGAGGAGGAACTGGAGCGCGGAAAAGGTCTGGCCGTATTTCACGACGGCCCCCTCCGTGCCGTGCGAAAGGGCCAGATAGGCCAGCGGAAGCGAAAGGGCGGTCCAAGCCGCCGCGACCAGTCCGGTCCGCCGGTCCCCTCCGCCCAGCCCCGCCGCAAGAAGATAGCCCGCGAGCGAAACGATCAGCGCCGTCCGAATTCCCGAAGGGCAGCCGCCCATCCCACGAGAATGTACGCCAGCACCAGATCATGCCGGCTGATGAACCAACCGGCCGCCAGGTACGCGACCAGAGCGACTTGAACCGCGATGATGTCGGCGCGCCGCCAGTCCTCGACCTTGGCTGAAAGCATCCGCTGCAACGAGACGATCGCGACGGCGAACAAAAGCACGAAAAGCGCCGCACCCGGAATGCCCGTTTCCGCGGCAAGGTGCACGAGGCTGTTATGGGCCACATACTTGTCATGCATCGGCCCCATATTGACGCCGACGACCTGCGGATACCGCCCGATCCCGACGCCCAGCCAAGGCTGATCGCACACCATGCGATGCCCCGCCCGCCACAGTTCCAGCCGCTCGTTGACGGTGGCGCGATCGAGCCCGGCCGTCGGATGATTCGCTTGAGGGTCCCAGATCGCCTGGAAGCGGTGAAGATAGCCGGCCGGAAGCAGGACGATCACGGTGACCAGCACGACTGGCAGGCCCACAGCCAGCCATCGCCAGCGGTGACGCATGTTCCACGAGGCAGCCAACAACGCGCATACCAAAGCCACGCCGGCGGCGCGGTTCTGTGCGCTTCCGAATATGACGAGCAGGGCGGCCCCGAGCGCGACGAACAACCCCCGCAGAGGCAGGTTTGGCGCGATGCGGGCACCCAGCACGGCCAGCGACAGGGCTATAACGCTCAACGCAGCAATGTCCCCTTCCAGGTAAATGCCACTGACGCCTTGCAGCAAGGCGTTTGCGGTCACAGCCGCGCACACCGCAAGCGCGAATTGCCAGCCGGCCTCCCGGCTGCTCAGCACATGCGCTGCGACCATCAGCAGAAGGGCGGCGTGGACGAACTGGACGGGATGGTGCTCGGGCAAAGGCGCCCATGGTGGGCCCGCCCAGGCGGCGGCCGCGGCGCTTATTCCAACCCAGATTGCGAACGCAATCATGAGCAGTACCAAGGGGCTGGTGAGCACCAGACGGGTCCGGCTGCGAAGCGTCCAGACTAACCAGCCGGCAAAGGCGAGCCAAGCCGCCCAGTCCAGTATATGGGTCCCGAGCAGGCCTTTGAATGTTTCGCTATAACGCGGAACGGAGTAAGTGAGCGCCACGAAGGCGATCGGTCCCAGTTGTGGTTTCCACGGCGCAAACGCCACTGCCGCGATTCCCAGCACCCAGAACGCAACCCATCCGGCTACAATCCCTTGCTGCAGAGCGGACACCGCGACCCAGGCCGCGGCAGTGATACATGCAAGAACGTGGAGTCGAACGGGCCAGATCCGGGGCGCCCCCCCCACGTAGTCCCGCGGGCTCATTGCCCGCCCTCCTTCGGCGCGTCGCCCCCCAGGCGGTCGGCCAACGCCCGCGCGGCGAGGTACCCCAGGATCCCTCCCGTCGCCTCAAGCCCCGCGTCCGTCAAGTCCGCCACCTTCGACGGAAGGAAGACCTGACCGGCCTCGGTTGCGAGAGCGACCAGCCCGATGAACGAGAACGCGACCGCCGCGGCAAGCTGCCGTCGGACCGCCCCTTCCACCCGAAGAGCCAGAAACGAAAGAAACACGCCCCCCGGAAAAAAGAAGACGACCTTGTGCAAGACCTCGGTGACGGCCCGGAACTCGGTCCCGAAGTAGTACGTCGTGAAAGGCGCCTTCCAAAGCGAAAGGAATCGTTCCCGAACGAACCCGGGATCGAAGCGGAAATCGAACGGGTACCAGAAGACCAGCGCCAGGACCGCCAGCCATGCGGCCAGGGAGGCGAGCCACGCGGCGGTCCGGAAGACCCCCGGAGGCGGACCCCGATCGGGTCGGGGGAGAAAGATCGCCGCCCCGCCTGTCCGGAGGTTCGCAAGGAGGACGCCGGCCGCCGCGCCCACCGAAGCCGTGAGGATATCCGTCACGTCGCTCACCCGGCTGAAGACGAAGATCTGGAGGAACTCGAGAAGAGCGGCGGCGCCCGTGGCCATCAGCCACGCGGCGAGGGCGCTCCTCCGAGCGGAGAGCCGCAGGAGGAGCCCGGCCGGGACCCAGATGAGGACATCCGTAGCGATCTCGTAGAGCCGTTGCGCCGGGCCTCCAGCCGCCGCGGCGGCATACCCGAACGGGACCAGGACGACGCGGCCCGCGCGCCACTTGTGATAGATCTCTACGGGGCTGATCGTGAGGTCCAGCGGAAGCAGGTTGTAGCCGAAGAGCAGGAAAAGGTAGAGGAGCAGGACCCGCTCCGCCAGGTTTTGTGCGCCCCGCGCGACCCGCCACTCGGACACCCATCGGATGAGCCGCGGCCCGGCCGCCCACCAGAGGACGATCCCGATCCCGGCGCCGATCCCCTCGGCCAGGATGTCGTTGAGGGAGACGGTCCGCGGCGGGAAAAAGAGCTGGGCGAACTCGATGGTTGCGCTCAGGCCGACGGCCGCGACAAGGACCAGCCCTGACGCCGCGGCCTGGAGTCCCCCGCTCTTCCGCGGCCACAGGACGCCGAGCCACAGAAAAGCGAGAGGAACGAACAGCAGGATATTCGCCACCCAGTCGGCGCGGGAGGCAATGCCGAGGGAAAGATACCGGATATTCAGGAACGCGGACCACGCCTCGGACAGGGGGCGCGCATGGAACCTGAGCGGCACCAGCGACCCGTAGATCACGAACAAGAGGTAGGCAAGGGCGGCGAGCGCCAGGACCCGGCGGCCCGGCCCGTCGAGAATCGTGTTCACCAACGTGCCTTCCTCCGGAGACTCCGAATTCAAGAAAGACGAATTGAAAATTGGAAATTGTAAATTTCAAATTGTAAATTGCCGAAGACACTCATCCATTCCTCGCCGGCTCCGACGGGAAAGCCTCACCGCTCGACGACGATCTCGAGCTTGTTGATCAAGTCGTGGAGGGTCGGACGGGAGACCTGGAGGTCCTCGGCCGCGCGCAAGATGTTGCCGCCGTTTCGCAGGAGGGCGGCCTTGATCATCTCCCGCTCGACGCCCTCGCGGGCCTCCCGGAGAGACCGGCCGGCAGGCAGGACGAATTGCGAGCCTTCGGCGGACAAGAGATCCAAATTGCCCGGCGTGACAAACCGGTCGTCGGCCATGATGACCGCGCGCCGCACGCGGTTCTCGAGCTCCCGCACGTTCCCCGGCCAGGAATGGGCGAGCATCGCCGCCTCGGCCTCGGGCGCGAATCCCCTGACGCTCCGGCGGCTCGCCTGTCGGGCGCGGTCGAGGAAAACGCGGGCCAGGAGGAGGATGTCGTCCCCCCGCGACCGCAGGGGAGGAACGGGGATCTCGACGACGGCCAAGCGGTAGTAGAGGTCCTCGCGGAACAGGCCGGCCGAGATCGCCTCCCCGATGTCCCTGTTGGTCGCCGCAATCAACCGGACGTCCACGGGGATCGTCTCCCGGCCGCCGATCCGGTCGATCGCCCCCTCCTGGAGAAACCGGAGAAGCTTTACCTGGAGCGCGGGGGACATCTCGGTGATCTCGTCCAGGAAGAGCGTCCCCCCGGAGGCGTACTCCACCTTCCCCAGCCGCTGGACGTGGGCGCCGGTGAACGATCCCTTCTCGTGACCGAAGAGCTCGGCTTCCAACAGCGTCTCGGGAATCGCCCCGCAGTTGATCGGAGCAAATACCTCTCTCCGCCGCGGTGAAAGGGCGTGGATCTGGCGGGCGACCAGCTCCTTTCCCGTGCCGCTCTCGCCGGTCACGAGGACCGCGGCGTCGCTTGGCCCCACTTTTCGGATCGTCGCCAGGACGCGCTGGACTTCCGGCGAGGCCCCGAGAATCTCCCACTCTCCCGTCGCGGCTTGGGCCAGGCGGCGGTTCTCGGCCTCGAGCTTCGCGATCCGGAACGCCCGGGCCAGGATGACCCGGACTTCGTCGAGATCGATCGGCTTCGTGTAATAGTCCCACGCGCCGCGCTCGATCGCGCTCCGGGCGTGTGCCCGCTCGCCGTTCCCGGTGACCAGGATGACCTTCGCGGCCGGATCGGCGGAAAGAATCTCGTCGAGGGCGCCCATTCCCTCGCTCACGCCGTCCGGATCGGGCGGCATTCCGAGATCGAGCGTCACGACGGCCGGATGCTCGGTCCTGAAGACGCGCAAAGCCTCGGGCCGGTCCTCCGCCTCCAGGATTTCGTACGTCTTGTTCAGACCCCACTTGAGCTGGGTGCGGATCTCCGGGTTGTCGTCGACGACGAGGAGCTTCGGCATCGGGCCGTTCGCGGAACCTTTTCTAGGAGACATGGGGGATCCTCGGCGCGGGCGCGAAGACCGGCAGGTGGATCGTAAACGTCGTTCCGCCGCCCGCGACGCTCTCGGCCTCGATCGTTCCCTCGTGGGCCTCGACGATCGCCTTGCAATGGTAGAGGCCGATTCCAAGCCCCTTCTTCTTCGTCGTCCGGAAACGCTTGAAGAGGCCGTCTCTCAGGAACTCCGGCGGGACCCCCGGCCCGTTGTCGGTCACGGAGATCCGGACCCTCCCGCTGTAGCCGTCCGGAGACGTCTCGCCCCGCGCGACGGTCACGACGACGCGGCCGTCCGCCCCGTTCGACCGGTCGCCAGCGGATTCGATCGCCTCGACGGCGTTGAGGAGAAGGTTGGTCAGGACCTTCTTCATCTGCCCTCCGTCGATGTTCGCCGCGATGTCGCTCTCGCAGTCCTCCACGACGCGGACGGCCCGCCCGGCGATCCTCCGTCCGAACTCCTCCACGACGCCCCGGACGAAACCTCCCACGTCCGCGGAATTCCTGTCCAGCAGGAGCACCGCGTCGGGCGAGGAGAGGCGCCCCACCAGGCCCTGCATCTTCTGGACGCTGGCCGAGAGGGTCTTCATCAGGTCCCGCTGGAACTCGGGATCGTCCAAGTTCTCCTCGGCGTTCCTCAGAAGAAGCGTGAGGACGGAGGTCTGGTTCTTCAGATCGTGGAGGAGAAACGAGGCCAAACGGTTGAAGGTCTCGGCCTCGCGGGCTTCCGCCGCTTCCACGGCCATGCGCATCCGCTCCAGAGTGGCGGCCGCCTGGCGGGCGACCGTTTTGAGAAAGTCGAGGTCTTCGAAGTTGAGCTCCGAACGGCCCGTCACGTCCCCCAGGAGGATCAGCCCCACGATTCCTTCCCGGCCGGGGAGAGGAACGACGTACGTGGGTTTGACCCGGTCGATCAGGCCCCAGTCCTCCTCCGAGAAGAGGAGGAACTCGGGGCTCATCTTCACCTCCTCCACCTTGACGATCCACTCCGGATGCTCCGGGTGGCCGACCAGGGGGCTGGAAGCCGAGAGAGAGGCCTCCCCCGGATCGCGCTCCCGGAAGACCCGCGGGCGGAACGATCCTCCTTCTTCCTTCAGCCAGAGGGACGCGCTCCTCGCGCCGATCGACTCGCGGAGAAAGTCCAGGAGCGCCCCGCCGATCTCCCCAAGGTCGCCGGCCCGCGAGAGACGGTCGGTCAGGCGGAGCCACTCGGTCCGGTAGTCGTAACGGCTGGCGAAGAAGTTCTTCCCGACGTGGGCCCGCAGACGCCGGCGGACCGCCTCCGACGTGAGAATGGAGAACAGGAGGATCCCGCCGAGAGCGAAGAAGAGACCCAGGATCGCCTCCCGAATGTCCCCTCCCCAGCGGTTGAGGAGCCAGGCCCCGCCGCCCATCGCGATCAGGTAGAGCCCGACGATAAGTAGAACGAACGAGCGGAAGACGACCGGACGGGAGAGGGCGATCCGGGCGGCGAGCGGCGCGCGCCGCCAGACCGCGTAGGCCGCGACCGCGAGCCCGGCCCCATGAACGGCCGCCGACGCGAGGATCCAGCCCGGCGTCACGACGCGGTAGAGAAGGAACTCCGCCGCCTCCGCCAGGAAGCTGAAGGAGACGAGCCCCGCGCCGAGAGCAAGGTACTTCACCCGCCATCTGTCCGCGCCCGCGGCGTCCCGGAAGACGGCCTCGATGTTTACCAGGGTCCCGATGGCGGCCACGAGCGTGATGAGCGCGCTCGTCTTCTCCCAGGACGTGATCCACGCCCCTTCAGGGAAGGGAAAGGCCGACCTGTCCACGTGGAGCCACCCCGTGACGGCGATGGCCGCGACAGCCGCGCTTCCAAACGCCATGAGGACGAGCGACGCCGCGCGGGCCCTTTCCCACCGCCAAGCCGACGCGAAAGCGAACCACAAGACGGCCCCGAGGCCGGCCATCGCCGACTCCGCAACGGCAGTCGGAATCCCCCACGCGGGCAGCCAGTCGAGCGCCCGGACGAGACCCATGCTCGTCGATGCCGCCACGGCCAGGAAAAGGAGGAGGTTCGATCCGACCCGCCCCTGCCCGCCCTTGACGAGACCGGCCAGGAGCAGGATCCCTCCGGCGATGTGCAGGGTATAGAGCGCGCTGGCGAATGCGTTCATCTTATGCCTCCTTACCGAAGAGACACTGATTGAAAATTGGAAATTGTAAATTGGAAATTGTAAAGTTAAAAACAAGGAGTTTGATCCTCGTTTCGATTTCCCGGTTTTTCATATCCCGCCTCACGTCGTTCGTTTCCCGTTTTTCCAATTCCCGTTTTCCAATTCCTGCTTTCCAATTTCCAATTTACAATCTCCAATTTCCAATTTAAAATTTACCATTAACCGTCTCTCTCATCCCGGCAGATACTCCCGCAGGGTCGGGACGAACCTGCCGATGAAGCCCTCCATCCGCTTCGAGGCCGCGGCCACGTCCCCCCCGGGAACGGGCGTCGAGAAGCGGATGAACGCGGCGTCCGTCCGGTTCTCGCGGATCGCGCCGAGCATCATCTGGAGCTTCTGGTCGTACTCGCTCGCCATCGTTCGCCCGCGGCTCTGGTACCAGTAGACGAACAGTTCCAGGTCCCCGCCCTTCTCGTACACCGCCTCGACGGCGTGGATCGGCTTCTCGACCGCGGGGACCTGGATCTGCCGGATCCGCTCCTCGCGCCGATTCCAGCCGCCCCCCGGCAGGCAGTACTTCGGCGAGTGGATCTGCGCCCCGCGCCGCTGGCTCCGGTAGTAGCCCACGTAGACGGAAACGGGAGGCCCGTCCGGCGTCCAGTACGCGCGAACGATGGAATCGGTGACGCCCAGCTTCTCGTAGATCTCCGGCGCGAAATACTGCTCCTTCCCCTGCCATTCCTTGAGTTCGAGGGGGAATGAGCTGAAGCTCCGCGCCGGCGGCACGAGCTCCCCGTGGGAGAGATGGCGGGAGGCCCCAATGGCCGCCGCAATCATCGCCAGGGCGATCACGAAACGAAGAGTCATCGGGAAACCTCCCTGAGAACGACCCATTGAGAATTGAAAATTGTAAATTTCAAATTGTAAATCGCAAGAACCCGCTCATTCTTTAACCTTCGACTTTCGACATATGACCTTCGTCTCTCAACGCCTTTCCGCCTTCCGTTTTCCAATTTCCAACTTACAATTTCCAATTTACAATTCCGCCTTTCGTCCCATCCGGTCCAGAACAAGGTTCGTTCCGAAAAGCATGACGAGGGCCACGGCGAATACAA
>JACPZO010000153.1 GCA_016195465.1 Nitrospirota bacterium
GATCAACATCCCCGTCCGGGACAAGCCGGAGATCGACTCGATCCCCTCCGTGGCGCAGGCCATCCGCGAAGCCGAGGGCCGTCTGGAGGGCAGCGGACGGATCCTCGTCCGTTACTCCGGCACCGAGCCGGTCGCCCGGGTCATGGTTGAAGGGGAGAGCGAGGAGACCATCCGGAACGTGGCGCTGGACATCGGAGACCGCCTGAAGGCGGCCATCGGAGCCTGACGACCGGATCCCCCATGCGCCGCGCCGTCGGATTCATCGTTTATCTTCTTGTCCTCGGGTCGGCCGCCGGGGCGGGCGTCACCCTGCTCGCGCCCCAAGTCCCTTCTCAGGCCTCCGGGTTCTACGCCTCCGCGCTCAAGACCGGCTCCGGCATGGTCGGCAAGTACATGACCATTGCCGATCCAAATCTCCAGTATTACATCGTTCACGGGTACCTCGCCCTCGGCGCCCTGTTCCTGCTGGTCCTGATCTACGCCCCGTACGGCCTGCTGGCCAAGCGGATCGGCTGGCTCAAGCCGCGCGCCCGCGAAGTCAAGGTGGGCGTCCTGGGGAACCGGAAGATCGCTCGAACGGCCAAAAAGAGCCTCAAGGCGGGAGATTTCCGGTCGGCAGGCGAAGCGTTCGAGGCATCCGGCGCCTACAAGGAAGCGATCGAAGCCTATCTCAAGGGAGACTTCTTCGAGCACGCCGCGGAAGTCTACGAACGGACGAACGATCCCGACAAGGCGATCGAGTATTACGAGAAGGCGAAGAGCATCCAGCGCGCGATCGACCTCGCCGTCAAGGTCGAGAACTACGCGCTGGCCGGCGAGATCTTCTATCGCAACGACTCGAAGCGGCTGGCGGCGGAGATGTTCGAGCGGGGAGATCTGCCGGCCCGAGCGGCGAAGGTCTACGCCGAGGTGGAGGAATTCCCCAAGGCCGCGGCCATGTACCGCAAGGCCGGCCAAGGCATCAAGGCCGCCGAGGCGTACGAACAGGCGTACAACGAAGAAAGGACGGCCATCGAGCGGATCGTGGCCTCGCGAGAGCAGGAGGAGCGGGTCCGCGGCTTCGCGGCGAGCGCGGGAGAGCTGTACGCTGAAGCGGGCCGGTTCGACAAGGCGGGCGAGACGTTCGAAGCGGCCAAGGCGTTCGACCGGGCCGCCGCGGCCTACGTCAAGGGAGGGAAGCCGGAAAAGGCGGCGAAGGCTTACGTGACCGCCGGCGACCTCATGAAAGCGGCCGAGTTCTATCAGGCCGCCGGCAACCGCCAGCGCGCGGCCGAGATGGTCGCGGAGATCCGCCTTCGGGAAGGGAAGACCGGCGAGGCCGCGGAGATGTTCGAGGACGCGGGAGACATGGTCCGGGCGGGCGAGCTGTACGAGGAGGCGGGCCGCCCCGCGGACGCCGCCAAGGTCCTCGCGGAGGCGGGCCAGTACCAGACGGCCGCGGACCTCTATCTGCGGGCCGGAGAGCACTCGAAGGCCGCCGAGATGTACGCTCTCTCGGGCGACTACACCCAGGCCGCGGAACGCTTCGAGGCGGGCGGCGACGTCGAGAAGGCCGCGCAGTACTACGAGCGGGCCGGCTCCTATTACCGGGCGGGGAAGATCCACCGGCAGGCCGGAGGCCTCGACCGGGCCATCGAGACGCTCCAGCGCGCGGAGCGCGGCGGCGCCGAGTACCGCGAGGCGTGCGCGCTTCTAGGCGAGCTTTTCATGGAGCAGGGCCAGGCCGGTCTCGCCCGCGACCGCCTGAAGGAGGCGACGTCCGGCGAGCCGGTCGGGCACGGCAACCTTCAGCCGTATTTCCACCTGGCCGTTCTCGACGAGAAGGAAGGCCGGATCGCCGACGCTCTCGCCCTCTTCGAGAAGATCCAGGCCGTGAACCTCCAGTTCCCGGGGATCGCCGAGAGAATCAAGGACGCCCGCGCCCGCGTCAAGGAACAGGGACCCGTCGGGGCCCCGCCCCAGGCCGCGGCGGGATCCGCGCCCGCCCCCCCGTCGGCCCGCTACCGGCTCATCGAAGAGATCGGGCGCGGCGGAATGGGGATCGTTTACAAGGCCCACGACACCGTCCTGAACCGCGTGGTCGCCTACAAAATCCTCCCGGAAATGTTCCAGCGGAACCCGACGATTCTCCAGCGGTTCACGAGCGAGGCGCGCGCGGCGGCCGTCCTCAACCATCCCAACATCGTCACGGTCTACGACTTCGGGCAGGACGGGGAGAAGAACTTCATCACGATGGAATACGTCGAGGGAAGCACCCTCAAACAGGTCCTGGCGGGGGCCGAACGTCTCCCGCTCCAGAAAGCCGCGAAGTACTTCTACCAGATTCTCCGCGGGATGGAGTACGCCCACGAGAAGCGGGTCATCCACCGGGATCTGAAGCCGTCGAACATCATGATCTCGAAGGAGGACCGGGTGAAGATCATGGACTTCGGCCTCGCCAAGATCGTGGACGAAGCCACCCTCACCGATCCCGGGCGGGTCTCCGGCACCCTCATCTACATGTCCCCCGAGCAGATCCGCGGCGAGAAGGTCGACCTTCGGAGCGACGTCTACTCCCTCGGCGTCATCTTCTACGAGTTGTTGACCAACTGGCCGCCCTTCTTCTCCGGAGACATCGGGTACCAGCACCTGAACACGCCGGTGCGCCCGCCCCGCGATCGCTTCTCCGACGTCCCCGCCGCGTTCGAGAACATCGCGATGAAGGCCCTGTCGAAGGACCCGGACGCCCGGTACGGCTCCGTGGCCGCGATCCTGGCCGACCTGCTCAAGGTCGTGAAGGTCACGAAGACCTGACCCGTTTTTCTCATGGATGAGGCGGACGGAAACGAACTCGACAGGTAAACCGGGCGGCCTCGCCCCGCCCGGCCCCCTCGCTCTCGCGGCCGCCGCGCTCGCCTGCGGCATCTTCGCGGCCGACATCCTCCCCTGGACTCCCGCCCTCGTCCTCCTGCCCGCCCTGACCCTGGCTCTTCTGCGGGTGACGCCATGGAAAAATCCCGTCCGTTCGGCGCCCCTCTGGCTCCTTCTTCCATTCGTCGTGGGATTCGCCCTCCACGGCGCGAAATCGCTCTCGCCCCCGTCTCCGATCGAGGAGGCGGCTCGGACCGGCGCGGAGGGGACCCTCCAAGGGACGGTCCAAGAAGTCAGGACGATGGGCGGACCGGATGAGGGCGGCGGCCGGGTCCGAATCACGGTCGACGCCGCGGCCTGGGAACCGGCGAACGAGCGGGACGAAGCCCTCGGACGACGCCCCGTCTCGGGAATCGTCCGTCTCGGTTCGCCGCCCCTCCCCGTCTCCCCCGGCGACCTCGCGGAATTTCCCGTCCGCCTGCGGTCGCCCATTCCGTTTCGGAACTTCGGCGCGGACGAAAAAGAGCGGTACCTGGGACGGCTGGGAATCGCCGCGTCCGGCTCGGTCACCGTCCCTTCGGCCGTCCGAGCGCTCCATCGCTCTTCTCCCGCGGTCCGGTCGCCCGTCGCGGCGTGGCGGACGAGGATCGAAACAATCATCGCCCGCTCCTTCCCGGCGGCCGAGGGATCCGTCCTCTCGGCCCTGGTGATCGGCGAGGAACGGGCCATCCCCCAGAGTACGAGGGACGACTTTCAGTCAGCCGGCGTCACGCACATTCTCTCCGTGTCCGGCTCGCACCTGGGCCTCATCGCCCTCGTCTGCGGCGCGACGGTCATGCTGTTCCTCCGCCTCCTCCCCGCAAGGCTGATTCTGGCGGCCACGCGGCACGCCTCGCCGCTCAAGGCCGCCGCACTGGCGGCCCTTCCCGTCGTCTCCGGTTACGCCCTCCTGTCGGGGGCCGCCGTTCCCACCGTCCGCGCGTGGGTCATGATCGCCGTCTACGCGGCCGCCGTCCTCATCGACCGCGAGCGCCAAGTCCTGGACGCCCTGGGACTCGCCGCCGTCCTGATTCTGATCCATGACACGCAGACCCTCTTCCAGATCGGCTTTCAGCTCTCCTTCCTCTCCGTCGCCGCCATCGCCCTGGTCTCCTCCTGGAAGGAGAGGGAAGACCCTCTCCTGGCGGCCGCTCCCCGATCGCTCCGAACGAGACTCGTGGGCGCCGCCCGCGCGACCCTCGGCGTGAGCGCCGCGGCGCTGGCCGTCACGGCCCCCGTCACGCTCCACCACTTTCAGCAGGCTTCGCTCGTTGGGCTCGTCTCCAACATCGTCGTCATCCCGTTCGCGGGGTTCGTCCTGGTCCCCGCCGGCCTGTTCCTTTCGCTCGCGTCCCTGGCGGCCTCGTCGGAGGCGTTCATCGGGGCGCAGGTCCTGTCGCCGCTCATCTCCCTCTTTCTCAAGATCGTCGCCTTCTTCGCTTCCCTTCCCGGCGCCGACTTTCACGCCGCGCCCCCTCCCGCCGCGTCCATGCTCCTGTCCGTTCTCGCCGTCTTCATCCTCATCGGACCGCGTCCCTTGGCCGCGCGACGGATCGCTCTCGCCGGCGTCCTCGCGGCCGCGGCCTTGCTGGCTTGGACGGCGCCCGCCTTCGTCGAAGGCTGGCGGCCCCGCGCCTGCGCCACGTTTCTCGACGTCGGGCAGGGCGACGCGGCCTGGGTCCGGGCCCCCGACGGCCGCGTCATCGTCGTGGACGCGGGAGGGGCGCCGGACGACGCGCCCGATCCGGGGCGTCTCGCCGTCGAGCCTGCTCTCCGCCGGGCGGGCGTCCGCCGGATCGACGTCCTCGTGCTGAGCCACGCCCATCGCGATCACATCGGCGGCGCGCGGCACCTTCTCGGCCGCTTCCCCGTCGGGGAGGTCTGGGACGCCGGCCTCCACCAGGACCTTTCGTCCTACCGCGGCCTGCTGGACGAGATCGACCGGCGCGGCGTCCCCGTCCGCGTCCTCAATTATCCCTCTCCGCCGGTCGACTTCGGCGGACTCAGGATCGACGTCCTTCATCCACCCGCCGGGTACTTCCCGCACTCGGGTCGGGGAGCGTACGCCGACGAGAACTCGCTGTCGCTCGTCCTCCGCCTCTCTCTGGGGGACGTCTCGTTCCTTCTGCCGGGCGACGTGGAGAGCGAAGGGGAACGGGAGATCGCGGCCTTCGGGCAGGGACTCCGGAGCACGGTCCTCAAGGTGCCCCATCACGGCGGCCGGACATCCAGCACCGAGACCCTTCTCGCCGCCGTCCGGCCGCGCCTCGCCGTCGTCTCCGCCGGCCGCCGGAACCGCTTCGGCCATCCTCACGCCGAGACGCTGTCGCGCTACGACGCATTCGGCATCTCCGTTCTGCGCACCGACCGCGACGGCGCGGTCCGGGTCTGCACGAATGGAAGAACTTACGGGATCGAGACGGCCGAATCCTCGAGAGAACGGCCGGCCCTTTCGCTCCGTCCGTTCCGCTACGATCCGTCGCGGGAATGGAAAAACGTCTCGGCGCTCTTCATCGGCCAACGATGAGGCAGGACAAACGAGAAACTCGGATTGAAAATTGAAAATTGAAAATTTCATATTTCGAATTTTCAAAACGATTCACCCATTCACCCATTCACCCATTCACCGTTCTTCCGGTATATCCGCAGGGCGGGGTCGAACGGTTCGAGCCCGAACGAGGACGGGAATGCGAGCGCCTCCGACGAACCGAAGGCAATGAACCCTCCCGGCCGCACGGCGCTCGCGAGTCTCGCGATGACCCTTTCCTGCTGTTCCCGCTCGAAATAGATCAAGACGTTGCGGCACAAGAGGAGATCGAGATGACTGATCGGAGAATCCTTGAGCAGGTCGTGGCGTCCGAACCGGATGAACCGGCGGATCCGCTCGTCGACGACGTATCCCCGGCCGCTCGGGTGGAAGAAGGTCCCGATCGTATCCGACGGGAGAAACCGAACCCGGTCCGCCCCAAACCAGCCGCGGCGGGCGCGATCGATCGATCGCTCATCGACGTCCGTGGCGAACAGACGGACGTTCTTCCGGGGATAGCCGGGAGGAAGCGTCCGCTCCAAACTCACGGCCAGCGAATACGCCTCCTCGCCCGACGCGCATCCCGGGCACCACGCCCGGAATTCCCTTGCCTCCCGGCCGTCAAGCAGGGACGGAAGGACGTCCTTTTCGATGCGGTCGAACAGCTCCGGATTCCGGAAGAACTCGGTCACGGGGATCGAGAGAAGGCGGGAGAGATGGCCCCGTTCCGAGGGGTCCGCCGCGAGGACGTCCAGGTACTCCGCCAGCGACGATCTTCCCGCCAGGCGGATCCGCCGGAAAAGGCGGCGGCCCAGGCTCGACCGTCTGTAGGGGAAGAGGTCGATTCCAAACAGGCTTCGGACATCCCCGAGAAAGGAATCGATCTCGCCGGGATCGGCTGAAGGAATCGCCCGTTTTCTCATCCATTTCCCCGATCGACGCGTTGCGGCCGGACCAAGGTATGGGACAACCCGCCTTCTTGCAATGGAAAAGTTGAAGTGATATAAACAGCGGGTCGATGTTCGCGGGGCGGCCCACCCTTTCCGGCCGCGACGGCCCGGGGGAGAACCTGGAAAGCCAGGAAAGGATGATACGCGCGCTCGCCACATCCCTGTTTTCAGCCCTCCTGTGCCTGGCGGCATCGACGCCGGCGCCGGGAGACCCCGTCCTCCGCGCCGGTTTCGTACCCGTCTCGCCCGCCGCCCAGTTGGCCGCCCGCTTCACCCCCCTCCTCGATCTTCTCTCGGCGAAGACCGGACAGCAGTTCGACTTTGTGACGGCCCCGGGCTTCCCGGTCTTCATGGAGAGAACTGCACGGGGGGAATACGACCTGATCTGGGTCCCTCCCCACTTTGCCCGGCAGGCCAGCCTGGAGACCGGATACGAGCCTCTCGCCGCGGGCGGGAAGAAGGTCGTCGGCGTCTTCCTGGCCCGCCGGGACGGCCCCGGCGCCGCGCGGAACATCAGGAACAAGACGCTCGCCCTCGTCGACCCGCTGGCCCTCGTCTCCATTCTCGTCCTCTCGCACCTGGAAGACGAGGGGCTCCGGGCCGACAGGGATTACCGCGTCCGCTACTTCCAGTCCCACCCGTCGGCCATCGAAGCCGTCCGCCGAGGAGTCGCCGATCTGGCCGGCGTCTCCGACGTTCATGTCGAGCAGGAGTTGACCGCGGGACGCGCCGACCTCGTCGAGATCGCCCGGACGATGGAAGCGCCCGGGCTGGTTTTCCTGGCCCACCCCCGCGTCCCGGAGCCGACCCGCCGCCTGATCAGGAGCGCCCTCCTCTCCATGGGCGAGTCGCCCGAGGGAAAGAGCGCCCTCGACCGGGCCAAAACGGGGTCTCTGGTTCCAATCTCGGCGTCCGATCTGAAGAAGATGGATAAGATTCTTCAAAAAATGAAATCGAGCCCTGGCCGATGACCGGCGTCCCGCCCAAGCCCTCCGGCCTGTCCCTTCGCACCCGATTCATCATCTCCATCATCCTGA
>JACPZO010000146.1 GCA_016195465.1 Nitrospirota bacterium
ATGTTCCGGGCCCTTTTGATCGCCGTGGTCACCTCGCGCTGATGGTGCGCGCAGTTCCCCGAGATCCGCCGAGGAATGATTTTCCCGCGCTCGGACGTATATCCCTTGAGCGTCTTGACGTCTTTGTAATCGATCGCCGCGATCTTGTCTTCGCAGAACCGGCAGACCTTGCGCCGGCCGTAACGCTTTCGTACCTCAGCCATCTCTCCTCCTATAGAGCCGATCGTCTTACGTCAACCGCCTCGGTAGTGCACCAAGGGGCATAGGCACAAAGGGGCATAGGCACAAAGCGAGCAACCCACGGGATTTAAACTTTGTGCCTTTGTGCCTTTGTGCCTTCACTTTGTGCCTTTACTTTGTGCCTATGCCCCTTTGTGCCTTTGTGCCTCTGTGCCTGTGTGCCTTTGTACCTTCAGAACGGCACTTCCTCGTCAGCCCCTCCCTCGGCGGATTCCGGGGCCGATTCCGCCCCCCCGGTTCCGCGGGGAGAGAGAAACTGAACGCTCTGCGCGACGACCTCCACCTTGCTCCGCTTCTGGCCGTCGTCGGTCTCCCACCGTCTCTGCTGGAGCCGTCCCTCGACCAGAACGCTCCGTCCCTTGGCAAGATACTGTCCGCAGTTCTCGCCCTGCTTGCCGAAGACGACGACGTCGAAGAAGCCGACCTCCTCCTTGAGCTCGTCGCCCTGCTTGTACTTCCTGTTCACGGCGTAGCTGGCCACGTTTGCCTCCCTTCACTGCCTGCCGAGCTTCGCTTGGCGCAGGCCGCCGTCAGGAGACGGCCGCTTCCGGGCGCGGCGCGCCTTCCGCCGCAGGAGCCGCGGCCGCCCCGCCTTCGGCCGAAGGGGCGTGCGGACGCAGGACGCCTATGCGCGGATCGACCTTGATCGTCATGAACTTGAGGACCGAATCCATCAGCCGGAAGTTGCGCTCCAGCTCCTGAACGACGCCGCTCCCTCCTTCGTAGTTCAACAGCACGTAGTTTCCCTTCCGCTGTTTCTTGACCTCGTAGGCGAGCTTCTTCCGGCCCCAGGTCTCCACGTGAACCACGTTCCCGCCGGGCTTCGCGATAATCTCCCGGACGCGTTCGATGATCGCGTTCACGTCGTCGTCGCTGGTGGATGGATGAATGATGAAGACGGACTCGTACAGTGCCACGGGCACCTCCTTCTGGGCTCGGCCCCGCCACGCGGGCGGAGCAAGGGGTGATGAATGGGGCGTTGCCAACTTCGGCCGTATAATTAGCACATCCGCCGCGTGTGTACCTTCACTTTGTACCTTCACTTTGTGCCTTCACTTTGTACCTTCACTTTGCGCCTTATCAAACGTTGAACCGGAAATAGACCACGTCGCCGTCGCGGACCTCGTACCCCTTTCCTTCGATCCTGAGGAGCCCCGCCTCCCGGACGGCCGTCTCGGACCCGCGGGCGACGAGGTCCTCGTACGACATGACTTCCGCCCGGATGAACCCTCGCGCGATATCGGAGTGGATCTCGCCGGCCGCTTCCTGAGCGTGCGTTCCCGCCCGCACCGGCCAAGCCCGGCACTCGTCCTCGCCGACCGTAAAGAAGCTGATGAGCCCCAGAAGCCGGAACGCCTCGCGCGCCAGCCGGTTCAGACCCGGTTCCGCAAGACCCATCGAAGCCAGGAACTCCCCCCGCTCGTTCTCCGCGAGAGCCGCGAGCTCCGCCTCGATCTTGCCGGACAGGACGACGACGGCCGCTTCTTCTCGCGCCGCGATCTCCCGCACGGCCTCGACCGCCGGGACCGCCCGGGTCGCGTCCGATTCGCCCACGTTGCCCACGTACAGGACGGGCTTGGCCGACAGGAGGAACAGGTCCTTCACGATCTCCCTCTCTTCTTCCGAAACGTCGACCGAGCGGAGCGATTTCCCCGCCGAAAGCGCCGCGATCAGTCTCCGGACCAGATCGCGTTCGACTGCGGCCTTCTTGTCCCCGGCCTTGACCGACCGCTCCACCTTCTGGAGCCGCCGTTCGAGACCTTCCAGGTCGGCGAGCATCAGCTCCGTCTCGATGATCTCGATGTCCCGCGCGGGGTCCACCGGACCCGCAACGTGAACGACGTCGGGATCCTCGAAGCACCGGACGACGTGGGCGATCGCCTGGACCTCGCGGATGTGGCCGAGGAACTGGTTGCCGAGCCCTTCCCCCTGGCTCGCCCCTTTCACCAGGCCGGCGATGTCGACGAACTCAACCGTCGCGGGCGTCACCTTCTTCGGCCGGTACATCGCGGCCAGGCGGTCAAGCCGGGGATCCGGCAGGGCAACGACGCCGACGTTCGGATCGATCGTGCAGAAGGGATAATTGGCGGCGGCGGCGCCAGCCGCCGTTAGAGCGTTGAAGATCGTCGATTTCCCGACGTTCGGAAGCCCGACAATGCCGATCTTGAGTCCCATGATCCTCCAATAAAAGCCAGGGGCGGGTCTGAAACCCGCCCCATACGATCACCTCTACCCTACCCAACCTCCCCTTACAAAGGGGAGGAGTCTCTTTTCCTATTCACCCATTCACCAATTCACCGTCTCCCTAGACCAACAGCGGCGCGATGACCAGCGAGACGACGGACATCAGCTTGATGAGGATGTTCATGGCCGGACCCGAGGTGTCCTTGAACGGATCGCCCACGGTATCGCCCACAACGGCGGCCTTGTGGACGTCCGAGCCCTTTCCGCCCATGTGCCCTCTCTCGATATACTTCTTCGCGTTGTCCCACGCGCCGCCCGCATTGGCCATCATGAGGGCCAGGAGAACGCCCGTAACCGTCGCTCCGGCCAGCATCCCTCCGAGCGCGGCCGGACCGAGAATGAGTCCCACGGCGACCGGAGCCACCACGGCCGTCACGCCGGGAATGATCATCTCCTTGAGGGCCGCCGTCGTGCTGATGTCAACGCACCGGGCGACGTCGGGCTTGACGCCTTCCTTCCCCTCCAGAAGTCCGGGAATCTCCCGGAACTGGCGCCGGATTTCTTCGACCATCCTGTTGGCGGCTTTCCCGACCGAGGTCATCGTGAGGGCCGCGATGAAGAACGGAATGATCCCGCCGAACAGCAAACCCATGACGACGGACGGATCCGTCACGAGGATCTGGAGGACCTGTTTGCCTCCCGCCAGGAGCTTGGCGTTGACCGCCTCGCTGTATGCCGAAAAGAGCGCCAGGGCCGTGAGGGCCGCCGAGCCGATGGCGAACCCCTTGCCGATCGCGGCCGTCGTGTTCCCGAGAGCGTCGAGCGAGTCGGTGATATCCCGGGTGTCCTTGCCCAAGTGCGCCATCTCGGAAATGCCGCCCGCGTTGTCCGCGATGGGACCATATGCGTCCACGCTCATGATGATGCCGACCGTCCCGAGCATCCCCACGGCCGCGATCCCGATCCCGTAGAGGCCGGCTGTCGCGTTGGCGATGTAGATAGCCAGGATGATTCCAAGCACCGGCAGGGCCGAGCTCTCGAATCCAATGGCCAGCCCCGTGATGATGTTGGTCGCCGGCCCCGTCTGGCTCGCTTGGGCGATCCGCTCGACCGGCTTGGCCGAAGTGTAGTACTCGGTGATGATTCCGACGGCTATCCCCGCCACGCACCCGGACACGACGGCCCAGTAGACGTTCATGGAGACGTTGACGGCGCTCGTGACGAAGTAGCCGGCGACGAGGAACAGGCCCGCGGCGATGAACGTGGCGTACCGGAGGGCCGCCGCGGGATTCAGGCGCTCGAGGACGTTCATGGAAGCGATGCCCAGGACGGACGCGACGAACCCCGCCATGGCCAGCAGGAGCGGGAGGGCCATCAGGTTCTGGACCGGTCCCAGGGATGCCGTAAACGACCCCGGAATGGCCATCGCCCCCAGGGCGATGGACGCCACGACGGCGCCCACGTACGACTCGAAGATGTCCGCTCCAAGGCCCGCGACGTCGCCGACGTTGTCGCCGACATTGTCCGCGATGACGCCGGGATTCCGAGGGTCGTCCTCGGGGATGCCCGCGTCGACCTTGCCCGCGAGGTCCGACCCGACGTCCGCCGTCTTGGTGTAGATCCCGCCGCCGACGCGCGCGAACAGGGCGATCGAGCTGGCCCCCATGGCGAACCCGTTGATCGTCTCCGCCGTCTTCGGATCTCCGAAGTAGATGAAGAATATCCCGATCCCGAACAGGCCAAGGCTTGCGACGGCCAGACCCATGACCGAGCCGCCCAGGAACGCCATGGACAGCGCCCGCCCGGCGTTCGGCTTGTACTTGTTCGCCGCTTCCGCCGTCCGGACGTTCGCCCGCGTGGCCGCCGACATGCCGAACAAGCCCGCCAGCATCGAGCAGAGCCCGCCGCTCACGTACGCGACGCCGGTCCACACACCGATCGAAAGGGAAAGGGCGGCGAAAACCACGACCATGAACAGGGCGATGATCGTGTACTCCCGCCGGAGGAAAACCATCGCGCCGTCGTGGATCTGGCCCGAGATTTCCCGCATCAATTCGTTCCCCGCGGGTTGTTTCTTGACGTAGGAATAAATGAAACCGGCGATCATCAGACCGAACACGCCAAACCACGGAGCATACTGGGCCATCTTCTCCATGCGCACCCTCCTCAGTTCGCTTTTTCGGGCTCCGACAGGCGGAGCCGCACGTTAAACCGGTTCATGGCCTCCGTCTCGCGTCCTGCCGCGAGCATCGCGGCGGCCTCGGCGGCCTTGTCGATCGCCTCTTCGATGAGGGGTCTTTCCGTCTTTGTGAATAGAGAGAGAACGTACTCGGCGGCGTCCTCTCCGTTCCGGGGCGGACGGCCGATCCCGACCCGAACGCGCAGGAACTCCCCCGAACCCAAGTGGTCCACGATCGAACGGAGGCCGTTGTGGCCCCCGTGCCCGCCGCCGTTCTTGATCTGGATCCGGCCCGGTTCGAGATCGAGATCGTCGTGGACGACGATCAGGACGCTCGCTTCAAGCCGATGGTAACGGAGAAGACGGCCGACCTCTTCCCCGCTCAAGTTCATAAAGCCCTGGGGCTTCACGAGGAGAATCGTCCCGACCGCTCCCTCGGACCAGTCGGGTTTCGGCCGCAGCCTCCCGGCCGCGACGAGCGCCCCCGATCTGTCGGCGCGAAAGACGAAGCCCGGCCCCTTCGCCATGCGTTCGACAACCCGGAACCCGACGTTGTGCCGGGTCTCTTCGTACCGGGCGCCGGGGTTCCCCAGGCCGACGACGACCCTCACGGGAGCTCCTTACTTTCCTTTCTCCTTGGGAGCGGCCCCCGCCTCCGGAGCGGCGGCCTCCTCCTTGCCCTTCCCGGCCACTTCCGGCTCCTTCATCTCCGGCCCCGGCCCCGCGGTCAGCAGTTCCGTCAGCTTGGCCTCTGAGATCGGCGGCACCACGCTGTAAAGGGGGCCGTCCGGGTCCGTGAGCACCCGGACGCCCGGGCCAACCTTGAGGTCCCGGACGTGGATCGAGTCCCCGATCTTGAGCGAGGAGATGTCCACTTCGATCTGGTCGGGAATGTCCATCGGAAGACTCTCGATCTCCACCTCCCGGATGCCGTGCTGGAGGATCCCGCCCAGCTTCACGCCGCCGGATTCGCCCGTCTCGCGGATGGAGACCAGCGAGCGGATCTTCTCGTTCAGGGCCACCTCCAGGAGGTCGACGTG
This sequence comes from Nitrospirota bacterium, assembly GCA_016195465.1. Taxonomy (GTDB): domain Bacteria; phylum Nitrospirota; class RBG-16-64-22; order RBG-16-64-22; family RBG-16-64-22; genus RBG-16-64-22. Next base: position 5,644 of record JACPZO010000146.1, read on the forward strand.
AATCAACTTCCCGTAGACCGGATCGGTCTGGACGTCCTTGACGATGGCCAGCCGCTCTTCCTTCTTGCCGCCTTCCTGGAGCGACAAGAGGGCGTGCTCGCCTCCCTTCGAATGGAGGATCTTGTTGAACTCAACCAGGTTGACGGAAATCGCCGTCGACCGGCCGTGTCCGTAGAGAACGCCCGGAACCCCGCCTCCGCGGCGGACCCGCCGGGCCGGGCCTTTTCCGAACTTCGAACGCTCTTCGATATTCAGGTCGTAGCGCTGCATGGCTTTCCTATTCTCCCTTCGAACGAGACATTAAGCAAACCCCCTCGCCCCTTCGGGGAGAGGGGACGAAATTGCCCGCGTACTTTCTTACACAAACAAGGAACTGATCGACGCCTCCTCGTGGATCCGGCGGATCGCCTCGCCCAGGAGGGGCGCGACGGACAGGATCGTCAGGCGGGGACACATCTCCTTCTTGTGATCGAGGACGATGGTATTCGTCGCGATCAGCTCGTCGACGGCGGAATTGTTGATCCGTTCCGTCGCGCTCCCCGACAGGATCGCGTGCGAGCAGGCGGCCAGGATCCGGCGGGCCCCCGCGTTCCGGAGCGCCGCCGCGCTCTCGATCAGCGTCCCGGCCGTGTCCACGAGATCGTCCAGCAGGACGACGTCGCGTCCCTGGACCTCCCCGATGATGTTCATCACCTTGGCGACGTTCGGGGCCGGGCGCCGCTTGTCGATGATCGCCAGGCTGGCGTTCAGCCTCTTGGCGAACGCACGCGCCCGCGCCACGCCGCCCGCGTCCGGCGACACCACGACCAGGCCGTCGAGGTTCCTCCCCGACACGTAGTCGTGCAGGATCGGCGCGGCGTACAAATTGTCCACGGGGATGTTGAAGAACCCCTGGATCTGTTCCGCGTGGAGGTCCACCGTCAGGACCCGGTGCGCGCCGGCCGTCGTGATCAGGTCGGCCACCAGTTTGGCCGTGATCGGGACCCGGGGCTGGACCTTCTTGTCCTGGCGAGCGTAGGGATAATACGGGATGACCGCCGTGACCCTGAGCGCCGACGCCCGCTTGAAGGCGTCGATCATGATCAGGAGCTCCATGAGATTGTGGTTCACCGGGTGCGAGACAGACTGGACGACGAAGACGTCCATTCCCCGGACGTTCTCGTTGATCTGGACCTGGATCTCGCCGTCGCTGAACGTATTGACCAGCGCGTCGCCCATCGGAACGCCCAGGTACGAGGCCACGTCGCGGGCCATCGAAATGTTGGCGTTCCCGGTGAAGATCTTGATCTCACCCCACACGCTTCAACCGTCTCCTTCGATTCACAGACGATTCACCGAACCGATCCATCCGCAGATTGCGCGGATTTTCGCGGATTCTTCTTCGTTTTCAGTGACACCAGGAATCTGTCCCAGGAATCAGGCGAATCTGCGTAATCTGCGGATTCTTCCGGCTTTCCATTCACCGATTCACCCATTCACCCATTCACCGGATCTTCTTCGACTGGCTCGGGGGCAGGGATTCGAACCCCGATAAAGGGCTCCAAAGGCCCTTGTCCTGCCGTTAGACGACCCCCGACCTTTGGAGAAGGGCCTTTAGCAGGTTGCTGGAAAACCCCCTCTCCCTTCGGGAGAGGGCTGGGGTGAGGGCGATCTTACTTTCATAAACATTCGTTTTTAATATCCCCCTCATCCTGACCTTCTCCCAGAGGGAGAAGGGAAAAGACTTTTTCAGCAACCTGTTAGGCGGCTCTCCGGCCCGCCGAAAGCGGGGCGGCCTTCCCGGACGCCCGGACGAGGCGCTTGCCGCCCTTGACCGCCTCTTCGTGAATCTGAAGCAGAGGCGAAGCCGTGAGCGGACGGCTCACGAAAAGTTTCCAGCCTCTTCCCCGGAGGCGAGCCGCCGCCCGCCGCGCGGCGGCCTGGGTCCCGAAGATCCCGAAAACCGACGGCCCGCTCCCGGACATGAGCGCGGCCAGGGCGCCCTCCCTCACGAGATCCTTCTTCATCGTCGTGATCTCGGGGTGCGCCGCTCCGGTCACAGGCTCTAAGGCATTGAAAATATAGCGACTTAGTCCCTTGAGGTCCCCATTCCGCAGAACAAGGAGCAGGAGTCTAATACGCTTGTCTGGGCAAGTCAAATTGATTTTCCCAACATTGTTATAAGCCCACTTTGTGGATACGGGGAAACCGGGGTTGGCAATGACCAGCCAGTGGTCGGGCGGAGGAGGAAGCGGCTCGATACAATCCCCCTTCCCCCGGGCCAGGGCCGTGGGCTCCCCGAGGAAGAACGGAACGTCGCACCCCAGACTCGCGCCGATCTTGGCAAGATCGGCGCGGCTCAACCCGAGATTCCAGAGAGAGTTGAGCCCGACGAGCGTCGCCGCGGCGTTGCTGCTTCCTCCCCCCAGACCGGCCGCCACGGGGATCCGCTTCGTGAGCGTGATCCGGGCCCCCAGCGGGATTCTCGCCCGTCTCCGCAAGCTCTCCGCCGCCGCGACGACGAGATTGCTCCGATCGAGAGGAAGCTCATCCCCGTGGCAGGAGAACTCGATCCCGCCGCGATGGGCCTCGAAAAGAATCGTGTCCGAAAGGCTCACCTGTTGCGTGACGATCTCGACCTCGTGGTACCCGTCGGAGCGCGCGCCGAGGACCGCAAGGCCCAAGTTGATCTTGGCCGGTGAATGAACGAGGATGTTTCGCATCTTCAATCCGGAATATGCTCCCTTCGCCCCATCGATCGCCGGAGCGACCGCGGGAAGACCGACCCTGGCCGGATTCCGTCCTGGCTTCGGAGGGTGTTACCGGAGAACCATCGCGTCGACCGGGGAGACGAGCGAACTCCCCTCCCCGGAGGACCGGCTTCCATTGGGCGACGCGGAGGGGGGGTCGCCGAACCCGGCTTCGCGGAACTTGTTGCGGAGTTTCTCGTTTTTCGGATCGAGGCCCAGGGAGCGCATCCACTCCCCGCGGGCTTCCTCCCTCATCCCTTTCCTGAGGTAGACGTCGCCCAGGTGCTCGCGGATCACGGGGTCTTCGCGCACAAGCTCGGCGGCCCGCTTCAGCTCCGCGAGGGCCTCTTCCAGCATTCCCTTCTGGAAGTACGCCCAGCCGAGGCTGTCCACGTAGTACCCATTGTCCGGTTTTTCCGCCAGCGCCCGGCGGATCAGGTCCAAGGCCTCGTCCAGGCGCTCCCCCCGCTCCGCGAGCGTATAGCCGAGGAAGTTGAGCGCGTCGGCGTGCTTGGGGTTCACGCGGATGGCCGTCTCCATCGAACGGACGACGCACTCGGCGCGTCCCTCCTTCTCGCACGCGGCCCCGAGCTGGAAGAACAGGTCGGCGTTCTTGTCGTCGGCCTCCGTCCCGCGCGTGAACGTCTCGATCGCGGCCGCGGTCTGCTTCTCCTGCATCTGCACGAGGCCGAGATAGAGATAGAGGTCCCCCTTCTTCGGAAACTTCTCGATCGCGCCGCGGAAGGCCGCCTCGGCCTCCTTGGGCCGCGACGTCCGGCTGTGGATCATCCCCGTCCGGACCCAGGCGTTGTACTCCCCTGGGTTCCGGACCAGAATCTCCTTGTATTCGGCCAGGGCGCCGTCGTTGTCGTTCATCTCCTCGAGGATCGCCGCCAGGACGGTCCGCGTCCGGACGTCGTCCGGACGCCCCGCGAGAACGAGCCGAAACTGCGACACGGCGTTATCGTACTCCTTCTGGTCGGCGTAAATCAGGCCCATCTTGTAGTGGACGTCCAGGTTGTCCGGATCGAACCCCGCCATCTGCTGGAGCTGTTCCAGAGCCGCGCCCAGCGACTTCTGCCGGACGTAGACCTGGGCGAGCCGCTCGCGGATCTCGTTGTTGTGGGGATTGATCTCGATCGCCGCCTTGTACTGTTTCTCGGCATCCGCGAACCGTTCGAGGATCTCGTACGTGAGCCCCAGGCTCACGCGGGCCGCCTCGTAGTTCGGCTTCAGCCGGACGGTCTCATCGAGATGCCGCGCCGCGTCCTCGAAGAGGCCCATCTCCGCGTACAGCCGTCCCAGGGAGTGGTGCCCCATGATCGACTGGGGATTGAGCTCGATCACCTTCCGGAAGAGGTCGAGCGCGGCGGCGTATTCCTTCTTGGAGGCGAGAAGGGACCCCAGGTAGAAGAGGACCTCCTCCCGCTTCGGGTCGATCTTCAGGATCCGCCTGTACAGATCGATCGCCTCGTCCGTCCTTTTCGTGGAGCCGTAGACCTGCCCAAGGAAGAGCATCGCCGGAACGTGCCCCGGAACGATCCGGAGGGCTTCCTCGGCCAGCCGGACAGCCTCCTGCGGACGCCCCCTGCGGAGGAGAAGTTGCGCGTGCTGCATTCTCAGGAAGGCCGATTCCGGGTCCGCGGCCACCGCCTCGTCGTAGGCCGCGAGTGCCCCATCGAAATCTCCGAGGATCTCCGCCTGGTAGGCGCGGATGTAATGGTAGGCCGCCGCCGATTCCAGGCTCCGCGCGGCCGGCTCGACGAGCGTTTCTTCCTGGATGGACGCGCCTGTCGCGGGAAGCGGCAGGATCGGACCCAGCGAGAGAAGAACGGCGAAGAGGCCAACCCGGCCAAACCCGCACGGGCCAATTGTTCTTGATGAAACACGGAGATTCACAACGAAATTAGACCACACCGCCCGCGCGGGAGTCAAGGCGTGGATGAATGGAAAGAGGCGGATGCCGGGCAAAAGCGGAGATTCGGCGGAGAAGAGTCCTGATTGCGTTAGGGTCTTGCCGCCGAAAAGGCCCCATTCGACGCAGACCTAACGCCCCGGCGTCACACGGGTCGGCGGTTTGCGATGCCGCTTCCTCGGGACACCGATCAACCGTTCCGACTTGCGAGGGCGTCGCGCGGGCGCACCGTGGAGCATCCCCTCTGCGCTGATATCTTCGTCGATCTCCGGCCAATGCACTCCCTGACCATCGCCGATGATCTCGGAATTCGCACGCTGCGCCGGCGTCGCCTCCGAAAGCCTCCACGACCACGCCAGCGGCACGCTGATGATGCGTCCGTCGACAAGAAAGGCCGTAATGGTGTCGCCCGTAACCTTTATGTCGCAAATTCGCGCATCCGCACTAACCGCAGTGCTCATGCCATGCCTCCACGATGAGATCATTATGGTCTTCTACCAATCGCCGGATTGCATTCAACTCGCCGGCCGTGAAACCGTGATTCGCCGCAAGTTCGATTGGATCGAGCCAGAACTTGCACGTCTTCCTCTCGCGGCGCGCATGAACCGCAAAGTGCCATGGATTGTCGCCTCAAGCCGCATACCTCAAGATTTCCAATTCCGCCCCCCGATCCACCTTGTTCATCATCGCCTCCACGCGGTCCATCACCCGATCTTCG
>JACPZO010000147.1 GCA_016195465.1 Nitrospirota bacterium
CGATTCACCCATTCACCGTTCTCTCGATCGCTCTGTGCCTCCATGCCTCTGTGCCTTTCTTTCCTATTCACCTATTCACCCATTCACCCATTCACCGTTCTCTCGATCGCTCTGTGCCTCTGTGCCTCCGTGCCTCTGTGCCTTTCTTTCCTATTCACCCATTCACCGATTCCCCGTTCTCTTTCACTCTCTCCCCACCCGCGGGTCGGCCCAGGCGTAAAGGATATCCACGACGACGTTCGCCGCGTACAGGATCACGCCGTACACGAGCGTCACGCCCATGATCAGCGGGTAGTCGCGGTTTGCCACGGAGTCGACGAAGTACTTCCCCATTCCGGGAATCGAGAAGAGGTACTCGACGACGAACGAACCGGTCACGAAGGCCGCCGTGAGCGGGCCGAGAACGGAGAGGACCGGCGTCAAGGCGTTCCCCAGAACGTGAAACAGCATGACCCGGACCGGGTGAAGCCCCTTCGCCTTCGCCGTCCGGACGAAGTCCTGGTGCATCGTTTCGAGGATTCCCGAGCGGACCAGGCGCGCGAGGTACGCCGCGGGGCCGATTCCGAGCGTCACGGCCGGAAGGATCGTGTACCTGGCGCCCTCCCAGAGCGCCGGCGGGAAGATCCGCAGGTTGTGGGCGAAGACGAGGATCACGACCGCGCCCAGGAGGAAACCCGGAAGGGCGATTCCCAGCGTAGCGAGAAAGAGGGCCGTTCGGTCCACCCACGTCCCCGAGAACGCCCCGGCCAGCGTCCCGAATATCAAACCCAGGATCAGCGACACGAGCAGGGCCAGGGCGCCCAGGGCGGCCGAGACGGGCAGGGTGGCGCGGACGATGTCCGTGACCGAGCGGTTGACGTACTTGTAGGAGGGTCCGAGGTCGCCGCGCAGGACCCCGCCGACGTACGAAACGTACTGGAGCCAGAACGGATCGTTCAATCGGTACTTGGCCTCGATATTGGCCTTGATGGCCGGCGGAAGGGGCTTCTCGACGTCGAACGGCCCGCCGGGAACGGTCCTCATCAGAACGAAGGTCAGCGTCGAGACGGCCAGCAGGACCAGGGGCGCGGCGAGCAGGCGTCCGACCAGCAGGCGTCTCATCGCCCCTCCAGGGAAACCGGCTTCAGAATCCAGAGGTCCAGGGGGTTCGCCGGGAATCCCCGGACGCGGGGATGGATCAGGCGGTTGGAGGCCGAAAAATAAACGGGGACGATCGGCGCCTCCCGCTCGAGCAGAATCCTCTGGGCCTCGTCGTAGATCGCCTTCCGCCTTTTCGGGTCCGCCTCCTCCGTCCCGCGCGCCACGAGGCGGTCGTACGCCTCGTTCTTCCAGCGCGTCCGGTTGTTCCCGCTCGCCGACGTCCAGAGGGCCATGAAGTTGTCCGGGTCCGGATAGTCGGCCCCCCATCCCAGTCGGTAGATCTGGGGAGCGTCGGCGTTGAGACGGGAGAGAAACACCTTCCATTCGAGGTTGTCGATCGCGACCGCCGCGTTCAGGTTCTTCTTCCACTGTGCCTGGATGTTCTCGGCCAGGAGACGCGACGTGGGATCGGTCGAGTAGACCATCGTGACCGGGGGAAGCTTTTGGCCGTCCGGAAACCCGGCCTCCGCGAGGAGCGCCCGCGCCCGTTCCGGATCGAAACGAAGACCGATCGACGGCTCGTGTCCGAACATTCCGATCGGAATCCAGGAGGTCGTCGCGATCTCCCCTCCCTGGAGGATCGGCGGGATTTGCGTCCGGTCGATGGCGTGGCCGAACGCCCGGCGGACGCGCGGGTCGGCGAACGGAGGCTTCGTCACGTTGAACGCGACGTAGTTTCCCCGCAGGACCGGATTGTTGGCGAAGTCGGGCCGATTTCGATACGCCGGGATCGCCACGGGCATGAGGCCCGTCACGTCCAGGTCGCCCGTCTCGTAGAGCGTGAGCGACGTGGCCCCGTCCCGGACCATGAACATCCGGACGCGCTCGATCTTCGGACGCGGCCCGGAATAGCGCGGATTGGGGACGATCTCGATCTTGTACTCGTGTTCCCAGCGCCTAAGGCTGAACGGACCGTTCGTGACGATGTTCTCCGGTTCCGTCCAGCGGTCGCCGTGTTTCTCCACGACGTCCCGGCGCAGCGGAAAAGTCGCGGGAAACGTGACGAGCGAAGGAAAGAACACGACGGGCTTCCGCAGGCGCACTTCCAGGAGAGTGGAAGAATGCGCCCGGACCCCGACGCTTTCCGGATCCTTGTTCTTTCCCGCGTTGAAGTCCTCCGCCCCCTCGACGTCGAAGAGGAAGTAGGCGTACTCCGATCCGGTCCTCGGGTCGAGGAGCCGCCGCCAGGCGTACACGTAGTCGTCCGCCGTCACCGGCCTTCCGTCCGTCCAGACCGCGTCCGGCCTCAAATGGAAGACGTACCGCTTCCCGTCCGGACTGACGTCCCATTTCCGGGCCATGTTGGGCTTGGGGTTCGACTCTTCGTCGAACTCGGCCAGGCCTTCCATGACGTTCATGATGACGACGAATGACGTGGAATCCGTCGCGAGCGACCAGTCCAGCGTCGGCGGCTCGTTGCCGAGGTTGATCCGAAGAGTGGAGGCCCGGTCGTCCGGGACGCCGCCGCATCCGACCGGAACCATGCAGGCCATGCAGGCAAAAAAGACCCGGACAACAATCCGCCCGCGCCGGCGAATCATTCCTCTTTTTCCACCCTCGGCTCGGCCGAACCGCGGATCCCGTGTACTCCCTCCATTCCCGTCAGCCGCTTGAGCTTTTGCACCTCTCCGGGCGTCAGGGCGCGGAACGCGCCAGTCGGCAGGCCCGTCGGCGTCAAGAAGGCGTAGCGGATCCGCTTGAGTTTGAGCACGGTATGCCCCACTTTTTCGACCATTCGGCGGACCTGTCGTTTTCGCCCCTCGTGGATCGCGATCTCGATCCAGGAATTCGTTTTCGTCTTGCGGATCTTCCGGATCCGCGCCGGCGCCGTCTTCCCTTCATCGAGGGGGATCCCCCGCGACAAACGCTCGATCTGGCCCTCCGTAAGCACGCCCTGCACCTTCACGAGGTACGCCTTCTCGACGCCGTGCCTGGGGTGCATCAGCCTGTTCGCCAGCTCGCCGTCGTTCGTGAGGAGAAGAAGCCCTTCGCTGTCCAAATCCAAGCGGCCCACCGGGTAGACGCGCTCCTTGATTCCCTTCAGGAGGTCGACGACCGTCCGGCGGCCTTCCGGATCGGAGAGGGTGGATACGACCCCGCGCGGCTTGTTGAGGAGAACGTACCGGAAGGCCCCGCCGACCGCGCGGACCAGCCGCCCGTTCGCCTTGATCGCGTCGCGGTCGGGATCGGCTTTCGCGCCCAGCTCGATGACGACCCGGCCGTTGACCGAAACGCGCCCCTCGAGGATCCATTCCTCGGCCTTTCGGCGCGACGCCAGGCCCGCGCGCGAGATGATCTTTTGAAGGCGCTCTTCCACGACTCCTTTACTCCACCCTTAACCTTTGATAGACTGTCGCCCCGTTGGAAACAGTGGAATAACCGCAGGAGGTCATCTCGCCATGAGAGTCCGGAACCAGGAGATCAGACGGAGGCGTCATCGAAAAGAAAAAGCGCAAAAGACCCGCCGCCGAGCGGCCATCGAGGCCGCCGCGCTGGCCAAGCGCCAGCCGGCCCCCTCGAAGCCGCGCCGGTAGATGTTTTTCACTCCCATTCGATCGTGCTGGGGGGTTTTGAGGACACGTCGTACACGACCCGGTTCACGCCCTTGACCTCGTTGATAATCCGGCTCGACAGCCGCCGGAGAAGCGCGGCCGGGAGGGGCGCCCAATCGGCGGTCATCCCGTCCTCGCTCGTCACGGCGCGAACCGCGATCACGTTCTCGTAGGTCCTCTCGTCCCCCATCACGCCGACCGTCCGGATCGGCAGGAGGACGGCGAACGCCTGCCAGAGCTTCCGATACCACCCGCCCCCCCGGATCTCCTCCTCGACGATGGCGTCGGCATGCCGCAGGATCGAGAGCCGCCGCTCCGAGACCGGCCCGATCACGCGGATCGCCAACCCCGGACCCGGGAACGGCTGCCGCCAGACGATGCTCTCCGGAAGACCCAACGCCTCGCCCGCGGCCCGGGCCTCGTCCTTGAAGATCTCCCGGAGCGGCTCGACGAGCTTCAGCCGCATGGCCGCGGGAAGTCCGCCCACGTTGTGGTGCGACTTGATCACGGCCGACGGCCCGCGGAACGACACGCTTTCGATCACGTCCGGATAGAGCGTCCCCTGGGCGAGGAAGTCCGCGCCGCCGATCTTCCGCGCCTCCTCCTCGAACACGGCGATGAACTCGTGTCCGATCCTCTTTCTCTTCGCTTCCGGGTCCTCGACGCCTTCCAGAATCCGGACGAATCTTTTCCGGGCGTCCACGACCCGGAGTCGAATCTTGAACCTCTTGCGAAACGTCGCCTCGACCTGCTCCCGCTCCCCTTCGCGCATGAGACCCGGATCGACGAAGATGCACGTGAGCTGGTCCCCGATGGCGCGGTGGACGAGGACGGCGACCACGGAAGAGTCGACCCCGCCCGAGAGAGCGCAGACGACCCTCCCCTTGCCGACCCTCTGGCGAATCGTTTCCACCGAATGCTCGACAAACGACGCCGGCGTCCACGCGGCCTTACACCCGCAGACCTTCCGGGCGAAGTTGGCCAGCATCCGCTTTCCCATCGGGGTGTGGACGACCTCGGGATGGAATTGGACGCCGTACCGGTCCCGCGACATGTCCCCCATGGCCGCGACGGGCGAATTGGCCGTTCCCGCGAGCGGGATAAAACCCTTCGGGGGGCGTTCGATCCTGTCGCCGTGGCTCATCCAGACGGGGACCGGCTCACCCGGCCTCCCGATGGAGGCGAACAGCCGGCCCGGCCGCGCGATCGACAGCTCCGCGTGCCCGTACTCCCGTCTCTGGGCGCGTCCGACGCGGCCGCCCAGCATCTTCGTCATGACCTGCATCCCGTAGCAGATCCCGAGGACCGGAACGCCGAGATTGAAGACGACGGGATCGGGCATCGGCGCGCCCGGTTGCGTCACGGACGCCGGGCTCCCCGACAGAATCACGCCTTTCGGCGCGAACGCACGGATTTTCTCGGCCGGCATGTTGAAGGGATGGATCTCGCTGTAGACGCCGCTCTCTCGGACGCGGCGGGCGATGAGCTGGGTCGTCTGGGAGCCGAAATCGAGAACGAGAATTCGTTCGAGAGGAAGAGCGGCGGCCCCGGCCGGCGCCTTGCGAGCCCGGGTCTCGCGTGTCCGCGCGGTCATGGCTCGATGCGGTAGTTCGGGGCTTCCTTCGTGATCGTCACGTCGTGCACGTGGCTCTCCCGGAGGCCGGCCGCGGTTACCCGGATGAAGCGGCCCTTCCGCCGGAGATCCCCGATCGTCCGGCAGCCGCAGTACCCCATGCCCGACCGAAGCCCCCCGATGAGCTGGAGGACCGAGGCCGACAGCGGCCCCTTGAACGGAACGCGCCCTTCGACCCCCTCCGGAACGAGCTTCGGCGTCGCCCCTTCGTGCTCCTGGAAATAGCGGTCCTTGCTCCCGCGCTCCATCGCCGCGATCGAGCCCATCCCGCGGTAGACCTTGTACGACCGGCCCTGGTAGAGAACCGTCTCGCCCGGACTCTCTTCCGTCCCGGCGAAGAGGCCTCCGATCATCACGGCGTGAGCCCCCGCCGCCAGCGCCTTCGTCACGTCGCCCGAGAACTTGATCCCGCCGTCGGCGATCACCGGCACCTGGCTCCGGGCCGCCTCGCGCGTGCAGTTCATGACCGCCGTGATCTGCGGAACGCCCGCGCCGGAAACGATCCGCGTCGTGCAGATCGATCCCGGCCCGATCCCCACCTTGACCGCGTCCGCGCCGCAGCGGATGAGGTCCCGCGTCCCCTCCGCCGTGGCCACGTTGCCCGCCGCGAGCGACACGTTGGGGTATTTCTTCTTGATCGCCCGGACCGCGTCCATGACGCTGCGCGAATGACCGTGCGCCGTGTCGACCAGGACCACGTCGACGCCCGCCTTGAGCAGGAGGGGAACGCGCTCTTCGTAGTCTCCCGGGCCCACGGCGGCGCCCACGCGCAGACGGCCCAGGTCGTCCTTGCAGGCATTCGGAAACTTGATCTTCTTCTCGATGTCCTTGATCGTGATCAGGCCCCGGAGGCGATGATCCTTGTCGACGATCAGGAGCTTCTCGATGCGATGCTTGTGAAGGATCGAGATGGCCTCTTCGATCGTCGTCCCCACCGGCGCCGTAATCAGGCGGCTCTTCGTCATGAGTTCCGAAACCTTCCGGTTGAGCCGGGTTTCGAAACGGATGTCCCTGTTGGTCAGGATTCCGACGAGGCGTCCCTGCCGCTCGCCGCCCTTCGTCACCGGCACGCCCGAGATCCGGTACCGCTCCATCAAGGCCAGCGCCTCGTGGAGCGGCGCTTCGGGCGCGATCGTGATGGGATCCACGATCATCCCGCTTTCCGACTTCTTGACTTTGTCCACCTCGGCCGCCTGGACGCCGGGCGGAAGGGCCTTATGAATGAATCCCAGGCCGCCCTCCTGGGCGAGCGCGATGGCCAGCCGGCCTTCGGTCACGGTGTCCATGGCGGCGGAAACGATCGGAATATTGATCTCGATCTGGCGGGAGAGGCGCGTCCGGACGTCCACGTCCCGCGGAATGACCTCGGACTTCGCGGGAAGGAGAAACACGTCGTCGAACGTCAGGCCTTCCGGGATGTTGTTCTGAATCATCGCTTCTCTCGGTGGGAAAGTTCGCGGGAATCTACACCAGTTCCGGTGGCAGCGTCAACAGGTTGCTGTATCGAGAGGTCGGACTCACCCCTCCTTCCTCGGCTTCAGGCGGAAGAACTGGCGGATCCGTCCGCGGAGGCCCCGCTTGTACTCTTCCGAGGAAAAAGCGTGCGCCTGGCCAGTCTCCCGCGCCAGTTCGGCGTGGATCTCCGCCTGCCGCCTGGCGAGCGCCTCCGAGAACCGGTCGGCCAGTTCCGGATTGGTCTCGAGCAGGGACGCGAAATTGTCCTTCGTGATCACCACGACGACGAGATCGCGCGTCACGCGGGCCGTCGCCGAGCGGGGCTCACCCGTGAGGAGCGACATCTCGCCGAAGTATTCGCCCGGACCGAGGGTCGCCAGATGCCGCTCCATTCCGCCCGCGTCCTGGATGACGATATCGACCGATCCCGTCCGGATCAGGAAAAAGGACTCCCCCGCGTCCCCCTGGCGAAACAGCACCTCGCCCTCCGCGTACAAGTGGACGTGGGCGGCCCGCGCGACACGTGAACGCTCCTCTTCCGAGAGCGGGCTCATGATCTCGACGTCCCTCAGGAGCGCCTCCACGCCGCGGGCCGTCTCTCCCGCGATCCGTTCCGAGTCCGGCGGCGCGTGCAGCGTCACGTCCCGGATCGGGAAAGGGATCCGGATCCCGTGCCTCTTGAAGACGTACCACATCCGGGTCAGCGCCTCGTCCCGCACCAGCTCTTCCACGGCCCCGTCCTTTACCCAGGCGCGGATCTCGTAGCTGACGGCAAAATCGCCGTAAGAATCGACGCGGATCGCCGCCGGCGGATCTTGGAGGATGTGCGGCTGGCCGGCCAGCGTCTCCCGGATCGCCTCCTTCACCTCCCCCGGAGGATGCTCGTACCCGACGCTGACGAAGAAGGGCCGGATGTACTCCGGCCCCGGCTGGGAATAGTTGACGACCGGGGCCTCGATAATCTTCCCGTTCGGAACGACGACGATCACGTTCTCGCGCGTCCGGATCTTCGTGCTCCGGATCGAAGTCTCGATCACGATTCCCTTGTGTTCCCCCAGGGCCACCCAGTCGCCGGGCTTGAAGAGGCGGTCGGTCTGGATCGTGAGGCCCGCGATCACGTTCGAGAGCGTCGACTGGAGCGCGAGACCGATGACGGCCGTCAGGACGGCGGACGTCGCCACGATGGAGGTGACGTGTACGTCGAGGATCTCCCGCAGGAGGATGGTGACGACGAGCGCGAGAAGAAGGACGTACAGAATGTGCCGGATGAGGGGGTTGACCGCGGCGGCGGACCCTCTCTTCGCGAGGAAGCCCATGATCATCCGAAGCAGGAAGCGGAACACGGCGGCGAAGAAGAGCGTCCACGCCAGGAACGAGACGTAGTTGTAGATCCCCGCGGGAAGGGCCGGGCCGCCGAAATAAAGGAACGTCTCGATCGCGACGAAAATCAGCAGGGCGTCGATCGTCCACCGCACGATCGGCGAGAGGGCGCGCCCGAAGAGGGTCCGCATGGCGGCGCCCAGGACAAGGGCGACGCCGATGCCGATGGCGAGCGCGAGGACGGCCGTGGTCAGATTTCGGGGAATCCCCAGGAAGCTCAGTTCAACGGACACAGTGACTCCCCCACCGGACCTGGTGGAGCCTATCGAAAAAGCCCCTGGGAGTCAATCGAGCCTCCTTTCCGCGCCATGAGGCGTTTCTTCTCAGACGTTCGTCGCGCGGCTGCGGGCGAGCATTTTCCTGGCCACGTGTTTGTAGAAGAACCATGCCGCCGATGCGAGGAGGACGCAGAAGACGGCGAGGCTCGCGGGCCGCATGTAATGGTGAATCTTCTCCCAATGCTCTCCCAGGAGGTACCCCGCGTAGGCTAAGATCGCGTTCCAGATCGTAGCCCCGGCCACAGTGTAGAGACAGAACCGGACAAGATCCATCCGGGCGATCCCCGCCGGTATGGAGATGAAGTGGCGGATGACGGGAACGAACCGGCAGATGAAGATCGTCATCTCTCCGTTCCTTGCGAACCATCTCTGGGACGTCTCGAGGTCCTCCTCATCCAGCAGGACGTATTTCCCCACCGTTCGAACAACCGCAAGACCGCCGAACCTCCCCATGACATAGGAGACGAGCGAACCCGCCAGACTCCCCAGTCCGCTGAAGACGACGACGAGCTTGAAATCGAGCTTCCCCTCCGTCGTCAGAAAACCGGCGAACGGCATCACGAGCTCGCTCGGCAGGGGAACCATCGTGCTCTCCAGCGCCATCAGGAAGGCAATTCCGCCGTAACCAGCCGTCTCGATGACCGACACGGCCGCCTTCCCCATTTGGGAAACCAAGTGAACAATTGTTTCCATCCGGATTCTCCCCCGCTATCAATCGGCCAAGACCGCAAGCGGCCGCAGACTCTATACCTCTCCCCCCTCCTCGCGCAAGCCGTACTTCTTCATCCGGTAGATGAGCGTCGGGCGCGAGATTCCGAGGTACCGGGCCGCCCGGCTCTGGTTGCCGCCGAACCGGCGGAGCGCGCGCTCGATCAATTCCCGCTCCAGACGTTCGAGCGAGAGCGATCCTTCCGGAAGCCCGCCCGGGTAGAGGATCTCGACGGCGACCGCCTCGCCGAAACCGGGCGGAAGCTCCGCCCTCGTGATACTCGGCCCCGCGCGGAGAATCGACGCGCGCTCGATGACGTTCTCCAGCTCGCGGACGTTTCCCGGCCAGGCGTGGCGCTTGAGAAGGGCCAGAACGTCCGCGTTCACCGAGACTCTCTCCTCCCGGTTGAACTTCCGAACGAAGTGATCGACGAGGCGAGGAAGGTCCTCCTCCCTTTCGCGGAGCGGCGGGATCGGGATCGACACGACCGAAAGGCGATAGTACAGGTCCTCGCGGAAGGTTCCTTTCCGGATCATCTCCGCCAGGTCCCGGTGGGTCGCGGCGATCAGCCGGACGTCCACGGCGACCGGTTTCCCGCCGCCGACGCGCTCGACGACGCGCGTCTCGATGACTCTCAGCAGCTTGGCCTGCAGATCGGGCTTGAGATCGCCGATCTCGTCCAGGAAGAGCGTCCCCCCGTGGGCCTCCTCGAACTTCCCGGCCCGGTCCCGGACGGCCCCCGTGAAGGCGCCCCGCACGTGCCCGAACATTTCGCTCTCGACGAGTCCTTCCGGGATCGCCGCGCAGTTGATCGCCACGAACGGTCCTCCGGCCCGCGGCGATCCGGCGTGGATCCCCCGCGCCATCAGATCCTTCCCCGTCCCGCTCTCGCCCAGGAGAAGGACCGTCGCGTCCGTCGCGGCCACCTTGACGGCCGTCGTGACGGCCTCCCGGACGCCCGAGCTCCGGCCGACCAGGCTCCCGAAACCTTCGCGGCTCGCGAGCTCGGCCCTGAGATTCACGTTCTCGGACGCGAGCCGCCTCATCCGAAGCGCCTTGTCCACCGTGAGAAGGAGTTCGTCCCGGGAGACCGGCTTCGTGACGTAATCGAACGCGCCGGCTTTCATCGCCGAAACGGCCGACTCTACCGTCCCGAACGCAGTGATTACGATCACTTCGGTCCCGGGTGATTCTCCCTTCACGCGGCGGAGGAGCTCGATGCCGTCCATCCCGGCCATGGCCAGGTCGGTCAGGACCAGATCGAACGGCCTCCCCTCCTTGCCGATTTTCTCAACCGCCGCCTCGGCGGACGAAACAGCGGTCACGTCGTATCCGGCCTCTTCAAGCTGAAAGCCTAGTACCCGCCGCAGGGAATCGTCGTCATCAACCAGAAGGATTGAACTCATGGTGTTCCAGTGATACCTCATCAAGATCAAATGTTCAGAAAATGGATCAACAGACTCCAGATTAACGAAACTCCATTAATTATGCCTTATAACACCATGATCTAACTAACGATTCGTCCCGGTGGACCCGGGTAACAGCATATGGAAAACCGTCCCTTCCCCCCCGCTCGATTCGTACGTAAGGCTCCCGCCGTGCTGTTCGGCGATCCGCCTCGCGATGCTAAGACCCAGCCCCGTGCCCCCCGGTCTCAGGGTTGCAAAAGGTGAAAAAAGGCGGTCCTTGATCTCGTCGGGAATCCCCGGGCCCGTATCGGCCACGTCGATCGCCACACCTCCTTCCGCAACGGCGGTCGTCTTGAGCTTGAGGACACCCCCCCGCGGCATCGCCTGAATCGCGTTCAGAACGAGGTTCATCAGGGCATGACGAAGGAGGCCGGCGTCGTACATCTCCCTCCCGATCCGCTCGTCGCACTCGATCTGAAGCCGGACGCCCGCGTGCTTCGCTTGCTTGGCCACGAGGGTGGCTGTCGAGGCGGCGAGTTCGTTCACGTCGCACGGGCCCCGCTCCGGCCTGGGCGGCCGGGCGAACTCGAGGACAGTCCCCACGTACCGGTCCAGCCGGTCGGCTTCGCTCACCAGCACGTCCACGAATTCCCGCCTCGGGTCGTCCTTCGGGACGGCGTCCCCGAGGATTTCCACCGCGCCGCGGATCGATGCGAGAGGCGTCCGGATCTCGTGGGCCATCGATGCGGCCAGTTCCCCCAGGGCCGAAAGGCGGTCCGCCCGCCTCAGTTCACGCTCCGCGCCCAGGAGGGCGTCCGACTGCTCTCGAAGCCGGTCGTGGGAGCGACGAATCTCGGCCAGCGCCTGGTCCGTCTTTTCCCGCTGCCGGCGCTCGTTCTCGGCCAGGACTCCCGTGGCCGATCCGATGATCAGGTAGAGGACGATCTCCAGGACGTTGTAGACCTCGAGCGTCCCGTGCGCCTGCTCCCCCCTCAGCAGGAAGAGGTGCGGCGCGTAAACGAGCGCGGACACGACCGCCGTCGCGATCCCCCCCTTGAGACCGAACCAGAAGGAGGCCAGCAGGATCGGAAGAAGGTACAGGTGCCCCAGGATTCCGTGGAGGAGGCCGAGGTGAGCGTCGGTCGCCCAGTGGACGGCCGTGACGGCCGTGAGCGCAACGGCGATGAGACCGACCCGGGCCCGCATCCGCCCGGCTTTCCGCTACGCCGCCGCCGCGATCGGAGCGCGGAAGCGGCGGAGCCTGAGGGCGTTGGTGACCACGGAGACGGACGACAGGCCCATGGCCGCCGCCGCGAGGATCGGATTGAGGAACCCGAAGTCGCCCAGGACCCACCGCAGGGCGGGCGGCGTCCCCTGGGAAAAGGCCAGGTACAGGACCCCCGCCGCCACGGGGACGAGGAGCGCGTTGTACGCGAACGCCCAGAAGAGGTTCTGTTTGATGTTGCGGATCGTCGCCCGCGACAGGGCGATCGCAACCGCGACGGCACCGAGATCGCCGCGGATGAGCGTCACGTCGGCCGATTCCATCGCGACGTCCGTCCCCGTTCCCAGCGCGATCCCCACGTCCGCCCGCGCGAGAGCCGGCGCGTCGTTGATCCCATCCCCCACCATCGCCACGACCTTGCCCTCCTTCTGCAGGCGGGCGACTTCGGCAGCCTTCTCGCGCGGCAGGACCTCGGCCATGACCCGGTCGATCCCGAGCTCTCGGGCGATCGCCTCGGCCGTCAGCCGCCGGTCGCCCGTGATCATGCCGACCTCGATCCCCTGTCCGTGGAGGGCCGCGACGACCGAACGCGCGTTCTCCTTCGGCCGGTCGGCCACGGCGATGAGGCCGATGACCTTCTCCCCGCGGGCCACGTACATCGGCGTTTTGCCTTCGCCGGCGAGCCGGTCCGCGTCGGCCTGGACGGCCCCGGGATCGGCCCCCTTCTCCCGCATCAACCGCTCCGTCCCGAGAAGGACCTTCACCCCGTCCACGGACGCTTCGACGCCGCGGCCCGGGATCGCCGCGAATCCCGTCGCCGTCGAAAGATCGATCTTCCCCGCCGCCGCGCGCCGGAGGACGGCCTCCCCCAGCGGGTGTTCCGAGCCCTTCTCCACGCTCGCCGCCAGCCGAAGAATTTCATCGGGCCTCTCGCCGGCCGCGGAAACGATGTCCGTCACCTCGGGCTCGCCCCTCGTGAGCGTCCCCGTCTTGTCGAAGATGACGGCGGTCACGCGGTGAAGCGTCTCCAGGGCGGGGCCCGAACGGAAGAGGATCCCGTGGTCCGCCCCCTTCCCCGTGCCCACCATGACGGACGTGGGCGTCGCGAGGCCCAGGGCGCACGGACAGGCAATGATGAGGACGGCCACCGTGTTGAGGATCCCGTACGTCAACGACGGCGCCGGACCGAACGCCCACCAGACGAGAAACGCGAGAAGGGCGATCCCCATCACGACCGGGACAAAGTACGAGGCGATGACGTCGGCCAGCCGCGCGATGGGCGGCTTCGAGCCCTGCGCCTCCTCCACCAGGCGGACGATCTGGGCGAGCATCGTATCGCGCCCGACGCGGGTGGCCTTGAACGTGAACGATCCCGTCCTGTTGAGCGTCGCGCCGATCACCGTGTCGTCGGCCTGCTTCTCGACCGGGATCGACTCCCCCGTGACCATCGACTCGTCCACGGACGAGCGGCCCGACACGACCGTTCCGTCGACCGGAACCTTCTCGCCCGGCCGAACGACCACGAGGTCGCCCGCGGCCACGTCCGCCAGGAGAACGTCCTCCTCCGCGCCCCCTCGAATCACCCGGGCCGTCTTTGGGGCCAGGCCCATCAGGCGCTTGACCGCCTCCGACGTCCGCCCTTTCGCGCGCGCCTCAAGAAGCCGCCCCAGCAGGATGAGGACGACGATCGCCCCGGCCGTGTCGAAGTAGACGTCGGCCGTGTATCCCGGGATCTCGAAGAACCGCGGAAAGAGCGCCGCCGCCACGCTGTAGCCGTAGGCCGCGGACGTTCCCACGGCGATCAGCGTGTTCATGTTCGTCGTGCCGTGCCGCGCGGCCGACCAGGCGCCGGCGTAGAAGGGCCGGGCGACCCAGAACTGGATCGGCGTCGCGAGGACGAGCTGGAGAGCGACCGAGAGACCCCGCGGGATCGGGAACAGGAGAGCGGCGAGCCCCAGCATCTCCCACGAGGAAAGAAGGAAGAGGGGAACGACAAGGACGGTGCCGGCGGCAAGGCGCCGCCGAAGACGGTCGACCTCCTCGCGGCGGAGGCGGGCTTCCTTTTCGAGGAGGTCCTCTTCGGCCGCATCCAGGACCCCGTAGCCGGCCCCCTCGATGACTTTCTTCATGTCGGCCGCACTCGCCAGACGGCCGATGTACCGGACTGCGGCCTTCTCCGTCCCCAGGTTC
>JACPZO010000143.1 GCA_016195465.1 Nitrospirota bacterium
GGCGACCCGGGTGGCCGCCAGACGCTTCGCCGTAATCTGCAGTGGGAGGCGTACGATCTCGTCGAGTTCCAGAGCGGGTCGGCCGCCCTGGAGCATTTGCGGGGGAGCGGGGCGGATCTGGCCATCGTCGACGTGCGTCTCCCCGGCGAGTCGGGGATCGAGATTTGCCGCCAGATCAAGCAGGACCCCGGCTTTTCCTTCCTTCCCGTCATTCTGACAACCTCGATCAAGGCGCGTAAGGAGCGGTTCGCCGCGATCGAGGCTGGAGCGGACGACTTTCTTACGAAACCGGCGGACCCGGCGGAGGTCCAGGCCCGGGTCCGGTCTCTCCTTCGAACAAAATCCTGCCATGACAGGATCGAGGCTAAGAACCGCGAGCTGGCGATACGCCAGGACGAGCTGGCCCGGGTCTCGGCCTACAAAGAGGAGCTCGTCCAGCTCCTCGTACACGACATGAAGAACTACCTCACCGGCGCGATGGGGTACCTGGAGCTTTCGCGCCGCTTCGGCCCGATTCCTTCCCAGGCGGAGGAGTGCCTCAAGGGGACGGATGAACTGCACGAGCGGATGATGGCGATGACGCTGAACCTCTTGGACATTCAGCGCATGGAGGAAGGCGAACAACAGTTCAAGATGGGTCCCGTCGAGTTGGTTCCGCTGGTTCAAGGGTGCGTGAACGGCTTCCAGGGGCTCGCGATTCGAAGGCCGACGCTTCGGCGGTCGATCGGGCTGTTGCCAATCTGGTCGCGAACGCCGTTCGCATGACGCCTTCCCACGGGCGGATCGATGTTTCCGTCGTCGGATCCGTCGGGGACACGCGGATTGTCGTTCGTGACTCGGGACCGGGCATCCCGCCGGCGGACCGGGAGCGGATATTCGCGAAGTACAGGCAGATTCAGGGGGGCGGCGCGGAGGGGCGGAACCACGGGTTGGGCCTCACGTATTGCAAGATGGCGGCCGAGTTTCACGGAGGAAGCCTTGCCGTGGAAGGACCGGAAGGGGAGGGGGCGACCTTTGTCCTGACCCTGCCCGTGTACGTCGAGGAACGGTCAACGGCCGGGGCGCAAGCCGCGGCATGACGGCTGGCGATACAACCGGCGCGACGCCTTGATCCGCTCCTTCCCGAGGCGTTATACTACACTCCAATTTTCCCCAGCCCCGAGAGAGCGCCCGTCCCTTGCTTGAGCGGACCTTCATCCACGTTCCAAGAATCGGCGAGAAGCGGGAGGCGGCGCTCTGGGTGCGCGGGTACACGAGCTGGGACCGGTTCCGGGAAGCGTACCCCCCGGGGGCCTTCCGGGAGCACGCCCTCGGCTACCTCGACCGCGATCTCGCCGCCCGCTCATTGCCGCGGGCCCATGCCTGGCGGCTCTTCCCGGAGTTCGCGGGGTGCGTCCTCTACCTCGACATCGAGACGACCGGCCTCTACGCCGGGCCGAATTCCGTCACCTGCATCGGGACGTACGACGGCAGGACCGTCCGCGCCTTCGTCGCTGGCGCGGACATCGACGAATTCGAGCACACCCTGAACCGCGCCGAACTTCTAGTCACCTACAACGGCGCGTGTTTCGACATCCCGTTCCTCAAGACGGCCTTCCCCCGTCTCGACTTCGACCGCCCGGCCCACATCGACCTCATGTACCCGCTTCGCAAACTCGGCTTCCGCGGCGGCCTCAAGGGCGTCGAGCGCCAGCTTTGCATCCGGCGGGACGAAGCGATCGCCGGGGCCGACGGCTACACCGCCGTCCTCCTCTGGCACGCGCACGAGCGCGGCTGCCCGAGCGCCCTTGAAACGCTCGTCCGGTACTGCCTTGAAGACGTCGTAAACCTCGAGCCGCTCATGATCGAGGTGTTCAACCGTTTCGTCGAGACGTATCCGCTGGATATCCGCCGCCTTCCGATTCCTCCGCGCCCGAAGATCGCGGCCCGGGCGGACGCCGATCTCGTCCGACGCCTCACCGCGCGCCCCCTCCCGGCGCCGTGACGTGACTCAGGGCTTCCTCTTACAGACCTCCTCCCTCACCCGGTCGATGACGCTCCCGGTCGGAATCTCGCCCTCTTGCTCCTTGTGCTTGACCATGCCGATCACCTTCCCGTCCTTCGTCACGTGCAGCGTTTCCACGAGCTTGTATATATTCCGGGCGCAGTCGACCTCGTACAAGTCCGCGTTGAACTCGTAGCCTTCGTATTCCTTCCCCAGCTTCTCGACCGTCTTTCGTCCCTCCTCGGTCGCCTTGCATCCCGGCCCGACGGAAGTCCTGACCCAGACCAGGACCCGGCTGCCGGTCCGATAGGAGATCCGGTTCGCGTCGTACTCGAACCGGCACGGGTCCCCGGTCTTGCTGACGGTCTTCCAGTCTTCCTTCGGCGCATAGACCCCTCTCGCCCGCGCGACGTCGGCGAGCATGATCAGGCTGGCTTTGTGTCCCCAGGCCCGCCGCTGGTAATTGATGAGATCGAGCAACTCCTTGTCACTGAGGCGGCCGGCCGATCCGATCGGCGGCATCGTGCCCGTGTACACCTCCCCTCCTACGACCAGACCTCCGTGATACCCGAAGATTACCCGGCGCAGATACTCATCGATCTTCCAAGGGTCCTCCGAGACCGTCCGGTTTTCCTGTTCACCTATTCGCCGATTCGCCCATTCACCGCCCCTTCCAAGTCAAGCCCATCGCCTCGCGCACCTCGATCATCGTCTCCCGGGCCACCCCGCGGGCCCGGTCCGTTCCGGCCCGGACCGCTTCTTCCACCTCGGACCGGCGGGCGGCCAGCGATCGCCGGCGCTCCACGAGCGCCCCCACGCCCCGCTCCACGCCCTGGATCAGGATCTTCTTGCAGTCGACGCACCCGATCCCCGCGCGCCGGCATTCCTTTTCGATCATGGCCCGGTCGTCTACACCCGTGAAGATCAGGTGGAGACCGAACGCGGGACAGACATTCGGGTCTCCTGGATCGTTTCGCCGCTTCCGGGCCGGATCGGTCACCATGATCTTGATCTTCGCGGCCATCTCCTCGACCGTCTCGGAGAGGTAGATCGCGTTGTCGTAACTCTTGCTCATCTTGCGCCCGTCAAGACCCGGCACCTTGGGGTACGCCGTGAGCAGCGCCTCGGGCTCCGGGAAGACGGGCCGGTAGAGGTGGTTGAACCGGCGGGCGACTTCCCGCGTGAGCTCCAAGTGGGGAAGCTGGTCGATGCCGACGGGGACGGCGTCGGCCTTGTAGATCAGGATGTCCGCGGCTTGGAGCAGGGGATACCCGAGAAAGCCATAGGTCGTCAGGTCGCGCTCGGCGAGCGCTTCCTGCTTCTCCTTGTAGGAGGGAACGCGCTCCAGCCAGGGCGTGGGCGTGAACATGGAGAAGAGGAGATGAAGCTCGGCGTGCTCGAGGATCCGGGACTGGACAAAGATCGTGCACCGGCCGGGGTCGAGTCCAGCCGCCAGAAAATCGATCAGGATCTCGCGCGTCGCCGCCGGAATGTCGGACGGGTTCTCGTACGCCGTGGTGAGCGCGTGCCAGTCGGCCACGAAGAAGAAAGAATCGTACTCATCCTGGAGCCGGACCCAGTTCTGGAGCGCGCCCAGGTAGTTCCCCAGGTGGAGCCGGCCCGTGGCCTGCATTCCGGAGAGAATCCGGCGGCGGGACGCGGCGGTCATCCCAGGATCGCCCAGACGACGACGTGGACCGCCGTGCCCAGAATGCCGATGGATCGGTCGAGGTAAATGATGCCGATGAGAACGAAGATCCCGTACGGCTCGATCCGCGCCAGCGTCTCCGCCGGACCCGGAGGGAGCAGACCGACCGCGATTCGTCCGCCGTCCACGGGAGGAATGGGGATCAGGTTGATGACCAGCAGGATCGCGTTCACGATGACGGAGGCCTTGAGCATCAGAAGAACGGGGATGAGCACGGCCGAGGCCGGTTCTCCCCCTTCGAAGAGCGCCGGGGCCTGTCCGATCCCCACGGCGGCCGGAAGGAGATCGGGACGGACAGCCAGTATCCCCTTGAAAACGAGGCCGCAGACGACGGCGAGCGCCAGGTTCGTGGCCGGTCCCGCTCCCGCCACGATGGCCATGTCCGCCTTCGGCCGCCGCAGATTGTTGAAGTTGACCGGCACGGGCCTGGCCCAGCCGAAGACAAACCCCGTCGTCACGTAGAGAAAGAGCGGGAGAAGGACCGTCCCGATCGGATCGATGTGGGCGAACGGATTGAGCGTGATCCGCCCGAGAGCCCGGGCCGTCGGATCGCCCAGCTTGTCGGCCACCCAGCCGTGGGCCACCTCGTGGAACGTGATCGCCACGAGGATCGGGAGCGCCCCGATCGCCACCTGCTGGATGATGCCGCTCATATCCGTCATGCCATTCCCCTATTCACCTATTCACATCTCTACCCCACCCAACCTCCCCTTACATAGGGGAGGTTGGGTGGTTTGCCGATTCACCGATTCACCGTTCTTACCGCACCACCACCAGCACTTCGTCCGGATTGACGCTCTCGCCTTCCTTGACGTGGACCGCCTTCACCTCCCCGTCGATCGGCGCGTGGATCTCGTTCTCCATCTTCATCGCCTCGACGATCAGGACTGTGTCCCCGCGCTTTACCCTGTCCCCCGGCTTGACCTTGACGGAGACGACCGTCCCCGGCATCGCCGTCGTCACGTCCCCCTCCTCCATGGCGCGGGGCCGGCGCGAGACGCCGCCCACGCTGCCGTCGATCCGGCCGGCGACGCTCGGAACGATCTCCACGAGAGATTCGACGAGGACTTCCTCCAGATGATCGTCGACGTAGAGAAAGTACGGCCGCCTCCCCCCGACCGGATGGCCCGCCCCGCCCACCTTCACGTGATACGTCTCGCCGTGGACGTGGATATTGAACTCCGAGGGCGCCAAGATGGGCCCAGGCGCCGCCGCGGCTTCGGGGGCGGCGGCCGGCAGAGGCTCGGGAGGAATCCCCTTTTCCCGCGCGTCGAAGAAATCCAGCGCCACCTTGGGAAAGAGGATGTACGAGAGGACGTCCTCGGCAACGCCGCCCCGGCTCCCCAGCTCGGCCGCCGCCTTCTCCCACTCCGGCGGAATGAGATCGGCCGGGCGGACGTCTACCCGCTCCTCGTCCGAGACGGCTTTTTTCTGGATTTCGGGATTGATCGGCGCGGGTGGATGGCCGTACAGGCCCCGGAGGTAGTTCTTCGTCTCGCTCGTCAGGACCTTGTAGCGCTCGCCCGTCAGGACGTTCAGCGTCGCCTGGGTCCCCACGATCTGGGAGCTCGGCGTCACGAGCGGCGGAAAGCCGAAGTCTTCCCGGACGCGCGGTACCTCGGCCAGCACCTCCGGCATCCGGTGGAGGGCGTTCTGCTCCTTGAGCTGGTTCGCCAGGTTGCTCGTCATGCCCCCCGGCACCTGGTAGAGGATCACGTTGGGGTCGATTCCCGC
Organism: Nitrospirota bacterium; assembly: GCA_016195465.1. Classification (GTDB taxonomy): domain Bacteria; phylum Nitrospirota; class RBG-16-64-22; order RBG-16-64-22; family RBG-16-64-22; genus RBG-16-64-22. The sequence continues at coordinate 5,427 of JACPZO010000143.1, forward strand.
GTAGTCCGTCTCGAACGCCTTGTACTTCTTCCGGGCCTCGCGGAAGTGCTCGGCGATCTCGGTGAGAAGCGACAGGTCCAACCCGGTCTCCACCCCCGCCGCGCTCAGGATCGCCGCCATCGTCTCGGTGGGAGGATGCGACGTCCCTCCGGCCATCGAAGAGGCGGCCGTGTCGATGATGTCCACGCCCGCCTCCACGGCCTTCAGGTGCGTGGCCACGGCCATTCCCGCCGTATCATGGCTGTGCAAATGGACCGGCAGGCGGATCGCTTTCTTGAGCTTCCGGACGAGGTCGTACGCCGACTGGGGAGTCAGGAGGCCGGCCATGTCCTTGATGCAGACCGTGTCGCACCCCATGTCTTCCAGGCGGCGCGCCAGGTCCACGAACCCGTCGATCGTGTGAACGGGAGACGTCGTGTAGCAGAAGGCACCCTCGACCCGGCCTCCCGCCTTGATCGTTGCCTTGATCGCCGTCTTCAGGTTGCGCAGATCGTTCAGGGCGTCGAAGATACGAAAGATCTGGATCCCGTTCTCCGCGGCCTTCTCGACGAACCGGGTCACCGTGTCGTCCGCGTAGTGGCGGTAGCCCACGAGATTCTGGCCTCGGAGGAGCATCTGGAGGGGCGTCTTCGGCAGGGCGGCCTTGAGACGGCGGAGCCTCTCCCACGGATCTTCCCGCAGGAACCGGAGGCAGGCGTCAAACGTCGCCCCGCCCCAGACCTCCAGGGACCAGAACCCCGCCCGGTCGAGCTTCTCGCAGACCGGAAGCATGTCCTCCGTCCGCATCCGGGTCGCGAGGAGACACTGGTGGGCGTCCCGCAGGGTGAGGTCGGTAAACCGGACGGTCCGCGTCTTGGTCGTCCCCGGCATCCTACAACCCCGCCCGCGCGACGATCGCGGCGACGATCGCCAGCACGCGGTCGACCTGGTGTCGGTCGTCCGCGTAGGAGAGCTCGTTCATCCGTTCGTCGATGTAGCGCGTCGTGAACTCCCCGCGGCGAAACACGGGGTCTTCCATGACCTTGCGGTGGAAGGGAATTGTCGTCTTCACGCCCCGAATGACGAATTCATCGAGACAGCGGATCATCCGGTCGACGGCCTCGTCCCACGTCCGACCGCGGACGGTCAGCTTGGCGAGCATGGAGTCGAAGTGCGGCGGGACGGCGTACCCGCGGTAGACGTTCCCGTCGATCCGGACGCCCGGGCCGCCCGGCGAGTAGTAAGCCGTGATCCGGCCGGGGGTCGGGAGAAAATCGTTGTTGGGGTCCTCCGCGTTGATCCGGCATTCGATGGCGTACCCGTTCCACCGCACGTCTTCCTGTCGGATCGGGAGCGGCAGGCCCGCCGCGATCCGGATCTGCTCCCGGACGATGTCGACGCCCGTCACCTCCTCGGTCACCGTGTGCTCCACCTGGATCCGCGTGTTCATCTCCATGAAATAGAAGTTGCGGTCCTGGTCCACGAGGAACTCGACCGTGCCGGCGTTCGTGTATCCGGCCGCCTTCGCGGCCCGGACGGCGGCGTCACCCATCCGCCGCCGGAGGTCGTCGTCAAGGACGAGAGACGGGGCGATCTCGACGAGCTTCTGGTGCCGGCGCTGGATCGAGCAGTCCCGCTCGCCCAAGTGGATCACGTTGCCGTGATTGTCCGCCAGGATCTGGAACTCGATGTGCCGGGGCGCCTCGACGAACTTCTCGATGAACATCTCGTCGTTGCCGAAGCCGGTCTTCGCTTCGGACTTGGCGACGGGAAAAAAGCGCGCGATCTCCTCGGCGTCACGGCACACGCGAAGGCCGCGGCCGCCTCCGCCCGCCGCCGCCTTGAGCATAACCGGGTATCCGATCCGCTCGGCCCAGCGCTTCGCCTCTCCCGGCGTTTCGACGTTTCCGTCGCTTCCCGGGATGATCGGCACGCCTTCGGCGCGCATCAGGTTCCGGGCCTGGGTCTTGTTCCCCAGGGCCCGGATCGCCTCCGGCGCCGGACCGATGAACGTAATTCCCTGCTCGCGGCAGATCCGGGCGAACTCGGGGTTCTCGGCCAGGAAGCCGTAGCCCGGATGGATGGCGTCCACGCCTTTCTGGAGAGCGAGATCGACGATCCCGTATGGATTCAGGTAGCCTCGGACGGGGCCGGGTCCGACGAGGTAGGCTTCGTCCGCCTTCTTGACGTACAGGGTCGTCGTATCGGCTTCCGAGTAGATCGCGACGGTCGGAATGCGAAGCTCCTTGCACGCGCGGATGATCCGCGACGCGATCTCGCCCCGGTTCGCGATCAAGATCTTGCGGAAGAGAGCCGGCTCTCTCGTTGCGGAGACGGGGCCTCGCTTCGCGTGCGCCACGCCGGGGTCGGCTTTGGATTCCGGCAATTCCGACTCCTTCGCCAGGCGGCTCCACGGAAATTCCGGTGGAACATACCCTTGGCAAGATAAATTTGCGGCTGGGAGACCGATCCCGTTTCCGGGCCGGCGCACCCCGCGCTCGACGGAAGGTGATTAAGAAAGCCGGCGCTATCTTATGGAAGGGGCAAATTGGAGTCAAGAATAAACCTTGTGAGTCGAGCGAATATTCCGTATATTTTTCCAAAGGATACGGAGGAAACAGGGATCGTGGATACCGCCGTCGACGCTTTCCTGGAATACCTCTCGGTCGAGAAAGGGCTCTCCCAGTCTACGCTCGACGCCTATGCGCGCGATCTCGCCTCGTACGCGAGGTTCCTCGCCGAGGCCGACGCCCCGATCGATCGGGGCGTCGAGAGGCGGCTCGTCGCCGAGTATGTCGCCAGAGGGCGAAAAGCCGGTCTCTCCTCCGCGACGATGTCCCGGCGTCTGTCGGCCATCAAGGGCCTCCACCGATTCCTGGTCCGCGAAGGGCTGGCCGCGAGCGACCCCACGGACCAGGTCGAGAGCATCCGGCGGCGGCTCCCCCTTCCCAAGGTGCTCTCGCTCGACGAGGTGGAGCGGCTCCTGGGTGTCCCCGATCCGGCCACGCCCGCCGGCCTCCGGGACCGCGCCATGATCGAGATCCTCTATGCCTCCGGCCTTCGCGTGAGCGAGCTGGTCGGGCTCGACCAGAGATCGGTCCACCTCGAAGCCGGCTACCTGATGGCCAAGGGAAAGGGCGGGAAGGAACGTGTCGTGCCCCTCGGGGAACATGCCGTCCGCTGGGTCAAGACCTACCTTGACGAAGCCCGCTCGCGGTTCGCCAAGGGGAGGGTCTCGCCCGCCCTCTTCATCACGTCCCGCGGAAAACCGATGACGCGCCAGCGGTTCTGGGGATTGATCCGTTCCTACGCTCGCCGCGCGGGGCTCGCGCAAATTCCCTCGCCGCACACGCTCCGGCACTCCTTCGCGACCCACCTCTTGGAGCGGGGATCGGACCTCCGGTCCGTCCAGGCTATGCTGGGTCACGCCGACATCTCGACGACGCAGATCTACACGCACGTGGACCGGGAACGGCTGATCGCCATCCATCGAAAACATCATCCGAGGGGATAGGAAACGCTGAAACGCTGAAACGGTGAATGGGTGAATGGGTGAATGGGTGAATCGGTGAATAGGTGAATAGGTGAATAGGTGAATAGGTGAATCGGAAGAAAAGAAGAGGACTCGCTCTTTTCCTGTCCTTCCCCATTCACCGATTGACCGCTCTCTCGAGGGTTTTCTTGGAAATCATCACGTCGCATACGAACGCCGACTTCGATTCCCTGGCCGGGATGGCGGCGGCCCAGAAGCTCTACCCGGACGCCCGGATCGTCTTCTCCGGATCGCAGGAGAGGCCGCTTCGCGACTTCTTCCTGCGGTCCCCGGCCGCGAGGGCCGTCTTGCCCGCGCGGCTCAAGGATATCGACTTCTCGGCCGTCACGCGCCTCGTCCTCGTCGACACCAAGTCCCGGAACCGCATCGGCCGCTTCGCCGAGATGCTGGGCCGGCCCGATCTTTCCGTCCACATCTACGACCACCACCCGTTTCTCGAGGACGACATCCGCGGCGAAGTCGAGCGGGTCGAGCCGGTCGGCGCTACGGCCACCTTGATGACCGAGATACTGGCGGAAAAGGGGATCGGCCTGACACCCGACGAGGCGACGATTCTCATGCTGGGGATATACGAGGAGACCGGCTCCCTCGCCTTCGCGTCGACGACGCCGCGCGACCTGGAGGCCGCCGCCCGGCTCCTTCGCCAGGGGGCCGACCTCAACGTCGTGGCCGATTTCATCATCCACGAGCTCGACGCGGAGCAGGTCGACCTGCTGAACGACCTTCTCCACAGCGCCCGGACGACCGCGGTCGGCGGCGTCCCCATCCTGGTCGCCACGGCCGAGCGGGCGCACTACGTCGGCGACCTGGCCCTCGTCGTCCACAAGCTCCGCGACACGGTGGGGGCGGGCGTTGTGATCGCCATCGCCCAGATGGAGGACCGGGTCTACGTCGTGATCCGGAGCCGGATGCCGGAGGTCGACGCGGGGACCCTGGCCGCCGTCGTCGGAGGCGGAGGACACAGGTCGGCCGCCTCGGCGACCGTCCGGGACGCCACGGTCTCCGGCGTCGAGACCCGTCTCCTGGACCGGCTCCGCGCCACGGCCCGGCCTCTCATCCGCGCTCACCAGATTATGACCGCGCCGGTCAAGACGATCGAGGCCCATCGGACGCTTGCCGAAGCCAACGATCTCATGACCCGGTACGGCGTCAACGTCTTTCCCGTCGTCGAACCCGCCGGGAACGGCGGCCGGCTGATCGGCCTGATCTCGCGCGAGACCGTCCAGAAATCGATCTTCCACGCCCTCGGAAACGAGCCCGTCGAAACGTTCATGAGGACGGACGTTCGGACCGCCTCGCCCGACACGCCCCTCTCGGAGATCGAGGAGAGCATGATCGAGCACAACCAGCGCTTCATGCCGGTCCTCGAGAACGGACAGGTCATCGGCGCGATCACGCGCACCGATCTCCTTCGAGCCATGCACGATTTCTTTCTCCGCGCAACGACGCCCGAGGGCCTCCCTGTGGAGGAAGGGTTCCCTTCGCGGGCAATCCGGCGCAACGTCGCCTCGCTCATGGCCGAGCGCCTCCCCGGCCCCCTGTTTTCCTTTCTTCGTTCGATCGCCGGCTTGGCGGACCGGATGGGAACGCAGGTCTACCTCGTGGGGGGAATCGTCCGGGACCTTTTCCTGGGCATCGAGAACCTCGACGCCGATCTCGTCGTCGAAGGAGACGGAATCGCCTTCGCCGAGGCGATCGTCCGGGAGGTCCCCGGCCGCGTCCGTCCCCACAAGCCTTTCGGCACGGCCGTCGTCGTCCTCGATTCGGGCCTGAAGATCGACGTCGCGTCCGCCCGGACGGAAGTCTACGAGACGCCCGCCGCTCTGCCGACGGTGGAGCTCTCGTCCATCAAGAAGGACCTCTACCGGCGCGACTTCACGATCAACACGCTCGCCATCCGGTTGAGCGAGGGCGAATTCGGCCGGCTCCTCGACTTCTTCGGCGGCCGGCGGGATCTCAAGGAACGGACGATCCGCGTTCTGCACGATCTCTCGTTCGTCGAGGACCCGACCCGCGTCTTCCGGGCGATCCGCTTCGAGCAGCGCTTCGACTTCAAGATCAGCCGCCACACGAAGCGGCTCATCGAGACGGCCGTCGCGATGGACCTGTTTCACCGGCTGTCCGGTCCCCGTCTCTTCGGCGAGCTCTGGCTCATCTTCGAGGAGGCCGATCCGGCGAAGACCGTAGAGCGGCTGGGGGACCTCGATCTCCTGCGGTTCATCCACCCGCGCCTCGACGTCTCCGCGGAGAAACTTCGCCACCTGGCCCGCGTCAAGGAAGCTCTCGCCTGGTACGCGCTGCTCTTCCAGGAACCGCCCGTCCGGGGGGCCCCCATGGTCTACATGACCGCTCTCCTCGATCAACTGGAGGAAGCCGACGTTCTGGAAGTCGCGGCCCGCCTCTCCATCTCTCCGACGGACAGGGGAATCATTCTCCTGCCCCGGCGAACGGCCCCCTCCGTTCTCAGAACGCTCTCGCGGCGTCCGCCGCCCGCCCCATCCGCGGTTTACGAAGCCCTTTCCCCGATCCCGATCGAAGGGATCCTCTATCTCCTCGCCGGCGCCCGGCCGAAAAGCGCGCAGAAGGCGATCTCCGAGTTCATTACGCACGGCCGGTTTGTCCGCCCGCCGATCTCCGGCGACGATCTGACGACGATGGGAATCGCGCCCGGACCTATCTACCGACGGATCATGGCCGAACTGCGGGCCGCGGCTCTCGATGGAAAGCCGAAGGGCCGGGAGGAGGCGATCGCATGGGTGAAACAGAAATACGGTGGATCAGAGAATGGGTGAATCCAGGTGAATGGGTGAATGGGTGAATGGGTGAATGGGTGAATGGGTGAATGGGTGAATGGGTGAATCGGAAGAAAAGGCGAAAACAGAAACAGTCACAAAGTCCAGTCGCAGTTCGACTGGATTTTGCGACTCACCGATTCACCCATTCACCGATTCACCGTTCTTCTTGGGGGGGTTGGGGTGCGGGCGGACCGTCCAGGACGAACGACCCGTCCGCACCCGAGGGGGACTTGCGGAGAAGTACCTAACCGTCAGCTCTTCTTGTGGTCATCATCATCGTGTTTGTCGTGGTCATCGTCTTTCTTCGCCGTCTCGGAATCCGACTTCTTCTCGCCGCTCTTCTCGTGGCAATCGCTGTACGTCCCCTTCTGGTTGAACGCCTCCATCTGGAGGATCAGACCGCCCGAGGCGCCCGCGACCGTGATCTTTCCTTCCACTTCGAGCTTGCCGTCCTCTTCGGTCGCCTTGACCGGGTCCGAGAGGAACATCCACGATCCGCTGGACGTCGTCTTCTCGAACTTGAGCTGGTACTGCCCGGCCGCGACTCCCGAGAACTCGAACTTGCCGTTCGGACCGGTCGTTGCCGTTCCGGCCGGTGCGCCGCCGGGGTAGCTCAGCAACGTAACGGTGATCCCCCCGGCCGGCTGGGCCCCGTTCATCTGAACGCACCCCTTTTTGTCCGCGACCGCCTCGCTCGGCGAGAGGAGACCGCCCACGTACGTCCGGGCAAGCCGATAGTACCGCTCGGGCGCCGGCGTCAGACCGGCAACCGATGAATCCTGTGTGACCGTGCCGCCGATCGCCGCGTTGCCGCCGGACGGACCGGCTGGAGATGACCCGCCCTTCCCGCCGCAAGCCCCCAAAGCCAGCGCCATCCCGACGACCGCGACCGGCATTGCAAACCGCTTCATCACTCCGGAATCAATAAACATAGACCCTCCACCTCCCAGACAGGGACAAGACCAGGGATACCGCATTGAATCAATTCCTGCACCCTTTAGATGGCGAGGAACGATCCAAGGATCATCAGCAACGAGACAATAACGATGTAACCGGCTCTCATTTTCTCGTCCCACCTTCTAATGGGCCATCGCCGCATACCAAACCTCCTTGTCTCGGTCCGGATGATGGGTTCAGTTACTAGGAATGCAATGCGAGTGCCGCGACGCCCCGCTGGGCGTTTCAGGCAGAGAATCAAGGCGTTACGAACGCAGGTCGTCCTGAAGACCGGCAGTGGAACCCCCAAGGCTGTATGGGGTCCAATACACCCGCAAACACGGAATGTCGGTTTGAGGCCAGGAAAGGCTTGTCAGGTGAGCTTGCGAAGAGGAGAGTGAAAAGAAGAGGTGAAACGAAGCATCGAGAAAGAAACTTCTCCCCTTTGTAAGGGGAGGCTGGAAGGGGTAGAGACTCAGCGGTCCGTCTCGGCCTCCCACGCTTGCAGAAGCGTCTCGCAGAGATCCTTCATGGACATTCTCTCGTCCATGGAGAGGCGCCTGAGCCTGGCGTACGCCTCGTTCTCCGTCAGCCCCTCGCGCTCCATGACGATCCCCTTGGCCCGCTCGACCGTCTTGCGCGCCGCGAGGGCTTCCTGGGCCTCGGCAAGCTCTTTTCGAAGCCGGGCGATCTCGCGTGTCTGGTTCAAGACCATCTCGATGGCCGCCGAAAGGCAGATGTCGCAGGAAGGGGACTTCGGCGAAACGAGGTAACCGGCCGCCTGCGCCTGAAAGGCGTCGTGCAGGCCCGCAAGACTCGCCATGTTGCTGTCGGAGAGAACGATGGAGGGCGCGGCCTGCAACAGAACGGGGTCAGGGTGACGGGTCAACACGACGCCGACGCCGAGATCTCCAAGGCAGGCCACGGCCTCGGCGGGATCGGAGCATTCTCCCGCAACCGAATATCCCAGACGCTCGGCGACGCAACGCAACGGGCCGCTGGCGAATTCCTGCCCCGGATCCTCAACGATGAAAACGGACCTCGACGGGACCACCGCCGAAGCGGGGACGTTCCGCGCCGTGCCCGCACGGACGACTTGGCCCGCGGACTTCTTCGTGTTCGGTTGCCTGGATTCCTTTTCGGTTGGGGGGGAGGAAAAGGAGCCGCGGCGTTGCGGTTGACCCGTGTTCATCGTATACCCGGCGGATATTCAGACCAGAAGCATCGCTCAGAGTTTAGCAGAAAGGTCCTTCCTGTCAAGCGGTATCGCTGGCCGGTGTCGCGCCGGTTGATTTTTTGCGGTTTCTCGTCTAGCATCGGACGGCGTTGAAGAACCCCGCCTTGAAAGGCGGGGACTCGCGCGCACTTTGCGGTTCATACGGAGGGAGAACATGGCGGGTTTCTTCAAAGACCTTACGGGCGAGAAGACGTCGATGATCTACCTCGCCTTCCTTCGGATCTACATCGGGTACTACTTCCTCGCGGCGGGGATCAACAAGCTCGCGGGCGGTTTCCTCTCGAAGCCCATCCTGGCGGGCATTCTGAAGGGCTGGGCGGAGAAGAACCCCCACGCCTGGTATAAATCGTTCCTGGTTGAGACGGCCATTCCCAACGCGGACATGTTCTCGTATTTGGTCGTGACGGGAGAGATCGCCGTGGGGGCCCTGCTCCTCGCCGGGTTGATGACGCGCGTGGCGGCGCTGGCCGGGATCTTCATGAACCTGAATTTCTACTTCGCAAGCGGCTGGACGGCTCCGGCGTCGTCGGGGATCAACCGTCTCTTCATCGTCTGCCAGGCGGTCCTCCTCCTGGCGGGAGCGGGACGGGCGCTGGGGCTGGATGCCTTTCTCAAGAAAGCCGCGCCGAAGAGCATCTTGTGGTAGGGAGCTTGATTCAACGGCCAATCCCCCCTTGCCCCCCTTTGCCAAAGTGGGGAGGGGCAATTCCTGAAGCGGGTTCCACATTCCGAGGGGCGGTGGAGGCATGGACGAGATCGTTGAAGTCGATGTGAGCCTGGATTCCGGGATGAAGTTCATCGGGCGGGACGCCGACGGCCGCGAGGTCGTCATGGATGCGGCCCCGGAGCACGGCGGGGAGGGGGCGGGCTTCAAGCCGATGGCGCTCCTCTTGATTTCGTTCGGGACGTGCACGGCCATGGACGCGGTCTCGATCATGCGGAAGAAGAGACAGGACGTCACGCGGTTCTCGATTCACCTCAAGGGGACGCGGGTCGCGGACCATCCGAGGGTCTACTCGAAGATCGAGGTCCGGTTCGTTTTCTTCGGCCGCGATCTGTCCGAGGAAGCCGCGCGGCGGTCGGTCGAGCTTTCGCAGGAGAAATATTGTTCGGTCGGCGGGATGCTCAAGAAGGCCGTCCCGATCGACGTCCAGGTCGAGACCCGCCCCGGTTGAGTCCGCGATAAACGGGAATTTTTCGGCCGGTCGTCCGGTTCTAGCGGTTGTGGGCGGGCGGTCGAGGGAGTTTTCAATTGACGAACCCGTCCGCTTCTCCGTCGCGCTCCGAGCGGTTTGAGGCCGAGGCCCTGGTTCACTTGGGGCCGCTTTACCGAACCGCGCTTCGCCTCACGGGGAACGATGCCGACGCCCAGGATCTCGTTCAGGAGGCGGTCCTCCGGGCGTTCCGCTTCTTCGATTCTTTCGAGCCGGGGACGAACTGCCGGGCCTGGCTCTTCCGAATCCTCATGAACACATTCGTGAACGAGTACCGGAAACGCGTTCGGGGACCCCATCAGGTGGATTTGGACGAGACGACGATGAGCACGCTGGAAAGCCGGGCTGACCAGGCGATCGTGTCTCTTCCGGCGACTCCGGAGGAAGTGGTTTTCGCCGGGATGCTGGACGGCGACCTGAAGGAAGGGCTCTGGGCGCTTCCGGCGGAGTTCCGGGCCGCCGTTCTGCTGTGCGACGTGGAAGAGTTCTCGTACAAGGAGATCGCCGAGATGACGCAGGTCCCGGTCGGGACGGTGATGTCCCGGATTCACCGGGGCCGGCGCGCCCTGCGCGAGTTCCTTCTCAGGCGGGCGAAGCCGGTCCGCGCTCTTTCGGCGGGCGCGTGAGGTTGGGGATGGACTGCCGCGAAATCCAGGAACAAATCACAGCTTTTGTCGACCGCGAACTCCCGCCGGAAGAATCGGCCCGCCTTTCGGAGCATCTTCACGCGTGCTCGTCCTGCCGTGCCGCGGAAGAAAGAGAACGGGACGTCAAGAGGCTCGTCCGGTCGCGATGCGCGGACTTGACGCTCCCGCACGGGTTCGCCGAGCGCATCCGGGCCTCCCTGCCGGGCGATGACGCCGCGCGTCCCGTGCCGGCGGCCCGTCCGGAGCCGAGGACCGGCAGGTCAAGCCGGATCGCGGGCGGAGGAGCCCCACGGGCATACAGCGGCTGGCTGGCCGCGGCGGCAATCGGGTTTCTCGCGATCGCGGGGACCCTCGTTTGGTCCAGGTCGGGCGTGGAGCCGGTCCTGGCGGAGGCGCTCGTGGACGAGCATGCGCGGTTCGCGAAGGGATTGGACCTTGGGATCCGCGAGTCCGATCCGAAGTCCGCGGCTGCGTGGCTTTCCGAGGCCGCCGGCTCTTCCGTCCCCGTGCCTGACCTTCGCCCGAAGGGAGCCCGCATGGTGGGCGCCCAGATGTGCCGTCTTCTAACCCAGGGGCACGGGGCCGTCGTCTACGACGTGGAGGGCCATCCGGTGACGCTCTTCATTCCGCCGTCGGGGATGATCGAGCCGAGCGCCGACGGAACCTCCAGTGAGGGCTGGAGGTCCGTCCGCGTCAAGGGCCGGAACGCCGTCGCGTGGAAAGATGCCCGCGGGGGGATCTGCTGGGCCGTCTCCGATCTTCCTCACGCGCGCATGCGCGAGATCGTCACGGTTGCCGCGGCCGACCGGTGAGCCGGCGACGCGGGTCCTTTCTTTCTTCCATCTTTCACACCGGCCGCGTTCGCCGCCACATTGCGGCGTTGGCGTGGCCGGCCGTCCTCTCTCACCTTTTCCTCCGGCTGGGCGGGATCCTCGACGTCTTCCTCGTCGGCCGCCTCGGGGCTTCGGCGATCGCGGGCGTGGGCGTCGGACAGCTCCACGTCTTTCTCTGGACGACGGCCCTGTGGGGGATCTCGGCGGGGACGACCGTCGTCACGGCGCACCTGCGCGGCGCGAAGGACCCGGACCGGGCGGCCGGCATCGCGGGCCGTCTTCTGGCCGGGGGAATCGGGATCGCGGCGGTCCTGGCCATCCTGGGGCTCTTGGGGCGGACGTGGGTCGCCCGGCTGATGGGGGCGGCCCCCGACGTCGTCGGCCTCGCCGCCGCTTACCTGGGCCTCCTGTTTCTCTTCTTCCCCGTGACGGCCGCCCTGTCCGTCCTCGCGGCGGTCTTTCACGGCGCCGGGAACACGCGCGTTCCGCTGATCGCGTACGCCGGGGCGAATCTCCTTCACGTCGCTATCGCCATCCCTCTCATCTACGGCGTCGGAACGGTCGAGCCGATGGGCGTCCGGGGCGCGGCGCTGGCCGTCGTTCTCTCGGACGGCGCGGCCGCGGCGTTCCTCTTCGTCCTGGCTCTCAAGGGCGGGCTCATCCGGTGGCGCGGCGGATCGGGAGGGATGATCCGGGAGACGTTCCGCGTCGGCCTGCCGGTCTTCTTCGACCGTCTCCTTCAGCAAGTGGGCCAGATGACGTACGCGAAGATCGTCCTCTTGTACGGGACGTCGGTCTACGCCGCCCACCAGGTGGGTCTCGCGATCGAGGCCTTCTCGTTCATGCCGGCCCTCGGCGCGGGACTCGCCGTCACGACTCTCGTGGGGCAGGCGCTGGGGGGCGGGCGCGCGAGGCGGGCGAACGCCGTCATGAGGGAAGGGGCATGGCTGGCCGTGGCGTTCATGGCCTTGATGGGAGCCGTCTTCTTTGCCGTTCCCGGCCCCCTGATCCGCGCGTTCACGGACGATCCAGGCGTCCTCGAACCCGGCATCCTTTATCTGCGGATCGTGGCCCTGCTCCAGGTCCCGCTGGCCCTGACCCTGCTTCTGGCCGCGGCCCTTCGCGGATCGGGAGATACAAGGTATAATCTGGTTGTCACCATCGGGGGAATGTGGGGCGTCCGGATTCCGGCCGCGGCGGCCGCCGCTTTCGCGGGAGCGCCGATCGCCGCCGTCTGGAGCGCGATGATCGTCGACTGGACCGTCCGGACCGTTCTCATCGTCCGCCGGCTTTCGCGGCGCGGCCTGGTCGCGAAGGTTTCGCTGGGCATGCCAGGCCGGGGAGGGGAGAGATGATCGACAAAATCTACGCTCTTCAGGGAAAGGAAGTCGAGGTGGTGGCGTCGGGCATCACGTATCGGGGCGTCCTGATCGAGGTGTCGGAGGAGACCGTGCACTTGAAGACGGAAATGCAGTGGGTGGCGGTCCCGGTCGCGGCCGTCAGCGAGATCCGGGGCGCGGATGAGGCGCCGACTTCCTCGGTCGAGAAGTTCGTCGACTCCTCGTTCTACTTCAACGGCGAGGACCTGAAGGGCTCGTAGAGGCAGAAGCACGGAGGCACGGAGGGACAGAGGGACTAAGGCACAGAGGCACAGAGGCACAAAGGCACAAAGGCAGAGAAGGGAGCTTGGGGCTTCTGTCTGTCCCTCTGCCCCTTTGCCACTTTGTGCCTCTGCCCCTATGTGCCTTTGTGCCTCAGTTGCCACTTTGTGCCTCTGCCCCTATGTGCCTTTGTG
>JACPZO010000148.1 GCA_016195465.1 Nitrospirota bacterium
AGAGCTTCTGCCGGCGGCATGGGCTGGGATCGCCATGGGCATGGGTGTGCTCGGGGGACACCCGCAGGTCTACTACTACGCGGCTCTCGCGGTTACGATCCACGCGCTCTTCTGGACGGTTGCGGGATGGAGAGAGGCCGGGTCCCGGCGCGAGAGGCTCCGTCCGATGGTCCACCTCATCGTCCTGGGGACGGTCACGCTGGGGATATCCGCCGTCCAGACGGTTCCGAGTTTTTCAAATGCGGTCGCTTCCGTTCATGCGACCGCCGGCGCGGAATTCAAGTGGCTCAACCCGCTTGCCTTCTACCAGTTGACGATGTTCGTCATCCCCTGGGGGCTGGACGCCGTTCAGGACTGGGGCATCCTCGTGAGCGAGAGGTACGCCTACATGGGCTGGGTGACGCTGATCTTCGGCCTGGGGGCGCTCATCTGGCGGAGAGAGGCGCGCACGTCCGTCTATGCGGTCATTGCGGGGATCGGCCTCGTCCTGGCGATGGGGGAGAACGGTTTCCTCTTCAAGTTCTTTTTCGACAACGTTCCAGGCTACGGGATGTTCCGGTATCCGAGCCGGGTTCTCGTTCTCGTCGCGTTCGGGTTGACCGTATTGGCGGGGCTCGGTCTCGATCGTTATCTTTCCGAAGAGGACGGTCGCGGCGCGAGACGCAGCCTCCCGCGCCTGTTGAGAACGCTGGCATTGGGAGGGCTCGCCGTGTGGGTCCTGGCGATCGGAAGCCTCACGGCCTCGGTTGGGAGCGGTGTCCACGACATGCTGGTCCATTTCGTTTCCCAGCTAAGCCTTGCGTTGGTCGTGGTCTGGCTCTGGTGGGGAGTCGTTGTCATGGGGCGGGAGCGGGCGGCCGGCGCCGGCTTTACCGTCGGCCTGACGGCCGTGGTTCTCTTCGATCTCTGGTCCCCCGGATCGATCGGCGCGCGCGTCCCTTCGCCCGATCGCCTGACATCCGAAGAAAAGACCGCCGTCGCGTTTTTGAACGAGCGGAAACTGGCGGGCGAACTGTTCCGAATCGAGAACCACGTGTTGCGCGAATCCCTTCTCCAGCGACACGCGATCTCGTCCTTCAATACGGAGAGCCGGTTGATGGACGGGGGATACCTGGAACTTATATGGGCGGCGGGCGACAATCCGCGGATCCTGGATCTCCTGAACGTCCGGTACGTCGTCGGGTTCCGGTCGCCGGGCGAACGGGGCGGACGGCCGGTCCGGGACGGCCTCTACCGGAACCTCGATCTCGGCCCTCACGGGTTGAAGAGGCTGGATCTGGGGGGCAGACCGGTCCGGACGGGCCGTGTCGAACTCGTGTCGAAGATCCGTTACGGGGGCCACGTCCCTCAGGGCGAGACCGTGGCGGAGATGGAAGTCTGGGAGACGACAGGGAAACGGCACCGGTTCCCGATACGAGCGGGGATCGAGACGGCGGATTGGGCTGCCGGGAGCCCGAAGGCCGGCGCCCGCCACGGTTTGGCGAGGATCGAGGACTCATGGGTCGTTGAGAACAAGGATGAGAAGTACGAGGGGCACAGTTACCGGGCGACTCTCGCGCGAGATCGTCCGGAACAGGTACGCGCTGGACCGGGCGTTCCTGGTCCCGGAGGCCAGGGTCATCGCGGATCCCGAGGAGATGAAGCGGGCGCTCCGGTGGTTCGATCCGGAACGGGTCGTGCTTCTTTCCAAGGCCGTTCCGCTCCCTCCGAGCGAGGGCAAGCCGGGCGGGGGAGGCGGCGCGGCGAAGGTCAAGTCGTATTCGTCCTGGAAGGTCCTGATCGAAGCGGAGACCCCGGCGCCGCAGTACCTCATTCTCTCGGACACGTTCCACCCCTGGTGGCGGGCGAGGATCGACGGGAAGAGGGTGGAGGTCCTGAAAGCCGATCTGGTCCTGAGGGCCGTCGTCGTCCCCGAGGGGAAGCATGTCGTCGAGTTCACCATGGTCCCCGTGAGCTTCTACTGGGGAGCCGGGCTTACGCTGGCCACGCTGCTCAGCGTCGGCGCGGCGGAGCTTCGGTCCCGGAGAAGGCGCGCGGTCTCCGGGCGGCCGGGCTGATCCCCCCGATTCCGGACCATCCGCGTTGACGCGCCGCTCGCCGAAATCCCCGGCGTCCGCAAGGCTCATGTTCGCGGGCATCCTTGCGGCCGGCGCGCTGGCCCGTCTCCTCTTTCTGCAGGGGCTGGATCGCGGGGTCAATTCCGATGAGGCGTGGACGGGCCTGATGGCGCTCTCCATCCTGCGGGGCGAATATCCGATCTTCCTCCCCGGCCAAGGGTACATGGGCTCGATGGAGGCGTACGCGACGGCCGTGGTTTTCCTGTTGTTCGGGTCGGGGCCGACGGCGCTCTACGTCGTTCCGTTCCTGCTCTCGGTCCTCTTGATCGTCCTGATCCACCGGCTGGGGCGGCGGCTCTGGGGCGAGACCGGCGGGGCCGCGGCCGCCCTCTTCACGGCGCTCCCGCCCGCGTTCCTCGTGGTGTACGGAAACTCTCCGCGCCTCGGGTACATTGAGACGCTCGTCTGGGGAACGCTCCTGCTTCTCCTGGCCGATCGTCTCGTGAGGAGCCCGGCGCCGGCCCGGGAGAGATCCCTCCTGTTCGTCATGGGCGTCGTCGGCGGGATCGCCGTCTGGACCAACCTGCTGGTCGCGCCGTTCCTTGCGACCGTGACCGTTCTCCTTCTCCTCCGCCGGCCGCGTCTCGTCTTCCGGTCGAGGATCGCGTGGTTCCTCCCCGGGTTTTTTCTGGGAAGCATTCCCTTCTGGATCTTCAACGTCCGGCATGACTTCTGGTCGTTCGCGCTCCTCGAATCGGGTCCCGGAGAAGAGCTCCGGGCGAGGGGCGTCCTTCTCCTGAAGGAAGTCCTGCCGCTCGTGCTGGGGATGCGGGACATCGTTGCGGGGGAGTGGCTTCCGTCCGCGGCGGCCCTTTTGGGGGCGGGGTACGGAGCCCTCGCGGGGGTTGCGATCTTCCACTGGTTTACGAGGGGCCGGAGGTCCCGCGAGGACCCGCCCGGACCGGCGGTTTCCGTTCCCCTGGTTCTCTCCCTTTTCACGCTGCTCGCGTATGTCGCGAGCCGGTACGGCAGCCTCGGTTCGCCCCGGTATCTGTTCCCGCTCTACACCGCCCTTCCTCTCCTCCTGGCCGCGGGGGTCTCGACGCTGTGGCGGCGTTCGAGGTGGTGGGCCTTGCTGGCCGTTCCCATCCTGGTCGGCAACCTCACGGGGGTCGCGAAGGCGCATCACGACTTCAACGTCCCGGGGACGTTCGATCCGGACGTTCCTTCGCTTCGACCGGTCCTCGAGTTTCTGAATCGGGAAAAGATCGATCGGGTCTACGCCGACTATGGAATCTCGGTTCGCCTCAATTTCGAGAGCGGGGAGAGGATCGTCGCCGCCCAGCCGCTGGGGGAGAGGTATCCCCCGTACGCCCTGATGGTGGCGGAGGCTCCGCGGGTCGCGGTCGTCTCGTACGGCCGGTTCACGTTCTTCGACCCCCGGACGTTTGGCGGGCAACTGCGCGCCCTGGGACTCGAGTTCGAGGAGACCCCCGTGGGAGGGTGGCGGATCTACCATGGATTCCGGTCGACGTGTCCGCCGTCCGTCGACGTCAAGCCCGATCTGTGGCGGGGCGAAGCGAGCGAGACGCGGGACGATCCGCGCCTTGCGTTCGACCGGGACGTGACGACGCGGTGGGGGAGCGGGAGACCGAGGCAGCCGGGAATCTGGTACGCCCTGGACCTGGGGCGCGTGGAGACGGTCTGCCGCGTCGCCCTCCTGCCGGATGTCTCCGCGACGGACACCCCGGTCGGTCTCCGGGTCGAAGTTTCGTCGGACGAGGGCGCGTGGCGGCCCGTCTCCGAGTTGCGGGGGATCATCCCGGGGATCCACGTCCGCGGGGGACAGCCCCGGTTCGATGCCGGCGGGATGGTTGAATTCGCCTTCCCGCCGGTCTCGGCGCGGCGCCTGCGGTTCACGCATCTGGGAGACGGTCCTCCGTTCGACTGGTCGATCGGGGAGATCTTCGTCTTTTCGCCGGCCGACGAGGACGACGGTCGGGGGGCATCTCGGAGCCTTGTAAAGGCGAGGAGAGACCTGTCTCTGGGACGGACGGAAAAGGCGATGGAGAGGCTTTCCTGCGTTCTGGCCCTGGACCCGGAAAACGCGGAGGCCCACCGGCTCAAGAGCATGATCGCCGCGGGCGTCCGGCCTTGAGAGACGCCGCGGCGTGAGGTCACTCTTCGCCGTTCCCGATCCCCGGCGCGCCTTGGTTCTGCCGGCCGTTCTTCTCCTTGCCGCGCTCATCCGCCTCCCGTTTCTTCCGGGCGTAGGGCGGATCGTCAACTCCGACGACGCCATGACGGGGATCATGGCCCTTTCCATCCTGCGGGGCGAGTATCCCGTCTTCTTTCCCGGGCAGGGGTACATGGGGTCTCTCGAAGCCTATGCCGCGGCGATCCTGTTCTGGATGTTCGGACCTCGGCCGGCTCTCATCTACGCCGTTCCCTTCGTCCTCTCCATCGTCGTCGTCGGGCTCTCGTACAGGCTCGGAAGAAATCTCCTGGGGGAAGACGGCGGGCTGATGACCGCCCTTGCCTTGGCGCTGGCGCCCCCGTTCCTCGTCATTTTTGGGAGCGCTCCGCGCTTGGGCTACATCGAAACGCTCGCTCTTGGAACAATTCTGCTTCTCCTCGGGATCCGGCTTGCGGGGAACCATCGACCGCGCGGAGAGCGGTCTCTCCTCCTGATTCTGGGAGTCGTCGCCGGTGTCGGGTTCTGGACGAACTGGCTGATCGCGCCGTACGTTGGAACGGTCATTGTTCTCTTGCTCCGGCACAGGCGGCGGCTTGTCATCGGTCCGGGGATGGGTTGGGCGGCGCTCGGCTTCGTCGCGGGAAGCCTCCCTTTCTGGGTATTCAACTTCGGCCACGGGTTCTGGTCGTTCGCTCTCCTCGAGTCCGGTCCGTCCGGGGAAACGTGGCCACGGGCGCGGCGTCTATTTCTGGAAGCGTTGTCGTACGTGGCCGGGATGCGCAATCTGTCGGCGGGGGAGTGGTTCCCGCCATCGGCCGTTCCGCTGGGTGCGGGATATGCGCTCTTGCTGGCCGGTTGGATCGTGGCGCGCCGGAACGATGACGGAGGGAACAAGGAAATGTTGAGTGCGGGGACGCTTACGGCGGGGGTATTGGCGGGCTTCACACTCCTATCATTCATGTTGAGCCGGTACGGAGATCTGGGCGCCCCCCGCTATATCTTCCCGTTCTACACGGCGCTGGCGCTGTTCGCCGGCGGGGGCGTTTCAAGCGCCCGGACGCGGTGGGGGAGGGGGTGGCTGTTGGCCCTCCCGATCCTGGCGGGAAACGTGGCGGGAGTCGCCGGCGCCTACGCGGACATCCGAGGGGGAGCGATGGCAGCCACGGCGTTCGCGGGTAACCAGGTGGGTTTCGCGGGACTGCGTCCTCCCGCCGGGATGGAGCCGGCCGCCGAGAGGGAGGTCCCGGCTCTCCGCCCGCTCGTTTCGTTCCTCGAACGAAAGGGAATCGACAGCGTCATCGCGGACTACGGAATCTCCGTCCGGCTGACGCTTGAGACGGCCGAGAGGATCGTCGCGGTTCAACCGTTGCGCGAGAAGAACCCGGCGTACGCCGCCGCCGTCGGCGAATCCGACCGGATCGCGATTGCGACGCACGGCCGGTTCACGTTCTTCGAGCCGGAGGCGTTCGAGGAAAACCTTCGGGCCCTTGGTCTCGACTTCGAGCGGACAGAGATCGGAGGCTGGCGCGTCTACTACGATTTCAAGACGCTCGGCAAGGCATCTTCCGTTCCGATTCGTCCAACAGGATGGAAAGGCGAAGCGAGCGAGACGCGGGACGATCCAAGGCTTGCCTTCGACCGGGACGTGACGACGCGGTGGGGGAGCGGGAAGCCGAAGGGGCCGGGGATCTGGTACCTCCTCGATCTCG
>JACPZO010000156.1 GCA_016195465.1 Nitrospirota bacterium
CGTGGGATTGACAGGAGGTATAGCCACGGGGAAGAGCCTCGTGGCGGAGAAGCTCGCGTCCCTCGGCGCCGTCGTCGTGGACGCCGACGATGCGGCGCGTGCCGCCGTCGCCCCCGGCCGGCCGGCCCTGGAAGAGATTCGTGCGCACTTCGGCGACAAGATCGTCGGGCCGGACGGAACGCTCGACAGGCCCGCCCTTGCCCGGCTCGTCTTCCACGACGGATCGGCCCGGCGCGACCTCGAGAGAATCGTCCACCCTCGCGTCTTCGAACGCATGGCCGAAGCCGTCTCCCGCGCCCGCGCGACGAACCCGCAGGGAGTCGTCGTCCTGGTCGTCCCCCTCCTCTTCGAGACGGGGTACGACCATAGCGTGGACCGGACGGCCGTCGTCGTCTGCCGGCCCGACCAGCAGGTGGAGAGGGTCATGAAGCGGGACGGTCTCTCCCGCGAGGAGGCCCTGGCCCGCCTCGCCGCCCAATGGCCGATCGAGGAGAAGCGGCGAAAGGCGGATGACGTGATCGAGAACTCCACCCGGCCCGAGAACGCCCTAAACCAGGTGGAAACCCTTTTCGCTCAATGGGTTCTGCTCGGCCGACGCCGGTTGACTTAACGCCTCCGGATCGAGGATAATTGAGGGGTTTGGATTTCCGGCCGATTCCCCATTTGGCCCCCCATCTGGAACGACACAGGGAGACGGGAGCAGTGTCAGTGACCCATATCCGCAAGGCCGTCTTTCCGGCCGCGGGCCTCGGAACGCGGTTCCTCCCGGCGACGAAAGCCTCTCCGAAGGAGATGCTCCCGCTGGTCGACAAGCCGATGATCCAGTACGTCGTCGAAGAGGCGGTCGCGTCGGGCATCGAGCAGGTCATCATCGTCACCGGCCGGGGAAAGCGGGCGATCGAGGACCACTTCGACGTCGCCTACGAGCTGGAAAACAACCTCAAGGAGAAGGGGAAGACCCGCCTCCTCGACGAGGTGCAGAAGATCGCCAACATGGTGGACTTCTGCTACGTCCGACAGCGGGAAGCGCTGGGGCTGGGCCACGCGATCCTCTGCGCCAAGAACATCGTCGGGAACGAACCGTTCGCCGTCCTCCTGGGAGACGACATCGTCGACAGCCGCGTCCCTGCGCTCAAGCAGTTGATCAACGTGTTCAAGGGCCACCAGGCGTCCGTTTTGGCCGTCGAGCGGGTCCCCCGCTCGCAGGTCAGCCGGTACGGCGTCATCAAGGCCGAGCCGATGGACGACGGCCTTCACCGGATCCGGGACCTCGTCGAGAAGCCGAAGCCGGAAAGCGCCCCCTCCGACCTGGCCGTGATCGGCCGGTACATCCTGACGCCGGAGATCTTCGAGGAGCTGGAACGGACCAAGCCGGGGAAACTGGGCGAGATCCAGCTCACGGACGCCTTGAAGAGCCTCTTGGGGCGGCAGGCGATTTATGGTTACGAGTTCGACGGAAAACGGTACGATGCCGGCGACAAGCTGGGCTTCCTGATGGCAACGGTCGAGTTCGCCCTCAAGAACCCCGAGCTGGGTCCGCCGTTCCGATCGTACCTGCGAACGATCAAACCTTAAGGAGATAGACGTGCCGAAGAAAGATCCGGAAACGGAGCCCGAGAACGAGGAGGCATTCAGCCCGTCCGACGAGCCGCCCGCCGAGATCCCGGGCCGGCTGCCGCTCTTGCCGATCCGCGACGTGGTGGTCTTCCCATACATGATTCTCCCGCTCTTCGTGGGGCGCGAGATGTCGATCCGCGCCATCGACGGGGCCCTGTCCGAGAACCGGATGGTCCTCCTCGCCGCGCAGAAAGATCTCAGCGTGGAGAACCCGGAGCCGAAGGACATCTACCCGGTCGGCACCGTCGGGATGATCATGCGGATGCTGAAGCTTCCCGACGGCCGGATCAAGATCCTGGTCCAGGGGCTCGCCAAGGCACGGATCACGGAGTTCGTCCAGACCGACCCGTACTACCAGGTCGCCGTCGAGAAGATCGTCGAGTCCAAGATTCCCGAGATGACGCTCCAGGTGGAAGCCCTCATCCGGAACGTCAAGGAACAGCTCGAAAAGGTCGCCTCCCTGGGAAAGGTCATTCTTCCCGACATCATGGTCGTCGTGGAGAACATCGAGGACCCCGGCCGCCTGGCCGACCTCGTCGCTTCGAACATGGGCCTCAAGGTCGAGGGCGCCCAGGAGGTGCTCGAGATCCTGGACCCCGCGGCCAGACTGGGAAAGGTGAACGAGGTCCTCTCGAAGGAGATCGAGGTCCTCGCCATGCAGCAGAAGATCCAGGCCGACGCCCGCGGCGAGATCGACAAGACCCAGCGGGAATACTTCCTCCGCGAGCAACTCAAGGCGATCCAGAAGGAATTGGGCGAGACCGACGAACGGTCCGAGGAGATCAACGACCTCCGCCAGAAGATCGAGGCGGCCAAGATGCCGGAAAAGGTCCAGAAGGAGGCCGAAAAGCAGATCGGGCGACTCTCCAAAATGCACCCCGACTCGGCCGAATCGGGAATCATCCGGACGTACGTCGAATGGCTGGTGGAGATGCCCTGGAGCAAGTCGACCAAGGACAACCTCGACCTCAAGCAGGCCAAGAAGGTCCTCGACGAGGACCACTACGACCTGGAGAAGGTGAAGGAGCGGATCCTCGAGTACCTGGGCGTCCGCAAGCTCAAGGAGAAGATGAAGGGGCCGATCCTCTGCTTCGTGGGTCCCCCGGGCGTCGGGAAGACGTCTCTGGGCAAGTCGATCGCCCGCGCGCTGGGTCGCGAGTTCGTCCGCGTCTCGTTCGGCGGCATGCGCGACGAGGCCGAGATCCGCGGCCACCGAAGGACCTACGTCGGCGCAATGCCGGGCCGGATCGTCCAGGGGATCAAGACGGCCGGGACGAACAACCCCGTCTTCATGATGGACGAGGTGGACAAGATCGGCATGGACTTCCGGGGCGATCCGGCCGCCGCCCTGCTCGAGGTCCTCGACCCCGAACAGAACAACCAGTTCTCCGACCATTACCTCGGCGTGCCGTTCGATCTTTCGAACGTCATGTTCATCACGACGGCCAACCTCCTCGACCCGGTCCCGTCGCCGCTCCGCGACCGGATGGAGGTAATCCACCTCTCCGGGTACACGGAAGAGGAGAAGCTCGGCATCGCCAGGAACTACCTCGTCCCGCGCCAGCTCTCCGAGCACGGGGTCACGGACAAGCACGTCACCTTCGCCGATCCGGCGGTCCTCGTCCTCATCGGCCAGTACACGCGCGAGGCCGGCGTCCGCAATCTCGAGCGCGAGATCGCCAACATCTGCCGGAAAGTCGCCCGGAAAGTGGCCGAGGGGAAGACCGAGCCGCACGAGATCACGCCCGCGAACATCCACCGCTACCTTGGACCGCCCAAGTTCCTCAAGGAGGACGAGCGGGAGGCCCACGAGGTGGGCGTCGTCACGGGCCTGGCCTGGACGGAGACGGGCGGCGACACGCTCACGGTCGAGGTCACGACGATGCGCGGTAAGGGCGGGCTGACGCTGACGGGCCATCTGGGGGACGTCATGAAGGAGTCGGCCCAGGCCGCCCTCTCGTACGTCCGGTCCCGGGCCGCCCGCCTGGGCATCAAGGAAGAGATATTCGAGAAGACCGACCTCCACATCCACGTCCCCGCCGGCGCCATTCCGAAGGACGGCCCCTCGGCCGGAATCACCATGGCGACCGGCATCGCCTCCGTCTTCACCGGACGCCCCGTCTCGCGGAACATCGCGATGACCGGCGAGGTCACGCTTCGCGGAAGGGTCCTTCCCATCGGCGGCCTCAAGGAGAAGTCCCTCGCCGCCCGGCGGGCCGGGTTCAAGACGGTCCTGATCCCTCGCCGAAACGAGAAGGACCTGGAGGACATCCCCAAGAACGTGAAGAAGGACCTCCATTTCGTCCTCGTGGACGCCGGGAAGACGGCCTCCCATGCCAAGCCCGCCAGGGAGTCCGACGGGCGGGGAGCGAAGCGGCCGCGGGTCGAGAAGCGTCCGCCGCCCTCCCGCCGACGGACGGAAAGAACGGCCGTCGTTCCCGGGTAGGATCTCCCCTGGTTACTCTCCGCTCTCTGGGTGAATTCGGGCTCATCGAACGGATCCGCCGCCGCGCGGTCGATCTTTAT
>JACPZO010000158.1 GCA_016195465.1 Nitrospirota bacterium
GCCTTGAGAGAAGCGATCGTTTCTTCGTTCAGGGGCGCGGAGATCCTCTTGACCTCGTGCGTCTCGCTCACAGGACCGCCTCCTTGTGCCTGCTGGAATGGCACGCCAGGTTCACGGCCACGGGAAGGGATGCGATGTGGCACGGGGCGGCCTCGACGAAGAGATCGAACGCCGTGGTCCGGCCTCCGAGACCCACGGGACCGATCCCCATCTTGTTGATCTTCTCGATGAGGTCCGTTTCCATCGCACCGTAGAAGGGGTCGGGATGGCGCTCGCCCACGTGACGGCGGAGGGCCTTCTTGGCAAGGAGGGGTGCCATCTCGAAGTCTCCCCCGATCCCCACGCCGACGGTGAAGGGGGGGCAAGCGGACGGGCCGGCCTCGCGGACGGCCGTGAGGATGAAGTTCTTGACGCCGTCGATTCCGTCCGAGGGTTTGAGCATCTGCATCCGGCTCATGTTCTCGCATCCCGCGGAGACGACCTTGTACTCGATCTTGAGCCGGTCGCCGGGGACGAGGGAGAGATGGACGATGGCGGGGGTGTTGTCCGGTCCCGGGTTCCGCCGCAGGGGGTCGAGGACGACGGAGTTCCGCAGGAACCCTTCCGCGTAACCCCGGCGGGTCCCTTCGTTGATGGCGTCTTCCAAACGGCCGCCCGTCACGCGAACCTCTTCCCCCAGTTCCACAAAGTAGAGGGCGAGACCCGTATCCTGGCAGAGGGGGATCCGGTCCCGAACGGCGATCTCGGCGTTCTTCTGGAGGATCTCCAGGGCCTCGCGTCCGAGCGGGGAGACTTCGCGGGAAAGGGCGGCGTCGATCGCCTTGGCGATGTCCGCGCCCATCCGGTAGTTCGCGGTCTGGCAGAGGCCGCGGACGATGTCGACGATGTCCTGGTAGGCGATGTCGCGCATCGGATTCTCCGTCTCCGTCTCCGTGAAACGCCGGCCGATTATAGGTGAGGGAAAGAACGCCGGCAAGGGAAAAACGGCCGGCGAAGCGCATGTTTTTCCTCGCCATTTCGGGTTCGGGCGGGGTATTCTTCAAGCACGTCTCTCCAACACCTTGCGCAGGAGGTCCTTTCGTGAAGATATCAGCCCGCGGAACGATTATTCTCGTCGCTGTCTTTATTGCCTTGGCACTCACTGTCGCGGTCGCCGGACCGGCCCGATCGGCGGGGGAGCCGTTCGCCGTCATCGAGGGCAAGGCGATCACGGTTGACGAGGTCGATCGGACGCCCGATCTCGCGGCCCGGATCTACGAGGCCAAGAGGCAGTTGCACCAGCTTCGCGTGGCGGCGGTCTCCCAGGAGATCGGCCGGCGCGTGCTCGAAAAAGAAGCGGCCGAGAGGAAGACGACGTCGGAGAAGCTTCTTGAAGAGGCGATGGGCGTCGAGCCGGCGGTTACGAAAGAGGAGGTCGACCATCTCATCAGCGAACGCGTTCCGAAGGCGAGTCTCCCGAAGAACGACGAGGAATGGAAGAAGCTCCGCGAGTCGGCCGAAGGCTTCCTGAAGAGACAGAAGACCGAGAAGAAAATGGCGGACTACCTCGCCACGCTCCAGGCCAAGTACAACGTGAAGATCGTGGCCGAGGCCCCCGCGCGTCCACGGGTCGACTTGCCGAAGACGGCCTCGGACGCGCCCGCGCTGGGTCCCGACGGAGCGCCCGTGACGATCGTCGAGTTCTCCGACTTCCAATGCCCGTACTGCGCGCGCGTGTCGTCGGATCTCCTTCCGCAGATCCGCAAGACCTACGGCGACAAGGTCCGTTTCGTCTTCCGGGACTTTCCTCTCGATTCGCACAAAGAAGCCGTCCCGGCGGCCGTGGCGGCCCGGTGCGCCGGCCGGCAGGGGAAGTTCTGGGAGATGCACGACGCGCTCTTCGCCGGTCAGAAAGAGCTGGGAGGGCCTCTCTACGAGAAGGTCGGGAAAGAGATCGGTCTCGACGCGGCGAAGTTCTCGGAGTGCCGGAAGGACCGAAAGGTCGCGGAAGCCGCGATCTCCGACTTGCGGGACGGGACGAAAGCGGGCGTCAACTCGACGCCGACGTTCTTCGTGAACGGCCTGCCGGTGGAGGGAGCGATTTCATTCGACGAGTTCCGAAAAGTGATCGACGCGGAGATCGCCGCGACGGCGAAAAAATAGGGGGCGATCCGACGGATCGCCCCACCACAACTGTAAATTTGAAATCTGAAAATTGTAAATTGGAAATTGGAAATTGGAAATCGACCCCCCTACACCCCCATGCCCATTTCGATGTAGTGGCTCGGGCACACGTCCATGCAGATGTGGCACCCGTTGCACCGCGTGTAGTCGGTGAACATGACGAACCCCTGTCCCTGCTTCATGTCCTTGCTGATCGCTTCCCGCGGGCAGAAGATCCGGCACTGGTCGCACGCGAAGCAGAGGCCGCAGCTCATGCACCTCTTCGACTCCGCGGCGGCCTGCTCCAGGGAGATGGTCTGGTATATCTCGCCAAAGCCGCCGACCCTGTCGCTGACGGAGATCGACTGTTCCTCGTTCCGCGGAGCGTCGGGGTAATAATCGAGGCGAGTCTCCGTGTGCTTGATGGGAGTGATTTTCGGGAGGGGTCTGGACTCCCGCCCGTTCAGATAGGCTTCGATCGCCCGGGCCGCCTTCCGGCCCTCGCCGACCGAGCGGGTCGAGATGCCGAGGCCCAGGACGTCGCCGCCCGCGAAGATGCCCGCGATCTTGGTCACGGCGTCCTTGGCTTCCACCCATCCCCACTGGTTGGCGACCGACTCCATGCCGGTGAAGAGCTCCGGCTGTTGGCCGATCCCGGCGATGACCGACGTGGCATCCACGACGAACTCCGATCCCTCGATGGGAACGGGCCTGCGACGGCCCGACTTGTCCGGCTCCCCCAGCTTCATCCGGATGCACTTGATCCCGGTTGCCCGCCCGTCCTTGACGATGACCTCGACGGGCGCCGCGAGGAATTCGATCCGGATCCCTTCCTTCTCGGCTTCGGTGACCTCGTGGGCGATGGCCGGCATCTCGGCCCGGGTCCTCCGATAGAGGATCGTGACCTCGGCCTTGCCGATCCGCTTGGAGACGCGGGCGGAGTCGAGGACCGCCTGGGTCGATTCGGTCTCGAACTGGTCGGCGTCCCCGCTTGCGGCGTGAGCCGTGCGGAGGGAGACGCGCGCGGCGTCGATGGCGGAGTCGCCGCCGCCGATGACGACGACCTTGTTCCCGACGTCGACCCGCGTCCCGGAGTTGACCCGGTTCAGGTAGCTCGCGGCCGTGAAGAGGTTCGGCGCGTCCTCCCCCGGGACGCCGAGCTTGGCGCCCTTGTGCGCTCCGATGGCGAGATAGACCGCGTCGTATTTCTTCCGGAGATCGTCGAAGGAGATGTCGACGCCTGCCTTTGTCTTGCACTTGAGCTCGACGCCCAGATCGAGGATGTTCTGGATCTCGGCGTCGAGGACGTCCGCCGGCAGGCGGTAGTCGGGAATGCCGTACCTGAGCATCCCTCCCGGCTTCTCGAACGTCTCGAAGATCGTGACGGGATACCCGCGCCGCGCGAGCTGGTAGGCGCACGACAATCCCGAGGGACCGGAGCCGATCACGGCCACCTTTTTCGGCTGTTTCTTGTCCGTGAGCTTCTTGAACTTGAGCCCCCGCCGGATGCCGTGGTCGCCGATGAACCGCTCGAAGTTGTTGATCGCGACCGATCCGTCCGCCTTGAACTGGCGGTTGCAACCCGTCTCGCACGGGTGAGGGCAGATCCGCCCGTGGATGGCCGGCATGGGGTTCTTGTCCGTGAGGATGTGCCATGCTTCGTCGAAGGCCTCTTCGGTCTTTCGGCCGAACATCTGCGCCTGGGCGACGACCGTCATGTACCCCCGGATGTCCTCGCTGCTGGGGCAGGAGGTGCGGCACGGCGGAATCCGGCGCACGTAGACCGGACACTTCCAGCTCGAGCCGTTCGTGACGACAATCTCTTCCAGGGGCCCCTTTTCGAGCTTCATCGCCCCCGATTCGATCAGATCCAGCGCCGTTGTGATCGCCATTGTCTGGGTTTCCTATAAGCGGACGTGCGTTGAAGTGTTGAACGTCGTCCGGGCGAAACGGAAGTCGTCGATGTGGTACTTGGTGAACGGGAACCCGGTCACCTCGAAGAACTTCTTCCACCCGATCCGGTCGATCCACTCGCCGATGCGCTCGTACGGTTTGGCCGTCTTCTTGTAGGGCTCGAGGATCTTCTTGAGCGCGCCGCTCACCTCGGGCCAGCGCGGCGGGTTGTTGGGGATCCCGAAAGTCGCGAGCTTCATGAACGCGGGCCCGCCCCGGGTGCTCGAAGCCTTTCCGCCCACCCAGATGGCGAGCGTATCGGTTTGGGAATCGCGGATCTCCATATTGGGGCACTGCCCGTGGCAGGCGCCGCAGTACATGCACTTCTCGTCCACGACTTCCAGCGTCGGCTTGCCGTTCACGAACGCGGGCCGGATGGCCGCGACGGGGCAGATGGCGACGACCTTGGGGTGCTCGCAGATTCCGATTCCCTCGTGCTTGATCTTGGGGGGATGGTGATGCTGGATGTTCACGGCGATGTCCCCCTGGCCGCCGCAGTTGATCTGGCAGCAAGAGGTCGTGATCTTGACCCGGGCCGGGAGCTTGTCGTCGTTCACGAACTCCTCGAAGAGGTCATCCATCATCGCTTTGACCGATCCGGCCGCATCGGTCCCCGGGAGGTTGCAGTGCATCCATCCTTGCGTGTGAGTGATGTTCGAGATCGAGGCCCCCGTGCCGCCGATCGGGAACTTGAGGGTCTTCTGGACCTCGTCGATCAGAGGCTTGATGTTCGCCTCTTTCGCCACCTGGAACTCGAGGTTGGCGCGGCTGGTGAAGCGGAGAAACCCGTCGCAATACTTGTCCGCGATGTCGCAGATCTTCCGAACGGTGTCGGCGCTCAAGGTCCGGGGCGAGCCCGCCCGGACGGTGTAGATTGCGTCTCCGCTCTCCGCCACGTGCTTGAGGACTCCGGGTTTGACCTTCTCGTGGTACTTCCACTTCCCGTAATTCTTGACCATGAGGGGGTGGAGGTTCGGCATGTATTCGGGGGCCCCGTTGTCGCGGGGCGCCAGCTTCTTCGCCTGAGCCGTCATCTCTTATCTCCTTACGGGCTTAGACAGCCGCTTCTCGGGTTTCGATTTCCTTGTCCATGACGGAAGGTGTCTTCTTGGGCTCCCCCGCCATCTTGCCGGGCGCCAGTTCCTCGAACTTGATGTAGGAGTTGGCGCGGGGATGAATCACCATCTGGGGGTCGGGCTCGATGCCGACGCCTTGGAGGAAAGTCCCCAGGCCGACCCGGTCGATGAACTCGCCGACGCGCTCGTGGTCGAGGCCGTGTTCCGTCCAGAACTCCCAGATCCGCTCGACGAGTTCCGTGAGCTTGTTCAGATCCTCTTCGGTTTCGAGCTTCATGAAGGGGATGAGGACCGAGCCCATCGTGTCGCCGATCTTGAGCGTCCGCTTTCCGCCGAGCAGGATCGTGACGCCCATGTCCTTGCCCGGCCTGAGCGCTTTGTGCATGACGTTGAGACAGTGCATGCAGTGGACGCAGTTCGCGTCGTCGACGGCGATCTCGCGTCCTTTCAGGGAGATGCAACGGGTGGGACAGCGGGAAATGACGTTCTCGACCACGAAGTCCGCGCCGTGCGCGTCGACGAACTTGCCGACTTCCGCCTGGTCGATCCGCATGGGGCCGCGCCACGTGCCGATGATCGGCATGTCGGAGCGCTGGACGCTGGCGGCGCAGTCGTTGGCGCATCCGGAGAGCTTGAACTTGAACTTGTAAGGGAACTCAGGCCGGTGAAGCTGGCTGATGAAGGTGTCGGTCAGGTGCTTGAGGGTCTTCATCGTGTCGTAGCAGGACATTTCGCACCGCGCCATCCCCACGCAGCAGGCGAGGGTCCGGAGAGCGCCTCCCGACCCGCCGATGTCCCATCCCTTCTCCATCAGTTCCTCGCCGGCCTCGTGGGTCTTCTCCGTGTTGGAGCCGAGCAGGAGGGCGTCGCCCGTCATGCCGTGGAGCTGGAGGATTCCGGCGGAGTACTTCTCGGAGATGTCGCACAGCTCGCGGAGGGTCTTGGTCGAGTAGACCCATCCTGGAGGAGGGATAACGCGGATCGTATGGAACTCGGCGATGTCGGGGAACTTGCTCTGGAGCTCGGAGTAACGGGCGATCACGCCGCCGCCGTACCCCTTCAGGTTGATGACGGTTCCCTGCCAGTAGTTCCAGCGGTCCTTATAGGACTGCTCCATCTGGCCCAGAAGCTGTGAGACAACCGGCTCCTTCTTGGAGAGCTGTTTGAGATCCGAAACGAAGCTCGGCCAGGGCCCTTTCTCCAGATCGTCCAGCAACGGTGTCTTGGAATCGGACATGAGAATCATCCTCCTTTGGAACTCGAGTTGACCACGCGACCAACAAACGCGGCGCCGATTCGTCCGGCTCGCGGAAAATGCGATCTTACCCGCGGCCCCGCCGAAAAGCGGAGAGGCCATCGGTTCCATTTCGGGCCTGCTGGGGGGATTCCGCGGGTTGTTTCTCGGAGGATCGACGATCCCGGAGCGCCAACCGCCGAACCTGTTTAACATGTTCGAGGGAATCTTGCAACTGTTTCGATGTCCCCAAACCCCGCGATTCTCAAACGCTTTTTGATTTTCCCGGTGTCCCCCGCGCTTCGAAAGTCTTGACGAGACGGAGGGGGCCGTGATATAGAATCGCCGCTTTGACCGCGGGATTCTTTTTCCCCGCGATGAGGCGGGCCCCGCAACGAAGCCGGGCCGTGAGGCGGTCATTCATCAATCGGTTCTTATTCTTGTAGAGTAGACATCTCGTTGGAGGGGGGTACGGAAAGATGCCGAATTTCGAGTTGAACGGAAAGTCGATCGAGACGGATGAGGACGGTTATCTTCTCAGCACGGACGACTGGAGCGAGAACGTCGCCCAGTACCTGGCCACGACGGTCGGGATCGACGACATGACGCAGGAGCACTGGGACGTCGTCAACTTCCTCAAGGACTACTACGCCGAGTACAAGATCGCTCCCATGATCAAGATTCTCACCAGGGCGATGGCCGAGAAGTTGGGGAAGGACAAGAAGGAGGTCTCCAAGTACCTCTACGACCTGTTCCCCGGCGGCCCCGCCAAGGACGCCTGCAAGATCGCCGGTCTGCCCAAGCCCACCGGCTGCGTGTAATCGGGGTTTCTTTTACCGCAATGGCCCGGCAGGATTGAAGGATTAGGGGGTAGGGGTTGGGGGATGGACGAAACGAGTCCTTACGCTCACTGCCACATACCCCCTAATCCCTAATCCTTTCTCTTGTAGATTCCGCTCTTGCCCCCTGTCTTCTCCAGGAGACGGATCTTCTCGATCGTTATCCCCTTCTCCACGGCTTTGCACATATCGTAGAGAGTGAGCGCCGCGACGGCGACGGCCGTGAGGGCTTCCATCTCCACGCCCGTCCGCCCCGTCGTCTTTACCCCCGCTTCAATTCCAATCCGGCTCCTGGCGGGGTCAAGCCGAAAGTCGATCTCGACCGAGCCGATCGGAAGCGGGTGACAGAGGGGGATCACCTCCCACGTCCGCTTGGCGGCCTGGATCCCCGCCAGGCGGGCGACGCCCAGGACGTCTCCCTTCGCGATCCTGTTCTTCTCGATCAACCGGAACGTCTCGGGCCGCATCCGGATCCAGCCTTCCGCGCGCGCCGTGCGGAACGTCTCGATCTTTTCCGTGACGTCGACCATGCGGGCGCGCCCGCGCGCGTCGACGTGGGAGAGACCGGCCGAGGGTCCCCCGGTTGACCGCGGACCCGTCGGCGCGCTCTTCGGCGTTCGTTTCTCCTTCACCGGATCGTCTTGAGCTTTCGCTGGGCGAGCTTCGCCTCGTCGGACCTCGGATACTTCTTGACGAGGCGGTTCAGGAGCAGTTTGGCGTTGGTCGTGTCCTTGAGCTCCAGGAAAGACAGCCCTTCCTTGAGGAGCGCGGCCGGCAATTTGTCGCTCTTGGGATGCCGGCCGGCCAGTTCCTCGTAAGCCAGGATGGCGTTCTCGTAGTCCCCCTGGGAGTAGAACGTTTCGCCGATCCAGAACTGGGCGTTCCCGGCCAAGTCGCCCTTGGGGTTCGATTTTATGTAGGCTTTGAAGCGTTCGCGCGCTTTTTCGTAGTTTCCCGCGCGGTGCTCCTCGATGCCCTCGCGGTAGAGCGTCGTGGCTTCGCGCGGACGCTCAACCGGGGGCGCGGTTTTTCCTTCCGGCGGCAGACCTTTCTGCGTCGCGAGGGACGTCTCGACGGCGGTGAGGCGTTCCTTGAGCCGCGCCACTTCATCCTTGAGGTCCTTTAGCTCGCGCTTCTGGGCCTCGCGGGTTTCGCCCGATTCCTTGCCTTCTTTCTCCTCGCGGAATCGGCTCTCCTCGAACTTGCCCGTCAGCCGCTGGAGCTCGAACTGCATGCTTTCGAGGCGGGTGGCCATGTCGGCCTGGTTTCGCCGAAGGCTCTCGACCTGCTGTTCGGTCTTCGTCCGCGTCTCGGTCTGGGCGTCCTGCAAGCGGACGATCTCCCGGGAGGGCGTGCAACCCGCCAGCAGAACGGCCGTCCCTAAAACCGCCAGGAGCAGACGGCCCGGATCACCCCTTCCGACTCTGATCGGAAGGGGTGTATCGCGGCCGAATCTGGCGGACGAACTGCCGGCCAATGCTCCAAATCCCCCCTTGCCCCCCTTTGAAAAAGGGGGGATGGGGGGATTTGGCGATCTTCGCATTCCGTTCGGTCCGCTTCGTTACTTCGTCACGACGACGAAGTGGCCGCGCCGGTTCTTCGCCCAGCAATCCTCCGTCTGCTGGTTGCAGAGCGGCTTCTCTTCGCCGTAGGAGACGGTCGAGACGCGCTTCGCGTCGATACCCAGGAGGACGAGGTAATTCTTCGCGGCGGAGGCCCGGCGGTCGCCCAGGGCCAGGTTGTATTCGTTCGTTCCCCGCTCGTCGCAGTGCCCCTCGACCTGGATCTTTTGCGCGCCGTTCTTCTTCAGCCACTCGGCGTTCGTCTTCAGGGTCTCCTTGGAGACGTCGGTGATGACCGACTTGTCGAAGTCGAAGTGGATGTCCTTGAGGGCGGCCGATTCCTCGACGGACTTCGGGACGTCGCCCAGCCCGGTCTCGCCGACGCCCGCGCCGGGGCCCTTGCCGGCTTCCGAGCCGGGGGCCATGCCCTCGTCGCCCGCCTTTGGTTTTTCGGCGCAACCCGCGGCGAACAGGAACGCGGAAGCGAAAACCACCGTGATCATTCGAACCGCTTTCGACATCTTGGCACCTCCTTGAAGGTTAAGAGACCTGTTCAATCTAAGGCCGCCTGGGGGACCAGGCCGGCGTGAGGTTCGTTCCTTTCGACGTGATCGCCAGCGGAGCGATTCCCGGCTGGGCCGGCATGATGTTGATCTGATGACGGCCGTTCCGCCGGGAGCTGAACGAAAGGTACCGCCCGTCCGGAGACCACGTCGGGTCCTCGTGGGACGCTCCGTTGTTCGTCAGGATCTTCAGGTCCGTGCCGTCCGGATTCACGACGGCGATCTGGAACGCTCCTCCCCGCCGTGCCGTGAAGGCGATCTTGTCGCCCCGCGGAGACCAGGCGGGGGACGTGTTGTAGCTTCCTTCGAACGTGATCCGCCGGACGTTCTCGCCGCTCGCGTCCATGACGTAGATCTGGGGGGAGCCGGACCGGTCCGAGACGAAGGCGATCCGGGACCCGTCGGGGGACCAGGCGGGCGAGACGTCGATGGCCGAGTGCTGGGTCAGGCGGGAGAGGCTCCCCGCGAGCGGATCGAGCAGGTATATCTCGGAGTTGCCGTCGCGCGACAGCGTCAGGGCGATCGAATCTCCCTTCGGAGACCACGCGCCGCCCAGGTTCAACCCCGTGTATCCCGACAGGAGCTTTTCCCGGCCCGACGCGACGTCGACCTCGTACAGGTCCGGGTTCCGGCGTTTGTAGGAGGTGTAGGCCAGGCGCTTTCCATCCGGGTGCCAGCGGGGTTTCAGGTTGATCTCCTTCCCGGAGAGGACGGGCGCGGCGTTGGCCCCGTCGTAGTCGGCGATGAAGATCTGGCTGTGGTCCTTCTCGCGGCGCACGAAGGCGATCTGCGTTTCGAAGATTCCGTCTTCTCCCGTGAACGCCTTGAACACCTCGTTCGAGAAGCGGTGGGCGATCCGGCGCGCGTCGCGGATCTCGCCGGTGTACTTCTTTCCCACGATCATTCGCCCCTGGACGGCGTCGAAGAGCCGGATCTCGATCTCCATTCGGGGGCCGGCGAGGCGGATGCCGCCCTTGATGAGCGCCTCGGCGCCGACCGCCGTCCAATCCGGAAAGTGGATCTCCTCGCGGGTGAGCGCCTTCTTTCGGGGGTCCTCGATGAACTTCTCGGCCGGGACCGGCTCGAAGAAGCCGGAGAACTTGAGGTCCCCCGCGATGACCGCCGCCATCTCGGACGCGGCGCCCGCGGGATCGGTTCCCTCCAGGACGATGAAGGACGGGACGGCGATCGGAAGACGCCGTCCGCCCGGGTTGTTGATGTCCAGGTAGACCTTGGCCGAGGCCTCCGAGGCGAAGACCGCCATGACTCCGACGAACACGAGAAACGCGATCGTCGTCCGATGCAGACCGGCGTAGGTTTTCATCTTTCGATTTCCAATTTCCAATTTGCAATTATTAATTTGCACTTCGGATCCCTACCCCCCCTCCGGCGTGAAGCGAAGGCCCACCTCGAAGTGCTCGCCCGCAAAATCCGAGGGGAGCGGGGGCAGCGGATTCGACTTGGCGACGGCGCGCAGGGTGGACTGGTCGTACGCCCGGTCCCCCGATTCCTTTTCCACCCAGGTCTTCGTGATCTGGCCGTTCCTCTGGATGCGGATCGCGACGATGGTCTCCAGCTTCCGGTTCTGCCTCGAGATCGCCTCCGGGAGGATCCACGCCGACTGGACCCTTTCCCAGATCAGACCGTAGTAGACCTTGAACTTGAGGTCGAGCTGATCGCGGGTGACGACCCCGGAGCGGACGGGCGGGCCGGGGACCCCCCGCGGGGCGGCGGCCTGGGGCGCCTTGCGGTGCGCGACCCTGTCGCGGATCTGCTTCAGCGCGTCCTGGCGTGTCCTCTTCTCCTTGAGTTTCTCGACCGCTTCCTTGACCGTGTCCTTCTCTTTGGCGGGGAGCGTCATGCGTTCCCGGGGCTCCGTGGGTTTCCGGATCGCCGGAAGCGGGGCCTCCGTTACCTCCGGCGCGGCCGGTTGCGGGGCGGGTGCCTCCTCCGAGACGAGGCTCACCGTGTAGACGGGCGGAACGTAGAATCGATTGGCCGTGAAGAGACGGGGAAGGATGACCGTGCCCGCGAGGAGCGCGACGTGGATCGCAAGGGACAGGCCGATGAGCCATCCCAGCCGGGTCATCGACGCCGGAGGGATGAACGCGGCGTAATGGGCCCCGCTCATCATGACGGTTCCAAGAGAGGCTCGGTGACCATGCCCAGCTTCTCGATGCCGGCCTTCTTGATCTCGGCCATGACCTGGACGACGAACCCGTAGGAGACGTCCCGGTCGGCCTTGAGGAAGATCTCCTTCCGCGTCCGGTCGGCGTAGATCGCCTGGAGTTTGGGACGCAGATCGCTCACGGCGAACTTCGTCTTGTTCAGGTAGACCTCTTGCTTCTTGGTGATCGTCACGATCATCTTTTCTTCTTCGGCGGGAAGGGCCTTCGCCGAGGCCTTCGGCAGGTTCACGTCCAGCCCCTGCTGCATCATGGGGGCCGTGACCATGAAGATGATGAGGAGGACCAGGACGACGTCGACCAGGGGAGTGACGTTGATCTCCGCCATCGCTCCTTTTCTTCTAGGCGCGGGCATCGCGGCGCGTCCCCGGCCCTAGATCCGGTTTTCCGTGGAAGCCGTCACCCGCTCCGCGACGTTTCGCCCGACAATGTTCAGGACTTCGGCCGACAGGGCTTCCATCTCGGTGGTGAAGAGATCGACCCGATGCGTGAAGAGGTTGTAGAAGATGACGGCCGGGATGGCCGCGGCGAGGCCGGCCGCCGTGGCCACGAGGGCCTCGGAGATTCCGGGGGCCACGATGGCGAGAGAGGCCGCTCCGCCCGAGGCGCCGATGTTCCGGAAGGAGTCCATGATCCCCCAGACCGTCCCGAACAGGCCGATGAACGGCGTCGTGCTGCCCGTCGTCGCCAGGAAGGACAATGCCCATTCGAGGCGCGCCGTCTCCGTCAAGGCGGCCCGCTTGAGGGCGCGGTCCACGTTGTCCATGACGGGCAGAGTCGTCGGGAACCCCTTCTCGGGTCCCCAGTCTCCCCCCTCACCCCTATTCGACTGCGTCATCTCGGCGAACGCGGCGCGAAAGACGCGGCAGGCCGGGGACTCCGTCATGCCGCTCGACGCCGTGTAAATGAAATCGAGCCGCGATCCCTTGCGAAAGAGGGGGATGAACGCCTCGGTCGCCTGCTTCGCCTTGCGATAGACCCAGAGCTTGTAGAAAATGATCGCCCAGGAGACGACGGAGAAGAGCAGCAGGAGGACGAGGACGCTTTTGACGACGAGCCCGGCGGTGAGAACGAGACTGGCGATGCCGGTGTCGAACGCCGGGCCCTGGGCCAGGATGACGGGAACGGGAAACACGCGCGGAGCAACTCCTTTCAGGCCGAAGAATTGTGCTAAGATAACAAACGCGGAAGGGTCAGTCAACCCACCGGGCGAAAAAAATCAGCGGCCGGACAGGGCGGCCAATGGGTGAGTCCGCGGATGGACAAGCCCCGCAATGGGACAGCCGGCGGAGCGGGAAAACAGCCAAAGGCAGCCCGCCGGCGTTTTTCATGGGACGTGAGTGAACAAGGACACCTCTGACAGGCTCGTGGCGGCGACGAACAGGCAGGCCCGCTTCCTCTACGAGATCGCGGACGTGTTCGAAGGAGGGCTCGTCCTGACCGGTTCGGAGGTCAAGTCGCTCAGGGCCGGGCAAGCCAACATGAGAGACGCCTACGTCCGTGTCGCGAACGGCGAAGCTTTCCTCATCAACTGCCATATCCCGCCCTATGAGCGCGGGGGGTACGCGAACCACGAGCCGCTCAGGACGCGGAAGGTCCTCCTCCACAAGGATCAAATCGTCCGGCTCGCCGGCCAGACCGCCCAGAAGGGGATGACGCTCGTCCCCCTCTCGATCTACTTCAAGAAGGGGCGGGCGAAGATCGAGGTGGGTCTCGGCAAGGGGAAGAAGGTCCACGACAAGCGCGACGCGATCCGCGAGCGGACGGCCAAGCGCGAGGTCGAGCAGGCGGTCAAGGCGGCGGCGAGACGCTGAGGGGCGCAACGCAGTTTCATTATGTCGAGGAGCTTCTCCGGATGAACATAAGGCTACGTTGGTGCATTTAGTGCAATAGCGTCAATCGGGGAAGACCGGGATGCTGTTGACTGCGTTGACTTCCTTCGCGACGGGATTCTGGAAAGGGCGATGGGGACGCGCGGGTTAACGGCGCTTCGTGGAAACACTTGCCTCGAGGGTGGAGCGCGTTTCCTTCGAGAGCCTGCCGAGCCCTGCGCGCAACTGTTGGATGAACTTGCTCGGTTGCTCGCCGGCCGCCTGCCAGGCGCGCCGCAGATCGCCGGGGCGGTCGTGGAGCAGTGCGGAGATCAGTTGCTCCGCCTGGTAGATGTCTTTTTTCGTCTTCGTCTGGAACGCGGCGATGCGGCGCTCGGATG
Source organism: Nitrospirota bacterium (assembly GCA_016195465.1). Classification (GTDB taxonomy): domain Bacteria; phylum Nitrospirota; class RBG-16-64-22; order RBG-16-64-22; family RBG-16-64-22; genus RBG-16-64-22. The sequence continues at coordinate 13,768 of JACPZO010000158.1, forward strand.
CAACCAGCTTGTGAAGCGCATAGCGCGCGGGCGCCGGTACGTTCACCAGGATGCCGGCCCGTGCCGCCAATACCGCGGGCTGAGCATCGGCGAGCAGGTAATCCAGAAACCGCACCGGTTCGGCAAATGTATCGAGCGATGCAAGGCGAATCGGCTTGGCGGAGGTGCGGCCGAGCATGGGCGTGAGGACGTCCACGCTGAGGAGCTTTCCCTTGATGCGAAACCGTGTCGAAGGCGACTTACGGTCGAGTGCCGGGACCTCGATGAAGCCGAGTTCTGACTCCATGAGCGCCTGACGCAGGTTGACCTTGCGATCAGGCATGCCGATAAGAAGGCGGTTTGCGGCGATGTCGACGTCGTGCGTGCGCGTCGTCTCGGATACCCATCTCACACCGAGCATGTTTCCGTAGACACCGAACGCGTGCGAGCCAACCAGCACACCGCCAGCCAGGAACACGCCGACGCGCTCGAGCAGTTCAAACAGGCGCGCTTCCACCGCGCTCACGGTGTGCGCGCCACCGGGGACCAGCATGGCCACGAGATTTTCCCGCGCCTGAAGCTCAGGGGCGGCGGCGGCCCAGAGCGATTTCTCTTTTTCGATCAGCGCGCGCACTTCCTCCGTATCCGGACCCAGATAGTGCTGGGTCTTGCGGCTGCCGACGGTGAGTTGAAGGTACCAGTGCTTCCCGTCCTTGATACGCTTGGAGACAAAAGAAAGCCCGCGGCCGCTCGGCGTGGCGCCGTGCAGGCACTGGCCCAGCAATTGGGCGTACAGCAGGCGAGTCGACTCGGACAGGTATTCCACGCACGGGTTCCCGTTGTTAGTTATACGCAGTATAGATGAAGACTGCGTATAACGCCATACGTCGGTTGCCCCCCCGGCGGCGTGGAAGAGGCATGCGGACCACTTGGTTGCTATTGACACCGGGCGCGGGGTTGAGCGTAAAATAGCCCTAACGTCGATTCTGTCCCTTGGGGGCGACCGGCTTCGACGGGGATCAGGAGGTGCAGGGGCGCGTGCCGAGGTCCAGAGTCCTCGAAAAAAATCTGGGCAAAACACAACTGCCGACCACGAGTTGGCACTTGCGGCTTAACTAGCCGCACGCGCTGTCTTCCGCCGCCCGCGCGGGGGACAGGGCGTCAGAGCTGCGGGCTGGGTTTCCCGGTGTCTGGAGACGGGGGGCCGAGACCAACTTCCAGATAGTCTTCTTTCCCGCGCGTCAGCGGGGTGGGGAGGAAGGCGAACATACCCAAACCCGCGGACTACGCACGTAGGGGCCCTGTGCTGAGGATCTTCGGACGCGGGTTCGATTCCCGCCGCCTCCACCAAAATCATCGTCCGCTCCATCTTCCCGCTTGGCCTTCCGCCCGGCGGGCCGGAAGGGGCGGGCTGTTCGGTTTGTGCCTGTCCTTCCTCCTGGCGGGCGCTGCGGCGGTTCCTCCTTCCGCCCTCGGGCAGGAGGCGGAGATCTCCGCTCCCCGCCTCACCGTCCACGTGAAGAGCTTCCCCCAGATCACGCGCGTGACGTTCGAGTCGGACCAGGCCGTTCCGTTCTTCACGCTTCTCGTCGCGGGTCCGGGGGAGGAGCGGTCGAGCCGTCTCGTCATCCGCCCCGAAGGGCGCGTCGTCATCGAGGGCAAGGACTGGCCGAAGAACGTCGGAGACGGCGTCGTCCGCCAGATCAGGCTCAGTTCGGGGGACGTGACGACTTTCACGGTCGACCTCGGGGAGTCATTCCTGGACTACCGCACGTTCTCCCTGGAACAGCCGCGGCGTTTCGTCGTCGATCTCAGGCGGGGCAAGTCGGCCAAGGCGGCGGAGAAGGCGGCGCCCCGCCAAGGCGCTGACGAGCCGTCACGGCGGCCGGTCCCGAAGGAGACGCCGGGGGAGTTCGTTCTCGTCGTCGATCCCGCGCACGGCGGCGATCGGGCGGGAAGCGTCGGCGCGGCGGGGATCAGGGAGAAGGACTGGGTCCTCTCGCTGGCAAGGGCCATCCAGAAGGCGGGATCGTCGCTTTCTCCCCGCGTGGATGTCGTGCTCACGCGCGAGGCCGACTACACGCTTCCGGTTCGCGAGCGGGCGGCCGTCGCCGGGCGGGGCCGGGCGTCCGCGTACCTCTCGCTCCACGCGGCCCGGATGGGGGGGGAAGCAAAGCGGGCCGTGAACGTCTACACGCAGTCGTACGCCGGGATGATCGGAGGAACGGCGGGCAAGACGGTCTCGGCCCTCGATTTCCCTCTCGTGGGCGGGGTCCGGAAGACGACGCTTTGGGACTTTCAGCAGTTTTCCGCCATTCAGGAGAGCGTGCGTCTCGGCGAAGCCCTCAAGAAGAGCCTCTCCGCGGCGCGGGAGGTCCAGGAGACGGCTCTCCGCCAAGTCCCTCTCGTGGAACTCGCGGCCCTGACCGTGCCCGGCGTGGCCGTGGAATTCGAGTTCCTGGGAGACGCGGCGGCTGAAGGGATCCTCAAGGATCCGGCCTTCCAGGCGCGGATGGCGAAGCTCCTGGTGGAGTCGATCCGGAAGGCCGTTCGACCGCCCTCTTCTCCGGAGGGAAGCGCGGCTCCGTCTTCCTCGGCCGGAAAGAAGGCGCCGGGCCCAGTGAATCCGTGAACGGGACGACCGGACGGCAGAGAATCAAGAAGGACCACTGGGGGCGGATCATCCTTCTCCTGGGCGTCGTCTTTCTTGCGGCGGCCGTCGCGGCGGCGGTCAAGTGGAGGCCGGGCGAAAAGCCGCCCCCGCGTCCGACCGCCGCGGTCGCGGGCGGTTCGTCCCGCGAAGGCGCGGCCGAGCCGGAGGCCCCAGGCGGGCGGAACGAAGAGCGGATCAAGGTGACGCTTTTCTTCGAATCGGCCGACGCCCTTCTCTCGCCGGAGGTGCGCGAGGTTCCGCGGGCGAGCTACGACACGGTCGCCCAAGCGCGGGGAATCCTGGAAGCTCTCTTTGCCGGCCCGCGCGACCCCTCGCTCAAGCTCCTCTGGCCCCCGGGGACGCAGGCGGGGCCGCTGTTCCTGCTCGGGAAGAACGAGCTGGTGGTGAGCGTGGAAGGGGGGCGCGGGGAAGGGAGCGGCGGGCGCGCGGAGACGATCTGGGGAGAGTACCTGGCGCTTGGGTCGCTTGTCGACACGCTCCTCGTCAATCTCCCCGAGTTGAGCCAGGTCCGGGTGGTTGTGGCCGGCGTGGAGCAGGAGACGCTCGCGGGCCACGTCGACATCCGGCGTCCCTACGGCCGGATCGAAGACCTGATCGAGCGTCTGCCGCCGGCCGAGAAGGAACAGTAGGAAGACGGGGTGGATGGGTCGATGGGAAGTTCCCAGCCACCCAGCCACCTGAAATCGGGAGGATCATGAGACCGGACGGACGGAAGGCGAACGAGTTGAGGCCGATCAAGATCGCGCGCGGGTACATCAAGCACGCCGAGGGTTCGGCCCTCATCGAAGTGGGAGACACGCGGGTCATCTGCACGGCGACGGTGGAGGACGGGGTCCCCGCGTTCCTTCGCGACAAGGGGCAGGGATGGGTCACGGCCGAATACGCCATGCTCCCGCGCTCGGCGCGGAGCCGGATCGCCCGCGAGTCGTCGAAGGGGAAGATCGGCGGGCGGACGCACGAGATTCAGCGGCTCATCGGCCGGTCTCTCCGGGCCGTGGTGGATCTCGCGGCCGTCGGCCAGCGCACGGTCTGGATCGACTGCGACGTCATCCAGGCGGACGGCGGGACACGGACGGCGTCGATCAGCGGCGCATACGTGGCCTTGGCCGAGGCGTTCCGGCGCCTTCTCAAGGAAGGCCGAATCGAGCGGGACCCGCTCGCGGACCGTCTCGCGGCCGTCTCGGTCGGGATCGTGGACGGGAAGCCGGTCCTCGACCTCACGTACGCCGAGGATTCCACGGCCGAGGTGGACATGAACGTCGTCATGACCGGACGGGGGCGTTTCGTCGAAGTCCAGGGAACGGCGGAGGGCGCGCCGTTCGGAGAGCGCGATCTGTCGTCGCTCCTGGCCCTCGCGCGCCGGGGGATTCGACAACTCCTCGAGATTCAGAAGCGCACGATGGGTGCGTGAGGACCGCGAACTGGGCGGCTTGCGTGTCCTTGCCCCGCAACGCGCCACAAAGGCGTTGACTTCGGTCATCCGGTGATGTACCTATACACTCCTTCCCGGAAGTCCGGGGCGTGGCGCAGCCCGGTAGCGCGCCTGCTTTGGGAGCAGGATGTCGGAGGTTCAAATCCTCTCGCCCCGACCATGCCTCCCGGCCGCGAGAAGTTCGGAGTCTGGGGTGGGGCGTGGGGATTTCGGAGTTGGGAGACAGGCAACGAGACGCGTTCTTCGTTCTGAACTCCGAACGCCGAACTCTAAACTCTGAAGTCCAGACGCGGGCTGTCATTACCGAGCGCCCGTAGCTCAGGTGGATAGAGCAACAGCCTTCTAAGCTGTGGGTCGGAGGTTCGAGTCCTCCCGGGCGTGCCAGGTATTGTCGTTGTCGTTGCTCGGCGCCCGTAGCTCAGCTGGATAGAGCGTCGGACTTCGAATCCGCAGGTCGCAGGTTCGACCCCTGCCGGGCGCGCCATGACGAAAGGCGAACTGCGTCGAATGTCAAAGGTTCAAGGTTTAAGCCCCAATCTTCGACCGTAGACATTCAACTGTGGACCGATATTCTCGGATGGTGAGCGTAGCTCAACCGGTTAGAGCACTGGACTGTGGCTCCAGGGGTTGAGGGTTCAAGTCCCTTCGCTCACCCCAACAAATATGGTATAAAGGCGCCTGTAGCTCAGCTGGATAGAGCACTGGATTCCGGTTCCAGGTGTCGGGGGTTCGAATCCCTCCAGGCGCGCCAGGCAATCCCCCAAGGACAGGGTTCCAAGTTGTGGGCCGTTAGCTCAGCTGGTAGAGCAGCTGACTCTTAATCAGCGGGTCGGAGGTTCGATCCCTCCACGGCTCACCAATAAAATCAAGCAGTTACACCGCTCCGCTGACTTTTACCGGCACAGACTGTGCCGGATTTTGTGCCGTCGCCAAAAGTAGACGCACGCGATCCAGGACCTCCACGCCATCCCGAAGACTCTCCGTCGAGTGATGAGCGTACCGTTGCGTCATTGTTGGCGTCTTGTGGCCGAGAAGCCGCTGGACCTTGTACATATCAACGCCCGCCTGAACAAGCCGAGTGGCAAACGTGTGCCGAAGATCATGGAAGCGGAAGTCCTCGATCTTCGCTTTCTCAAGCGCCTTTCCAAAAACGTGCCGGAGATTCGCCGGGTCAATTGCCGTGTGCGCTTCCGAATGAAACACGAGGTCCGCCTTGAGCGACCGCACGCGGGACTTCTCCTTGAGAATTGTCAGCACGGCTTCGTTGATCGGCACCGTCCGCTTCTCTCCATTCTTCGACCTCTCCACCGTCACGGTCCGGCGGAACAGATCGACGGAAGACCACCGAAGGGAAAGAATCTCGCCTTGCCTCATCCCGGTATTCACCGCGAAGGTGATAACCTCCCGGAACCAGGGAGGGGCGGCTTGCAAGACCCGCCCCTCCTCTTCCGCCGAGAGCCACCGATCCCGGCCGGGCGGCTCCTTCTCTCGCTTGACGCGGACGACGGGATTGTCACGGCACCACTCCCACTCCCGCATAGTCACATTGAATGCACAACGTAGCACCGCCAGCGCACGGTTCACCGACGCCGCGGAGACTTCCCCGAGACGCCGTGTTTTCCATTGACTGATAATAGCTGGCGTGACTTCGGCAAGCGTCCGGTCCCCCCACTCCGCGATGAAACGGGCGATGATCGGCCCATAAAACCGCGTTGCCTTTCGGTGCGAAGCGTATTCTTGCTCGAACCGCTCTAGCATCTCCCGGACCGTCCGCGTCCGCTCCTCCTGGACATCGAACCACCGGCCTTCCGCGATCTCGGTCCTGACCTTCCGCTCGATCTTCTCAGCAAGGCGTCTATCCCCTGTCCCCGTCGTTCGCCGGATTTCTTTCCGGCCGCCGACGGTCAATCGCATCCACCAGACCCCGCCTCGTTTATACAGCCCCATCCGTCACCCCTCCTTTCCGGGCTTGACGGCGGGCCTGGCTTCCCCAAGGCGAGAGTGTAAAACTTCATTCTTCACCCGGTCAATGATTCTCTCGATTCCGCCCGAAGGGGGGATACTGCGGGCCGTCCCGCCCCGAGATCGCCCCCCCTGGGGCAACGTCGCAAGCCGCCCAGACGATCTTTCGCACGATTCGGCCCAGGAGTCGATCTCCGCGCGTCTGAAGCGGAGAAGGCCGTTCAGCTTCACGGCCGGGATTCTCCCTTCCCCCGCCCAGGCATAGATCGTCTTCGGCTTAACCCGGAGGTAAGCCGCCACGTCCTGAACGGTCATATAGGGGCTTGCCGTGTCCATCAAACAGGTCCTTGAAGGACGGGGTCGGCGGAAGGAATCCCCAGCGATTTCTCCGCGTCCCGGA
>JACPZO010000159.1 GCA_016195465.1 Nitrospirota bacterium
ATCAAGGCGAGGCTCAAGGAAGGAAGCCGCCTCGTCCTGCTCGATGCCGGAGGCAGGGCTTTCGACTCGTTGAAGTTCGCCCGGTGGCTCGAAACGCGGCTTGTCGAGGGCCGTCCGGTCGTCTTGCTGGTGGGCGGCGCGGCGGGCGTGGCCGGCGAGATCCGCGAGGCGGCCGAGGAGAGGATCTCGCTCTCGCCGCTCACGCTTCCGCACGACCTGGCCCGGATCGTCCTCCTCGAACAGATCTACCGGGCGATGACGATCATCAAGGGAAAGAGGTATCATTACTGAAAACGGGAGATGAAGATGCCTCCACTGGAGACTAAACAGGAGATCCTCTCGGTCCTAAGCGGGCTCAAGTCGGAACTCCGCGCCAGGTTCAATGTGACATCCGTCGGCGTCTTTGGCTCGTTTGTCAGGGGGGAACAGCGCGACGGGAGCGACATCGATGTTCTTGTCGATTTCAGCGAAGAGGCCGATCTGTTTGACCTTGTGGGTCTTGGAATCTTCCTGGAAGAAAAGCTTGGACGGAGGGTGGACGTAGTGCCAAGACGCGCGCTCAGGGCCGAGATCCGGGAGTCCGTCTTGCGGCAGGTTTCCTCCGCATGAGGGATGCAAGGCTCTATTTGAAGGATATCGTGGAGGCGATGGAGCAGATTGAAGCGTTTATTGAAGGGATGGATCTGCGGGGATTCCTTGCTGACGACAAGACGTCGAGCGCCGTGATCCGGAAGCTCGAAATCATCGGCGAGGCGACGAAGGCGATCTCGGATGAGATTCGGCAGAAGTATCCTGAGGTCCCGTGGAGGGAGATGGCCGGAATGAGGGACAGGCTGATTCACTTCTACTTCGGCGTCGACTATCCTCTGGTTTGGAAGACGGCTGCGCGGCGCCTGCCGCACCTGAGGCCCTTCATTCAGAAGATTCTCCTGGAGAAGCCGTGAAGGAGCACGCCGGTCCGGCGCGCTTGGCCGTCTTGCGGGCAGTCATGTAGGTTGGGTTAGCGGCTTTATCGCGTAACCCAACAAACCGAATATTCGCCCAAATGGTTTTGTTGGGTTACGGCGCAAACAACCGCGCCTAACCCAACCTACACATCTGCGGAGGAGGTTCCGTAATTACTGGGTTCGGATACTAGGAATTGAAAATTGTAAATTTGAAATTGTAAATTTGAAATTTGGAATTCGAGGGGAGGCCATGTCCCGACCCAAACCCGTGATGCTGATCGTCCTCGACGGCTGGGGGATCAACCCCCGCCGGGACGGGAACGCCCTCGCGCTGGCGAGGCTTCCATTCTACAACTCACTGCTCGAAAAACATCCTCACACGGCCATCGACGGCTCCGGGACCTCGGTCGGTCTTCCCGACCGGCAGATGGGGAACTCCGAAGTCGGCCACATGAACCTCGGCGCGGGGCGGATCCTCTACATGGACCTGACCCGCATCTACCGCGCGATCGAGACCGGCGAGTTCTTCGAGAACTCCGCCCTTCTTTCGGCCGTCCTCGCGGCGAAGGAGCGGGGGACGGCCCTGCACCTGATGGGCCTCGTCTCCGACGGCGGTGTCCACTCCCATGTCGACCACCTCCTCGCTCTCGTCGACCTCGCGAAGAAAGAGGGGCTGAAGCGCGTCTTCGTTCACGCCTTCCTTGACGGCCGCGACACGCCGCCCAGGAGCGGCGCGGGGTACGTCGAGGCGCTGGAACGCGCCCTGTCCGAGAAGAACGTCGGCCGGATCGCGACGGTCTCCGGCCGATACTTCGCCATGGACCGCGACAAGAGATGGGACCGGGTCAAGAAGGCGCACGACGCGATGACGTCCGGGAAGGGAGAGGCGGCCTCTTCCGCTCTAGAGGCCGTCCGCCTGGCCTACGATCGGGGAGAGACGGACGAGTTCGTCTCTCCGACCGTCACCCTGCAGGCAGGCGTTCCCGTCGGGACGATCATGGACGGCGACGCGGCGATATTTTTCAACTTCCGGGCGGACCGGGCGCGCGAGATTACGCGGGCCTTGACCGAGACGGGTTTCGACGGGTTCGAGCGCGCGCGGTCTCCCCGCCTCTCCTCCTTCGTCTGCATGGCCATGTACGACGAAACATTCGGTCTTCCGGCCGCCTATCCGCCCGAGAGGCCGGCTAACATCCTGGCGGAGGTCCTGTCCGATGCGGGAATGCGCCAGTTCCGGATCGCCGAGACGGAGAAGTACGCGCACGTGACCTTCTTCTTCAACGGCGGAAAGGAGGAGCCGTTCCCCGGCGAGGATCGCCTCCTCATCGCGTCTCCGCGCGAGGTCGCCACGTACGATCTGAAGCCCGAGATGAGCGCCCCGGCCGTGACGGAGGCCGTCCTTTCCCGGATCGCGGAAGGGATCGACGACTTCATCCTCCTCAACTTCGCCAATCCGGACATGGTCGGGCACACGGGCGTCCTGGAGGCGGCGGTCAAGGCGGCCGAGACGATCGACGGGTGTCTGGCGCGGATCGTGCCGGCGGCGCGGGAAAGGGGAGGAGTCGTCCTGATCACGGCCGACCACGGCAACATCGAACAGATGGTCGACTACGAGACCGGCCAGCCCTACACGGCCCACACGTCGAACCTCGTTCCGTTCATCGTTGTGGGGGCCGAGTGCGTCCTTCGAGAGGGCGGGTTCCTCGCCGACGTGGCGCCGACGATCCTCGAGATCATGGGGCTTCCCCAGCCGCCCGAGATGACCGGGCGTTCGCTGATCGGTGCGGCCGTTCCGGTGGGTTCCTAGTCGGATATGGCCGCGGTTTGCGAGTCATGTAGGTTGGGTTAGCGGCTTTATCGCGTAACCCAACAAACCGAATATTCGCCCAAATGGTTTTGTTGGGTTACGGCGCAAAAAACCGCGCCTAACCCAACCTACACATCCGCGGAGGATGTTCCGTAATTACTGGGTTCGGATACTAGTCGGATATGGCCGCGGTTTGCGAGCGCTTCCAGTGAAGGACTGGTGAGAATCCTCCGGGATTTCAAGGGCCGCGAGGTCCGGCTGACCGGCGAGCGGTTAGAGCATATCCTCGTGACGGCCTACCTGACAGATGCCGTGAAGAAAGGGGGGCAGATATGGCCCGCAAGATCGTGAAGCTCTGGTACGATCCAGAGGGGGACTACCTGGAAGTCACCTTCGAGCAAAGGGAAGGGTATTTCCGGGAGACGGAAAACGACCAAGTCATGGAGAAGGTGGACCGGGAAGGAAACATCCTCGGTTTCTCCGTCCTCAAGGTCAGCAAGCTTCAGAAGGCCCCGCTGGAAGTGGTTCTCTCGTAGAAACCGGGCCGTTGAGTCCTTTTGTGTCCCGGCAAGCCATGTTGTCGAGAGAGGCCCGATCCATGGATGGCAAAGGCTGGCTCGGAAAATCTTTTTTTCGAGTTCTTCAAGCTCTTCTCCCCACGTTCTGCCGTCTTTGCGGCGGTCCCGTCCTCGAGACGCCCGTGCCGTGGATATGCGGCGCCTGCTGGGGGAAGGTCCGCTGGTTGACGGGGCCGGTTTGCCCCCGTTGCGGATTTGCGTTTCCTTCGCCCGAGGCGCTGACGCATTCGCCGGGGCACCTCTGCGGGAACTGCCGGGACAAGGAGCCGCCCTTCGCGCTGGCCCGCGCGGCGGGCGCCCACGAAGGAGCGCTCCGCGAGGCGATCCACCTCCTCAAGTACGGGCGGAAGCATTCGCTCGGGAAAAAGCTCGGCCGCTTTCTGCTTCCGTCCGCCGGGGCACTTCCCACGCCCGAAGTCGTCGTCCCCGTCCCGCTCCATCCGTCGCGGCTGAGACACCGCGGGTTCAACCAGTCCCTGCTTCTGGCCGATGCCGTGTGCCGCCGGCTGGACGTTCCGCTCGACCACGGCGCCCTCCAGCGCGTTCGGCCCACGCGCCCCCAGGTGGAACTCACGCCGGAGGAGCGGAAGGCGAACATCCGCGGCGCGTTCGCCGTCCTGCGCCCGGAGCGTATCGAGGATAAGCGGGTCCTCCTCGTCGACGACGTCTTCACGACGGGCGCGACGGTCTCGGAGTGCGCGAGGGTCCTTCGGAAGGCCGGGGCGCAAGAGGTGGTCGTCGCGACGTTGAGCAGGTCGGGATAGAGAGCGGGGAAGAGCGGAAACGGGGAAGAGCGGAAACGGGGAAACGGGGAAGAGCGGAAACGGGGAAGCGGGGAAACGGGGAAGAGCGGAAACGGGGAAACGGGGAAACGGGGAAACGGGGAGCAAGGGGCAAGGGAGCAAGGGATTGACAGAGCGTCTTTCTGTCTCTAAGATTCCAGGACTTTCTCGTCGAAACGGAACATCTCCGGGGAAGCACAAGGACAGAAAGAGGCAGGAGGCA
>JACPZO010000007.1 GCA_016195465.1 Nitrospirota bacterium
AGATATGCCCCTGAGGGCGTACGCCCGGACGCTCTCGGCGGCCTGCCAGGAAGCTGACTTTCTGGCGGGCGTTGCCTTCTCGTTCGAGGAGCGAGCCCCCCGCTTGGGACTGGTCAAGGGAGTGTTGACGTTTCTTGACGGCTCGGAACTTCATTTCTCCGAATTCCTCGTTTCGACCGAAGGCGGCGTCCACAAGATCAAGTACCGCTATCACTGCGCGCACGGCCCGTCACTCCGTTTCCGCTACGACAACGGCCGCGATCCAAAGGCGCGGTCCCTCTCGACGTATCCCCATCACAAGCACACTCCCGCGGGGATCATCCCTGCAAACCCGCCCTCGCTGATCCAGGCGATCCGCGAAGCGGAGTCTCTCGTCGCGCTCCCGTGAGCAAGGCAAGGCGGGCGGCCATCCCGCCCAGGCGGAACCCGTACACACCCCTACGGTCCGCCGGACGTGCTTCCGTAGGGGCGTGATTCATCACGCCCATTCGATCGGGCGCAATGAATTGCGCCCCTACATGGTCATTTGTCCGGGCGAACATCCCGCCACAGGCGGGGCCCCTACGAACGGGCGAACACGCGGGTTCGCCCCTACGGACGGGCGGGGGGCGGGGACGGCGCGGGCGCGGGAACGTACTCGAAGACCCACTCCGAGACCTTCTCCTTCCCGGCGAACGGCTCCAGCCCCTTGGGAAAGTTCGCCCGCTTGAACGGGGCGCGCTCCGAGGCGCTCCGGACGCCGCGGACCCCGCCGCCCGCGCCGCGGACGAGGACCCATTCGCCGTCGGGGGTCATCGGGTCGCGGTAGAGCTTGCGGAGGTAGCGCCGCGTGCCGGGCGTGCGGGGATCGGAGATCAGGTCCTTCAGATCCTGCGGAAACGTCTTGAGGGTGCCGGGACTCTTCTCGTAGTACTGCCGGATCCCCTCGCGGATCGCCTGGCCGCGGAAGAGAAGCTCCGCCTCGCGCTCCCGCCAGAGGGCCGTCGATTCCAGCTCCACGGCCGCGAGCGCCCCGAGCCCGAGGGCCACGACCGCGATGACGGCCAAGGGATAAGCAAAGCCCGGACTCGACGGACATCGGCGCCGGCCGAATACGATTCCGCCTTGGCCCATGGCTTGACGCTCGTCCAGGGCATTTGATAGGGTACACGTGCGGGGCATCGGTTCAACCCCCGACAAGAAGGAGCCCGTCATGTCTTCCGTCACGCATTCGGCAAGGCTCGCCTACGAGGATTATCTTCTCTTCCCCGACGATGGAAAAAAACACGAGATCATGAATGGAGAACACTACGTGACCCCCTCGCCGAGAACCAAGCACCAGATCGCGTCAGGCAATCTGTCCCGCCTTCTGGGCGCTTTTGTCCACAAAGCAAAGCTCGGGCGGGTCTTCGCGGCCCCGTTCGACGTCATCCTTTCGGATGCGGATGTGGTCCAGCCGGACCTCCTGTTCATCTCGGCGGCCCGCGCTTCAATCATCACGGAGAAGAACGTTCAGGGAGCGCCTGATCTCACGATCGAGATTCTTTCAGAAACGACACGGAAGACCGACACCACCTTGAAGCGAAAACTCTATGAACGGCACGGCGTTCTCGAATACTGGATCGTCGATCCGGAGAACGACTCCGTAGAGACTTACCGCTCTACGGACACCGGCTTCATTCATGCCGGAATGCTCTCGCGGGAAGAGGGAGGCGTTCTCTCCTCTCCGCTCTTTCCCGGTCTGGCAATCCCTCTGACGGAGATCTTTGAGTAGCCTGAAAGCGCGCGGTCCAGGGTCAGGCGCCTAGTGCCTCTCCCCCGATTCCCAGCTCGTCACGTCGGCGTTTTCCTTCTCTCCTCCCGGCTGGCCGTCCGCGCCGTAGGAGAGAAGATCGTATTCCCCGTGCTCGCCCGGCGAACGATAGACGTACTCCTTCCCCCAGGGGTCCTTCGGAACGCTCTTCGCGAGGTACGGCCCCTTCCATTTCTCGATTCCGGCCGGCTGGGCGACCAGCGAATTGAGCCCCTCGTCGGTCGCGGGATACCGCCCCACGTGGATGTAAAAGGAGTCGAGCGCCTTGCCGAAGTTCTCGATCTGGGCCCGCGCCGCTTCCTGCCGGGCCGGCTTGATGTACTGCATGAAGCGAGGCCCCACGAGCGCCGCGAGAAGGCCGATGATGACCATGACGACGAGAAGCTCGATGAGGGAGAAGCCGCGCGTCCGGATGTCCGGACGCATTGAAAATTGAAAATTGTAAATTGAAAATTTGAAATCGGGTGGAGTAGGGGATGGCTTCATATGCCGTTTTGTTTCCATTTTACAATTTCCAATTTGACCAACAAGGTACTTTTCGTTATTTGCATTCGCGCGCCTTGACCCCGCCCCAAGGGGCGGGGACTCGGGCGCACTTTGCGGTTCAGCTCTGTTTCTGCTCACGTCTCACCCCCACCCCGTCCCTCCCCCCTCGATGGGGAGGGGGTCCCATTCTGGGCGGACACGCAGGTCCGCCCCTACGGTTCTCCCCATGCACCGATTCGGGCGGACACGCAGGTTCGCCCCTACGGTTCTCCCCATCAACCGATTCGGGCGAACACGCAGGTTCGCCCCTACAGGGTTCACCGATTCGCCGGCAAATCCCCCCTCCTTTGTAAGGAGGGGCTGGGGGAGGTAGAAGCAGACTCCCGCTCTACCCCACCCAACCTCCCCTTACAAAGGGGAGGAGTGTCTTTCCGATTCACCCATTCACCCTGTTCACCGATTCACCAATCCTTGTACGCCATGCCGTCGCTGCCGGTTCCCTGGGCGCCGCTTTTCACGTCGATGGTCCCCGTCTCCTCGCCCTCGGCCGGGACGGTGACCCACGTTTCCGCCGACTCGGTGAACGGGTCCCGGGGAACCGCGCGGATGTACTTCGCGGAGACGAGATCGGCGAGCGCCTCGGGGTACTTCCCCTTGTCGGCGTAGTGCTGGTCGATCGCCTTCCGCAGGACGAGGAGGTCCTCCCGAAGCGCCGCCTCCTTGGACGAGACGATCCAGTGCATGATCCGCGGCTGGGCGAGGAGGACGAGGAGCGCCAGGATCGCCATGACGACGAGAAGCTCGATGAGCGTGAAGCCGGGCGTCCGGGCGTCCGGACGCATTGGAAATTGAAAATTGAAAATTGTAAATTTGAAATTGGGTAGAGCAGGGAATGGCTTCATATCCTGTTTCGTTTCCATTTTACAATTTCCAATTTACAATTTGAATTTTTCAATACCGTTCTTCTTTGACCAATCCTTGTACCGGGTCCCATCGAGGGGGTCCCATTTTTGGGCGGACACGTAGGTCCGCCCCTACGTCCAAATCCCCCCTGCCCCCCCTTTCACAAAGGGGGAACGGGGGGATTTTTTTCCGATTCTCCCATTCACCCATTCACCGATTCACCAGTCTTTGTATTTCGTCCCGTCCAAGGCCGTTTTCTCGCTCTTCGTGTAGACGTCGAAGACATCTTCCCCGCCCCACATCGTCGAGTCCGGATCGTCGAAGTACGACCGGAGTCCCCAGTCCGTCGAGTTCGTCAAGGGGTCCTTCGGGACGCGCCGCAGGAAGCGCCGCTTGCCGCTCCCGCCGACGAGGTCCACGCCCGCAAGGAGGGCCTCGAGCGTTTTCGGGTATCCCGAGTCGCCGACCTCCACGGAGATCTTCTTCTCGTCGGCCAGCCGTTTGTACTCGTCGAGCGCCGTCCGGACCTCCCGGAGCGACCGCCGAAGCTCCATCTCCTTCTGGCGCCTGACGACCGTCTCGGCGTAGGGAAGCGCCACGGCGGCCAGGATCGAGAGGATCGTGAGCGAGACGACCAGCTCGATGAGCGTGAAGCCGGATTCCGCGGACCTGCCCGCCTTGACATCCGTCCGCGCCGGGCTATAATTGTGGCTACCACTGAAGAACCCCGCCTTGAACGGCGGGGATTCTCCGACCTCCAAGGGACTTTTCGTTATTTGCATTCGTACGCCTTGACCCCGCCCCAATGGGCGGGGATTGCGGCGCACTGCGCGGTTCATCCGTTCGCGCCGACAGGAGAAGTTGATCATGAAAATCGCCAGCCTCAAGGAGGTCAAGGACCACCTCTCGGAGTACGTCAGCCGGACCGAGGAAGGAGACATCGTCATCACCCGCAACGGCAAACCCGCGGCCGTCCTGCACCATCTGGCCGAGGACGAGCTCGAAGAGTACCTCCTCGAGCACGACCCCCGGTTCAAGAAGAAGATCGAGGGCCGTTGGATGTCCTTCGTCCGAGAAGGCGGGATCCGTACAACCCCCCTCGGTCCGCCGGACGTGCTTCCGTAGGGGCGTGATTCATCACGCCCGTTCGATTGGGCGCAATGAATTGCGCCCCTACTCCACGCCCTTCCGACCGCCGCGCGTCAATCGATACTCGATGAGATCTCGGCCCGCCTTTCAACGAATCCCGTCCGGGAATCAAAGACGAGGATCAAACGGATGACCGGCTTCATCCCTCCGCTCTACCGTCTCCGCGTCGGCGATTACCGCGTTTACTATCGAGTTCATGCTCCCACGGTCGCCATCCTTGCCGTTCTCCAGAAGAAGGACTCTGACCGCTGGCTCAAGAAGAACCCTTGAGGCCATCGCCTCCGGCCTCCTCGTCACGGCTGTACGTAGCGGAAACCCAGTGCCTGGAAGTCCGCCAGCGCGGTGACGGCGGACGTAACGAACTCCGTCCCCGGAATGATCTCGTTCGTCACGTTGCCTTGGGTCAGCAGGCCGGCGGCGATCAGGGCGCGGGTGGCGTTCTGGCAGAGGTAGAACTTGACGCCCTTCGCCATGAGCGCGCGGATTTGGCCCTCGAACCGGTTGCCGCCGGTCGGGAGATAGCTCTTGACCTCGTCCTTGATCATGAGCTTCCCTCCCCCGTCGTGAGCGATGGCGACGATCTCGTAGTCGCGCCCGGCGACCATACCGTGCGTAATCTCGTAGTCCTCGATCGCCTTCTCCAGGTTTCGCAGGCCGTAACCCACGGCGCACTGGGCGTCGGGGACGTTGTCGCGACAGAACCGGTTGATCTGAACGAGGAACCTCACCTTGTGCCGCCGCTCGAGACAGCGGGTGATGGCGTCCGCCCCAGGACCGAACTCGGTGTTCAGGTCCATTCCGCTCACAAGACCGACGGGGCAGGGCTCATCGCCTCGTTGGCCGTCGTGGCCGGGGTCGTCGGCCCCGGCGGCTGAGGATATGAAGAGGATCGATGCGAAGACAAGAGCGAGCGGTTTTCCTGGCATGTTTCCCTCCTTGGTATTTGGTGTCCCAAAAGAAATGGGCGCTTCGAGCGCCGCACTTCAACCCCACATCCCGTCTTTCGATTCATTCACCCGTTCGCCGCCCGTAGGGGCGCACCCGTGTGTGCGCCCGTTGAATGGGGGCGGACACGCAGGTCCGCCCCTACGGTGTCGTCGTTGTCGTCGTGTCCGACCAGTTGCCGAACGAGACCGTGAGGTACGCCACGGTGGACGCGTTGTTCCCCGCGCGGTCCTCGCCGGCGAGCTCGATCCGCGCCGTGGCCGTGAACGAACCGCCTCCCGCAAGCTCGGAAAGCGGAGAGGATCCCTTGTGCGATCCCAGGACGACGGCGATTCTTCCCGTCCCCTCGCTTCCGTTCGCCGGGGCGTAGATCGCGGTCCCGCCTTCGAACGCGCCCGGGACGGGGCCGCCGTCGGCGCGGGAGAAGGAGACCTTGTACTTGGTCACGACGACGTCCTGGGCCGTGGCGCCGGCCGAGCCGGTCGTGGTCGTCGAGTCCGTCGACGTCGAGCCGGTTCCCGTCGACGTCGGCGCCGTGCCGCTTCCGGCCTTCGTGTCGTTCCGGACCTTGATCTCGACGGAGTCGGTCGTCCGGACGCCGCCCGTCTCGACGTCGGAGCGCAGGATCTCGCCGCCGTTGACGGACGTGACGAAGATCCTCTGCTCCGCCGCCTTGTTGTCGGAACAGGCGGCAAGAACGAGCAGCATCACAACGTTCCAAACGGCATTGCGTTTCATCTCTCCCCACCCCGTAGGGGCGACCCGGCGGGTCGCCCCTGCAATTCGATCGCCGATCATCCATGCACCTCCATCCGGGCCGGGTTTTCCCCGTCCTCGGCCCAGCGGGCCGGATTTCCCGCGACGTATTCGCGGATCGATTCAAGATCGGTTTCGTCGCGAATCACGTGCTCGTAGTAATTGCGTTGCCACAATTTGCCCGCAAACGGCGGCCAGCCCGATTCCCGGTCGCCACGAATGTACGCGTTGGAGGTCATGGTCTTGAACCATTGGATAATTTGATGTAGGGGCGCACCTGTGTGTGCGCCCGTTGCACCTGTGTGTGCGCCCGTTGAATGGGGGCGGACACGCAGGTCCGCCCCTACGGTTTTCACGGACGCGGTCACATCTGGGCGGACACGCAGGTCCGCCCCTACAATTTCCACGGACGCGGTCACATCTGGGCGGACACGCAGGTCCGCCCCTACGGTTTTCACGGCCACGGTCACATCTGGGCGGACACGCAGGTCCGCCCCTACGATGAATACGATTCCGTGAAAATGGTTCGGCATGACAATCGACACATCCGTCTCAATCGTCGGGAATTTGTTGTTCAATTCATTCCACCATCGGCCAACCATAACCCCTGCACCATTCAACCGCATCTCCCCACCCGCAATCTCCCCGAACAGACACAACCGGCCCTGCGTGCAAATCGTGACGAAATATGCACCGGCCTGGGCATAATCGTATCCCTTCAGGCGAACGGATCGGCGATGACGAATGGCCGGATCACGCATCGAAAATCCCCGTAGGGGCGCACCTGTGTGTGCGCCCGTTGCACCTGTGTGTGCGCCCGTTGAATGGGGGCGGACACGCAGGTCCGCCCCTACGGTTGCCACGGGCGCGGTCCCATCCGGGCGGACACGCAGGTCCGCCCCTACGGTTTTCACGGACGCGGTCACATCTGGGCGGACACGCAGGTCCGCCCCTACAATGTTGCCCTGCGGTTGCCTTGCATCAGGGCAGGCATCCCGCCAAGGCGGGACCCCTACAACGGGCGCACACATCGGTTCGCCCCTACGGTTTTCCCCATTCACCCATTCACCCATTCACCCATTCACCGGTCCCATGTTATTTCACCACGATCCTCGACGTCCGGTACTCGATGGGAACGGGCTTCCCTTCCGCATCCACGACCGGGCCGCCGCGGAAGACCATGTGCGAGATCCCGGCCGCTTTCCCCCGGAAGACGAGGCGCGCGATGGCCCCGTCTCCCGCCCCCTCGGACCGGATGATCTTCAGGCCGACGGTCCCGGCCTCGCCGCCCACTTCCGCCTGCACCGTTCCGGCCGTGCCGGCCTCGACCCGGATGAACTCCACGACCGCCGGGTTGTAGATGAGCGCCGCCGGGATTTCGCCGGCCGGGAGCCCCTTGCCCCTCAGCTCGACCGCCGCCTCCTTGTTCGCTTCCGCGTAATGGATCGGCGTCCCGAACTCGACGACGGCCCGGCCCGCGGGAGCGGCGGGCGGGGCGGCGGGCGCCGCCGGCGCTTCCGCGGAGGGCGCGGGCGGCTCGCCCGTCGGCGGAGGCGATGCGTCCGCGGGCGCCGCTTCGTTGCCCGGGCCGCCGGGGACGGGCGAGGGCGCCGGAGGCGAAGCGGTCTCCGCGCCCGGAGGAGCCTCGTCACGACTTGATGCGGGCGCGGCCGGTGCGGCTCCCGGAGGTCGGGCCGGCTCTCCCTTTGCGGCGGCGGGGGGAGGCTCCGCCCTCGGTCCCGACGCCCCGCCCAAAGGTCCTTCCGTCCCGTACTCGTCCTTCGTCCCGGACCAGAACTCCCGGACGTCCTTCCCCGGGACCTCGACGCCGCGCACGACGTGGGGCGTAATCGTGAGGAGGATATCGGTCCGCCCCCGCGTGTCCTCCTTCGACGTGAACAGGCGTCCCAGGACCGGTACGTCGCCGAGAAGGGGGATCTTCACGGCCGTGCCCCGCTCTTCGTCCCGGATGAGCCCGCCCAGGATCACCGTCTCGCCGTCCCGGACGTCGAGGTGCGTCTCGGCGTTCCGCGTCCCGATCCGGTACTGCGGCTCGGTCGGCGTCCCCAGGTTCTCGCCGAGGGAGGAGATCTCCAGGTTCATCTTGAGGCTCGTCTCCCGGGTGAGGTGGACGACCGGCTCGACCGTGAGCTTGATCCCGATCTCCTTGTACTCGTAGAGCGTCCGGACCTGCCCCGTCGCCTCCGTCACGGTGGAGGTCCGAAGCGGGATCCGGTCGCCGATGTGGACTTTGGCCGTCTTCCCGTTCAGGACGCGCACGCGCGGGTGGGCGAGCGTCTTGGCGTCCACGTCGGACTTGAAGAGGCGGATCGTCGCGTTCGGGATCGTGAAGAGGGCGTTCGTGTTGATGAGGAACTGGAGCGAATTGGCGAACCGGGTCGGCGAGCCCAGGTCCGCCCGCGAGAGGCCCACGCCGATCGTGTAGGGCGAGAAGTCGATCCCGAGCTGTTCGAGCTTGTTCCGGTTCACCTCCAGGAGCTCCACTTCGAGCATCACCTCCGCGAGCCTCCGGTCGTGCGTCTCGATGACCTTCTCGGCGAGCCGGACCTTGTCCTCCGTGTCCCGGACGGTGAGGACGTTGAGCGGTTCGTCGATCGTGACCTTCTTCAGGTCCAGGATCGTTTTCAGGACGTTCTGGACGTCCTTCGCGCGGGCGTGGGAGAGGAAGAAGGACCGGACCATGTGCTCCTCGTACTGCGCCCGCTTCTGGGGCGTCTCGGAGACCACGATGATCGTGTTGGCCGTCACCTTCTTGTAGAAAAGCTTGTTGGTGGAAAGGAGAAGCCTGAGCGCCTGGGAGAACGGAATGTCCTTGAGGAAGATCGTGACCGGCTGTTTCTTCACCCCCTCGTCGAAGAGGACGTTGATCCCGGCGGCCTTTCCCAGGAACTCGAAGACGGTCTTCACGTCCGCCCCCCGGAAGTTGAGCGTGACGGGTTTGACGGATGCGAGCGGGTCGGCGCCTTCCTGGGCCGCTTTCGCCGCGGCCTGGTCGATCCGGTTCATGAGGCCGCGGGCCCCCGGATGGGACGGGTCCTTCTCCAACGCGACGGCGAGTTTCGCCTGGGCGTCGCGGGACTTGCCCGCCTTCTCGAGGGCCTCCGCCTCGCGGTAGTGCGAGTCGGCCTCCTTGATCGTCACGGCCCGGAGGATCGCCTGCTCGATCCGGGCGTTTCCGGGGGAGAGGACAAGCCCCTTCTGCAGCTCGGCGAGCGCCTCGTCGAGCTTCCGGCCGCGGAGGAGCGACTCTCCCCGGTCGAGGAAGAAGTTCCCCGCGATCTCCTCGGCCTGGAGAAGCCGGGACCTGTACTCGACGTTCCCCGAATCGGCCCGGTACGCCTCGCGGTATTTGGGGATCGCCGCCTCCCAGTTCCCCTCGTGGGCCTCCCGCTCGGCCTTGCGGAACGTGAGCGCGGCGCACCCGGACAAAGCGATCAGGAAAACCAAGCCAAACAGTAGGGGCGAACCTGCGTGTTCGCCCGTTGAACCAGGGCGGACACGCAGGTCCGCCCCTACAACGGCTTCAGGGCCATCTCCCCTCATTTCCCCTCCTTAAGAACCAACGTCACCTTGACTCCCGTCGCCCCGTCCTCGATCTCGACGGACGACGGCCCCGTCTCCCGGACGCGAACGCCCTTCACGACCTCTTCTCCGCTCCTCGCCGTCAGCACCTCCTCGCCGCGCGAGAGCATCAGGAGCTTCTCGGCCCCCCGGCTCATCGCCCCCTCGAACCGGAATGTCCCAAGCCGCGACCGCGCCTGCTCGGCGGCGATCTCCTCGGGGGACTTGGGAGGGGGCGGCGGCGGCCCGGGCGGAACGGCGGGCTTCGGCGGCGCCGGGGGGACGTCGGCATAGGCGAAGAGATTCCGCTTCGGAGGCGGAACCTCGGGCGCGTCCGGAGCGAACGCGACGACTTCGGCCGCTCCACCGGGAGCCGGACGGACGGGCAGGCTTCCCTTCGCAGCCGGTCTCTCGACGCGCTTCGCGGTTCGCGGCGCCGGTTCCTCCTCCCCGGAGAGCCGGCTCCACAGGTTGGCGCCGGCCAAGAGAAGGAGAACGGCGATGAGGACCAGGTTCCTTCGGCTCATTTGAATCCACCCATTTCCAATGTAGGGGCGTGATTCATCACGCCCGTTCGATCGGGCGCCATGAATTGCGCCCCTACACGATCCACACATTCGGGCGAACACGTCGGTTCGCCCCTACGGTTTCACCCATTCACCGATTCACCCATTCACCGATTCACCCATTCACCGACAGCTGTCAGCAGTCAGCTTTCAGCCGTCAGCCGAATGCGTTTCGCCCTGGTTTGCTGACCGCTGATCGCTGACGGCTGAGTGCTTCCCTTTTCACCCATTTACCGATTCACCTTTTTCGGATCGATCTCCGGTCTCACGAGCGTCGTCACCGTGATCTGCATCCGCACCTGTTCCTCGCCGCGGACCTTCTGGAGCGAGAGGTCCCGGAGCGCAAAGAACCACTCGGCCGACTCGATCCGCCGGATGAATCCTCGAAGGGCCGGGTACGTCCCTTCCACGGGAAGCTGGTACGAGACCGGCTCAAGCCGGAGCGGTTCCGGCCCCTCCTTCCGCCCCCCGCGCTTTGGGCCCGCATCTCCGCCGCCTTCCAGCGTTACGAGACCCAAGAGGTCGACCTCCGATTCGTGGGCGAGCGACTGGATCGTCCGAACGACCTCGGGCACATCGCGCCGGGTCGGGAGACGCTCTTTCAGCCGCTCGGCCGATTCCCGGACGCGGGCCTCCCGCGCCGCGCGCTCCGAGGCGAGGCGCGAAGCGACGGCCTTCGCGCGGAGGGCGTCCGTCTCGGCGCGCAGCGCCCGGATTTCGAGCCGAGAGGGTAGAACAAGAGCGGAGAAAAGTCCAACGTTTGCCAGGACGAGCCCGGCGGCAAGAAGCACGCGGAAACGAAACCTCCGCCACGACGGAAAAGTCATCGGGACCTTCATTCTGTTATCGACAGTCCAGGATAGGGACAGCTTTCATTTGCAAAATCCCTCCTAACCTCCCTTTTCCAATGCAGGGGCGTGATTGATCACGCCCATTTCGTCGGGCGCAATGAATTGCGCCCCTACAATAGGGAGCCTACGCTCCCTTTCCCGGGGCCGGCGTCGGGACACGCCGTTCGCCGGCCGGGAACGGAGCGCCGGCCTCCGAATAACGGACCCGGATCTCGAAGAGCGCGCCGTCCCCGCCGGATGCGCGGGCCGTCGCCCCACGCCCGGGCTTCCCGCTCCCGGGACGGGCGGCCGCCGGAGCGTCGTCCTCCGGGGGAGAAATCTTGACCAGCCGGGCGCCCGCGAACGACCCGTGCCTGTCGAGCGACTCCACGAACGCGGACGGCACGGATGCGTCCCGCGCGCGGCCCGCGAGGATCACCGTCCCGTCCTTTCCCTGCGCCTGGATCCGCGTGAGCGCGGCCTCCTTCGGGAGCGCCTCTTCGAGGGCCAGCAGAAGAGCCGTCCACGAGAACGGACGCGCGGACGCGGCCTCCTGGAGGAAGAGCGATAGCTCCGGTCCCGGCGGCGGCACGGGAAGAGAAGGGCGGCCGGCAGCCGCGGCGGCTTCGCGGCCGAGCGCGTTTCTTTCGACGGCGAGGGCGGCTCGCTCCGCGTCCAGGCGCCTCCCGGCGTCCGCCTGCCAGGCCAGAACGAGCGCGGCCGCGACCGAGACGGCGATAAGGATCAGCGAAACGCGCCGCCGCCGCCGGACCTCCGGAGCGAGGAAGTTGAAGAACCCCGCCTTGAAAGGCGGGGATTCTCCGACCTCCAAGGTACTTTCCGTTATTTGCATTCGCGCGCCTTGACCCCGCCCCAAGGGGCGGGGACTCGGTCCCACTTTGCGGTTCAGGATCATCCGGCCGTTCCTCCTAACGCAGAGGCTTGCTTCACGACGACTCCTTCCGGCACAACGAACTGCTCCCCTCCACTCGGGCGGCCACATGGGGCCGCCCCTACGACGTCGTTGAAAAACCCATTTCACCCTCCCCCGAACTGGGCAAAATGTAGGGGCGTGATTAATCACGCCCATTTCATCGGGCGCAATGAATTGCGCCCCTACGAGGGGTCTTTTCAGCAAGCCCCTACAGAGCCGATCGAGCCACGATGACCGCGAGGCATGACAGCCCGGACAGAGCATCCGCCGGCTTCTTCCCCCGCATCGTCCGCCGGACGATCTCATCGATCGCTGCCTCGCGGACAGGAACGGCGACCTTCTCCGCGATCCCATCCGCAAACCTGCCCGATCCGCCCACGACGATCAAATCCATGCGTTTCGGGGCCGCCCCCTGCAATCCTTCCCACGCAACGAGACCCCGCAGGATCTCGGTCTCCGCCCGATCCTCCGTGTCGCCGCCGTTCAGCCATCTGTGGCGGCACAAAGTAGGGGCGACCCGCCGGGTCGCCCCTACCAATAGAAAGAGGGAGACGCTCCCGGGAAGAAGAACGACAAGAGCGGATGCCTCCCGCTCCTTGTCCGCCGCCTGAATTGCGTTGAGGAGAACCAGCGGAAGGAGATCGGCGCCGACGACCTCGCCCCCCGCCGCGAGGGCGGCGGCGTTCACGCTCAGGAGTTCGTCTTCCGGCACGGCGCCGGCCAGGACCTTGCCGCTCTTCCTCCCGCTCTCCGGCGCCCAGGCGATCCGCCAGCCGTCGAGAGAACGTCCGGCCTCGGCTTCGAGCGCCGAGCGGACGGCCGCGTCCCTCGCCTTCCCGCCGGCGCCGTTCGTCTCGACAACGGCAAGGACGGACGGACCGCCCCAGCCGATCGCCGCGCGGACCTTCCCCCGCGCGACGGCCGGGACCTTCCCGCCAAGGGCGGCGAGAAGCGCCCCCGCGTCCGCGCGGAGATCTCCGCCGCGCGCGACCTCGGCCGCGCCCAGAAGAAGCCCTCCCCCCTCGATCGCCGAAGCGGAGAGGGTCTCCGGCAGGACCGCGATGCCAACGGTGGTTCGTTTCATTGCCCGTCCTTACGCAGAGGCAGGGCTTGCCCCGCCCGCATTGTCGGGTGCAGACCCGCCTTGGCGAGACGCCCCTGCAATCATGATGACCCCCGGCGATGAACGGCCGGACCGCGAGCATTGCATCCCCCGTAGGGGCGATCCTTGTGATCGCCCTTGCCAATGGACCTCCGCGGTAGGGGCGCACCTGTGTGTGCGCCCGTTGAATTGGGCGAACACATCGGTTCGCCCCTACGGTTTTTCCCATTCACCGATTCACCCATTAACCTATTCACCCATTAACCTATTCACCTATTCACCTGTTTTTTCATTCCACGAACGTCACCCGGTCGATCTCGCGGAGCGTCGTGATTCCCGCGGCGACCTTGGCCACGGCCGACTGCCTGAGCGTCGTCATCCCCCCGGCGAGCGCCTCTTTCCGGATCTCCGTCGAGGGGCGCCGCCCCACGATCATCTCCCGGATCGCGTCGGTCAAGACGAGATACTCCGTGATCGCCAGCCTTCCCCGGTACCCCGTGCCGTGGCACTCGGGACACCCGGCGGCGTCGAAGATCGGGCCGGGAAGCGAATCCGGCGTCAGGCCCGAGGCTCGAAGCCGCTCGGCGTCGGGCTCCGCGGCCCGCTTGCAGTGGGCGCAGAGGACCCGGACCAGCCGCTGGGCGAGGATCCCCGAGAGCGACGAGACGAAGTTGTACGGCTCGATCCCCATGTTGAGGAACCGGCCGATCACGTCGAAGGCGTTGTTGGCGTGGACCGTCGTGAAGACCAGGTGGCCCGTGAGCGCCGACTGGACGGCGATCTGGGCCGTCTCGGGATCGCGGATCTCTCCCACCAGGATCTTGTCCGGGTCGTGACGGAGGACCGAGCGCAGGCCCCGCGCAAACGTGAGTCCTTTCTTCTCGTTGACGGGGATCTGGACGACGCCCGGAAGCTCGTACTCCACCGGGTCCTCGATCGTGATGATCTTCTCCTCTCCCGTGTTGATCTCGCTGATCGCGGCGTAGAGCGTCGTCGTCTTCCCGCTCCCCGTGGGGCCGGTCACGAGGACCATCCCGTACGGCTCGGCGATCGTCCGCCTGAACCGGGCGAGGTCGGCCTCGGGGAAACCCAGCCGTTCGAGCCTCAGCTCGGAGACCCCCGCCGTGATCGCCTCGCGATCGAGGATCCGGATGACGGCGTCCTCGCCGTGGATCGAGGGGAGGATCGAGACGCGGAAATCCACCTCCTTGCCGTTCGCCTTGAGACGGAACCGGCCGTCCTGCGGGACGCGGCTCTCCGCCAGGTCCAGCTCGGCCATGACCTTGAGCCGGGCGACAACGGCTCCGTGGTGGGCCGGGTCGAGCGGATCCACCCCTTCGTAGAGAACGCCGTCGATCCGGTACTTGATGAGGAGGGCCGCCCCCGTCGCCTCGACGTGGATATCCGAGGCCCGCTTGGCCAGGGCGTCGGTGATCACGGAGGAGAGGAGGCGCACGGCCGGGCCGGCCGCGGGATCGAGGACGTCCGCGACGAAGGTCGCCGGCGCGGCGCCGGGCTCCTCGG
>JACPZO010000161.1 GCA_016195465.1 Nitrospirota bacterium
GAGAACGCCATGCAAACGCCGAACACGATCCTCGCGGCCGTCCCCGAGAGAAGGCGGCGATGCTCGTACTCGGCGATCTCTTCGGCGAGCGCTTGGGCCGACGGACTCCCGGTCGTCATCTCGCTATTTGATCAGCCCGACCTCCCGATAGTACTTCTCGGCGCCGGGATGGAGGGGGATCGGCATGGATATGGGGACTTGGCGGGCGTGCCGCGCCCAATTGACCGCGGGGCGGGTTCCTGATACCTTCAAGCTCCATCCAAGCAGGCATGCAGGCTGCGGCTTAGCTTGTGTCCCCGCTCGACCGTCATGGGAGAGAACCAATGAAAACATGCTTACTGATGGTAACTGCAATTGCACTGATATCTGTCGCCACTCTTGCATCGAGCCAGACGCCGTCAAGTAAGCCCGCAATGCCGCCGGGGATGAAGGGTGATTACGAGACAGTCGAGGGAAAAATCCTTAAGGTCTTCAGGGCAGACGATAAAGGAGCACGGTTTCGAGCCTATCTGGTGAGATGGAAAGATTTTGAGGTCGTCGTCTCCGATCCCCTCGGAACGACTGACAAGAAAGAAGGAGACATGATCACATTCATGGCACAACGACTCGAAATGCCACTCGGCACGCAAAAGGTCTCGATACTCCACTTTCTGATTATGGACATGGGTGCCTTCCGCAAAAGATGAGGGCGAACAAAACAGTGGAAAACACCCGGGGCGACACGCTGGCGAAAGCCGGCGCCCTTCTGGCCTGATTTCGCCGACATCGCCGATGCGAAGTCATTGCGGCGCGCGCCGGCTCCGCGCCGGCCTGATCATCTCTCGCGCCTTCTTAAGGATCCTCTTCTCGTCTTCGTAGGCAAGCTTCCGAGCCGCCTCGCCGATCGAAAACCAGCGGCAGTCGTCAACTTCCTCGTCGTGGTCGGCGACGTCCCCGCCCGTGCATTCCATCAGGAAGAAATAGACGATCTTGAAATACCGGACCGTCTCGCTCTCCTCCTTATGCGCGTAGAAGTAGTGAATCGAGTCGATCTTGCCGAGGATCTTCCCGTCGAGACCCGTCTCTTCCTTCACCTCCCGGTGGGCCGTCCGGGCCAGGTTCTCGCCCTTCTCGACGAGCCCCTTGGGGAGGCCCCAAACCGTCCCGCCCTTCACGGCGATCAAGGCGACTTCGATCTTCCTGTTCGACCGCCGGAAGATCACGCCGCCGGACGAAATCTGACGCTCCGTCCTCATGCTTTCCCCAGCATCTCCTCGAACTTCGCCACTATCCGCGCTCTGTGCGTCGCGGGCCAATAGACCCTCCGGCAGGACGGGCAGATCTTGAACGCCTCCTGCGTCTCGAAGACGTACAGCGGCACCTTGTCGCGGACGCTCTCCCCGGAACAGTCCTCAAGAATGGCGTTGCACTCGACGCAGCGCGTGAGAAACCCGCTCCGCGGATCGATCCCGAAGCGACGGACGACTTGCCGGAGCTGATCGGGGTAGTGGTCCCCCTCGACGAAGAAGTGATTGTCCCGGACATTCCGGCGGCGGATGAGGAGAGTGTCCCGCGTGAGGATCACCCGCCCCTCATGCTCGGCCCGCTCAGCGATCTCCTTGTCGGAAATCTCGGGGAAATATTCGACGTCGCACCCAAGGGCGCGCAGCCACCGGGCCAAACGCCCGAGCATCGCATCGGCGATGAACCTGTGCTCCATCCCGCTCCCGGCGAGGGCCGTTTGCCCTTCGCCCTCCCGCCTCCGGCGTCTATAATAGCAGGGTGCCAGAAAGCACCATGCGAGGCAATCCATGGATGGATTGCCAAATTGCGAGACCTTCCAAGTCTCGCAATTTGTGAGACCTGGACGAATTCACTTCGGCCAGGTCGTGGCTGAAAAAGCCATGGATGGACTTTTTCAGTTTAATAATAGAAGCCGCGATCGGTCAAAGGCAAACGCTCAAGGAGCCGCGGACCAGTCGGATGATGTCGAACCTCTACAGGAAAATCCGGGCATTGCTCGCCCTCCTCGGCCTCGTCGTCACGGGAGCCGTCGCCGCCGCGTCGCTGGGCGTCCCCGAGGACGCCCAGCTCTGGCTGGCCGGCGCGGCTGAGTCTACGTCCGAAGCGAATTACATCCTCCTGCTCCCCTGCGGAGGCGTCCCCTCGTCCTGCATGCTCATGCGCGCCCACAAGGCGGCAGAGGAGCACGCCAGGAACCCCAAGGCCAGGATCGTCGTCTCGCACAAGGTCGACGGACCGTTCGAGACCTCGTCCCTGCGGCAGATCCGGGACGAGCTTGTCTTTCGCGGTGTCCCGGCCGATGCAATCCTCCTCGAAACGAAGGCCCGGAGCACGGCTGAGCACGCGAAGTACATCAAGGAGGCGGGTTTCGGCGACATCGGGAAGGACAGGTACCTGATCGTAACGTCGCCGACCCACATCCGGAGGTCCGTTATGGTGTTCCGCGCGGCCGGGTTCAAGCATATCTACGCGGCCCCGGCGTTCGACGTCTACGGAAGCGAGGACCTGGGCGCTGGGCTTTTTCTCCGTTACGGTCTGTGGGGATCGCTGGCCCTGGAGATCGAGGTGGTTCGCGAGATTGTCGCGATCGGGTGGTACAAAGCGACGGGGAGGGCCTAGCTAGGGCGACGGGCGGATGCGCGGCCAGGCATGGACGGCGAAGGCCAGCGCCGCGCCAACCTCGAATACCCGGCCCGTGAGAGAAACCGCCCGCGGCAGGCCGAAGAACGATCCGAAACCCGCGAGCAGGACACCGGCGTTGACGAGGAAGAACGCCGTCCACGCGGCCGGCTCGTTTCCACGGCTCGTTCCTCCCGCGAAACGCGGAAGCATCCAGAAGGCGACGCCCATCGCCAGTTGAACCGTCCAGCCGATGAGAAGGAACTCCACGTGGGCGTCGAAGAACCGCCACAGAACGGGGTCGATCCGGACCGCTTTCTCGACCAGCATCAGGCCGCCGAGCGTGAATCCGGCGGCAAAATAGACAAGGGCCGTGCGGATGAGAAGAACGCTCAGGCGCGGCATGTCACTTCTCCCGGATCCGCTTCCACATGTTCGCCACGAACATGAGACCCGCCGACCATTTGAGCAGGGCCGAAAAAACGAGGACCCCGGCCCAGAAGGGCGCCGTCGTAGCGGCGAGCATCGGCTCCGCGAGCGCCCTCAGCAAAAGCCCCGCGTTGAGGCTCGCGTACATCGCCCAAGCCAGCCCCTCGCGGCCGCGAGGCTTCTCCTTCGAGTACCGGGGAAACATCCAGAAGGCCACGCCGAAGATGAGCTGGGTCACCCAGCCGACCATGAGGAGATGGAAGTAGACGGGCATCAGGGCGGCGAGCGCGGGGGACAGCGTGAACGCGTCGCGCGCGGCCAGGAGCACGCCGAGAAGGAGGGATGCGACGAAATACACCAGGGCCGTCTTGATCAGCCAGCGCGTGAGCGTCGGCATCGCGGTCAGGTCCTGTAGCTGGCGTTGATCGTTATGTACTCGTGGGTCAGGTCGCAGGTGAAGTAGGAGGCCCGGGCCTTTCCCGCCCCCAAGTCCACGCCGATCTCGATCTCTTTCCCGCGGAGAGCCCGCGCCACTTCCCGCTCCGCCGCCCCCAACCCCTCTCCGCGGCGAACGATCGGGACGCCGCCGACCCGAATGCTCACGTTCTCCGGCCGGAACGCGACGCCCGCGTTCCCGGCCGCGGCGGCGATCCGGCCCCAGTTGGGGTCGCCTCCATAGACGGCCGTCTTGACCAGGGGGGATACGGCCACGGCCCGCGCGACCCGCCGCGCGGCCGAAACGGAGGCCGCGCCGGTCACGACGACCCGGATGAACTTGCTCGCCCCCTCTCCATCCCGGACGATCTTCTCCGCCAGGTCCCGGCAGACCTCCCCCAGCATCCCGGCGAAATGGTCCAGGTCCCGACCGGCGAGGACCGCCGCCCCGCCGGCCGCTCCGTTCGCCAGGCAGAGGACCATGTCGTTCGTGCTCGTCTCGCCGTCCACGGTGATCGCGTTGAACGAGTCGTCCACGGCGCCGAGAAGGATCTTCCTCAAAACGGGAGCGGAAACATTCGCATCCGTCGTGATGAACGCCAGCATCGTGGCCATGTTGGGATGGATCATCCCCGACCCCTTGGCCATGCCTCCGACCGTGACCGACGCGCCGCCGAGCCGCCTCCTCTCGGACGTCTCCTTCGGGACCGAGTCCGTCGTCATGATCGCCCGCGCGGCCCTTCGCCCTCCGGCCTCGTCGAGCCTCTCGACAAGCCGCTCGATCCCGGCGAGAACGGCCGCCATGGGCAGGGGGACGCCGATCACGCCCGTGGACGCCACGAGGACCTCCCCGGCGGGCACGTCGAATGCAGACGCCGCCCTCTTCGCCATTTCGGCCGTGTCCCGCTTGCCCTGCTTCCCCGTGGCCGCGTTCGCGTTGCCGCTGTTGACGATGACCGCGCGCGCCCGGCCCCGCCGCGCCAGCCGTTCGGAGTGGTCAACGCAGGAGGCGCGGAACCTGTTCCGCGTAAATGTTCCCGCGGCTGACGCCGGGACGTCGGAGACGAGCAGGGCGAGGTCAAGGGCGCCCGACTTCTTGATCCCGCACGCGATTCCCCCCGCGCGGAACCCCTTCGGCGCCGTCACGCCCGTCCCCTTCTTCTTGAAGCTCATGGAACCGCTCCCGGGAAATCGAGCCCCGCCGTCTCGGGGAACCCCATCATGACGTTCATGTTCTGGATCGCCTGCCCCGCGGCCCCCTTTCCCAGATTGTCGATCGCCGCCATAACGACGGCGTCCCGCCCGCCTTCGAAGACTTTCACCTGCACGTCGGCGAGATTCGTTCCCCGCACGTCCCGCGTGTTCGGGAAGAGGCCGGGCGGAAGAACGCGAACGAAAGGCTCGTGGCCGTACCGCCGGACGAGGACGGCCCGGAGAGCCTCGTCGTCCACCGCCCTCCTCGTCCTGAAGTAAACCGCCGCCAGGATTCCCCGGCTCATCGGAACCAGATGTGGAACGAAACGGACGGGGACCCGCCGCCCAAGAGCAACGGCCGCCTCCTGGGCGATCTCGGGCGTATGCCTGTGATTGCCGACTTTGTAAGGACCGAACGCCTCGGTGGTCTCTGGATAGTGCGCCGCCGCACTCGGCGTGCGGCCCGCGCCGGAGACGCCCGATTTCGCGTCGACGATCACCGATCCCGGCGCGACGACGCCGCTTTCGAGGAACGGCAGCAGGCCCATCAGGGCCGCCGTGGGATAACAGCCGGGGTTCGCCACGAGCCTCGCCCGGCCGACTTCCTTCCGGCGAAACTCCGTCAGGCCGTATACCGCTTCATGGAGGAGATCCGGATCGCCGTGAGTCGTGTCGTACCATCTCCTGTACGTTCTGGGGTCCTTGAGCCGGAAGTCGGCCGAGAGGTCCACGACCTTCAGCCCCGCCTCCAGAAGAGGACGGGCCATCTTGACCGACTCTCCGTGCGGAAGGGCAAGGAACGCGAGATCCGAGGACCTGGCAACGGCCGCCGGATCGGCCTTCACGAACTCGATGGCGACGAATCCCCTGAGGAACGGGTGAGACTCGGCGACCGGCTTTCCCGCCTCCCTCTCGGACGTCGCCAGGGCGACGCGCACCGAAGGATGCCTGACGAGAAGACGCAGAAGCTCCCCGCCCGTGTACCCGCTTCCCCCCACGATCGCGACCCGGATCTTTTTCCCCATTCTCATTTCTCCGCGAAATGATGTGCAACCCTAAAGGGTTGCCCTACAAAAACAACGGAAGATGTAGGGCAAGGCTTTAGCCTTGCAAAAAAGAAAGGGGGAAGGCCGGCTGACCCTCCCCCTTCGATCACCAACTCATCCGTCCGATCGGAAGAGTTACCGTTTCGAGAACTGGAACCGCTTGCGGGCTCCCTTGCGGCCGTACTTCTTCCGCTCCTTGATCCGAGGGTCCCGGGTCAGGAGGCCTTCCTTCTTGAGCTGGTCCCTGAGAGCGGGATCGGCTTCCAGAAGAGCGCGGGCGATGCCGTGCCGGATGGCGCCGGCCTGGCCGGAGTTCCCGCCCCCCGTCACGTTCGCCTCGACATCGTACTTCCCGACCGTCCCCGTCACCTCGAACGGCTGTCGGACGACCATCCGAAGGACGTCGCGTCCGAAAAACTTGTCAACCGGCCGGTCGTTGACGATAAACGCCCCCACGCCCGGACTCAACAAAATCCTGGCGATCGAACACTTCCTTTTCCCTGTCGCGTTGAGCTTGACCGTGCTTGACATCAGGACCCTCTCGTTACTCGATCTAAAACCGTCCGTCCGCCCGTCCGCCCCTTAGGAAACCGAGAGCGGCTTCGGCGCCTGCGATGCGTGCGGATGTTCGTTTCCTTCGTACACCTTGAGATGTTTGAGGACCCGGCGCCCGAGCTTGTTCTTGGGAAGCATCCCCTGAACGGCGTATTCGATGATCGCCGCGGGCCGGCGGGCGCGAAGCTCCCCGACCGTGGCCGACTTGAGCCCCCCCGGGTAGTTCGAGTGGCGGTAGTAGACCTTGTCCGTTTCCTTCTTCCCCGTCAGGTGGACGCGCCCCGCGTTGATGACGACGACGAAGTCCCCCGTGTCGACGTGCGGCGTGAAAATCGCCTTGTGCTTCCCCCGCAGGACGGCGGCCACCCTCGACGCGAGCCGTCCGAGCGTCTTCCCGTCGGCGTCCACGAGGTGCCACTTCTTGGCCGCCCCGGGCTTGGTGGATACTGTGCTTTTCTTGAGCGTCGGCATGTTCTACACCCTGTTCCAATTTACAATATAATCGTTGGCATCGTGCGCGAACGCTGAAGGATACAGTCGTGCCCTCCGCCTGTCAAGGCGATAATGCGGCAATCTCCCCCGGTTACTCGCGCCAGTAAACCCGCTCGTGAAAGATCAATCGGGCCTTCAGGTCCACGCCCCCGGGGGCGGAGAACCCGGTCAGCCTCCCGTTCGCGCCGACAATGCGATGGCACGGAACCGCGACGGGCACTGGATTGCGGCCGAGGGCCCGGCCGACGGCCCGTGCCGCCCCCGGCTTTCCGATCCGCCGGGCCAGCTCGCCGTAGGTCACGACCGATCCGGGGGGGATTCCCCGGGCCGCCTGCCAGACCATTTTCTCGAAGTCCGTCGCCCCGCCCAGATCGAGAGGAAGATTCCAATCCATCCGGCCGGTCCGGAAGTAGTCCGCGAGAAGGCTTATCGCCCTCTTCTCGAGGCCGACGGCAACCCCCTCACCCTCCCCTCTCCCGGGGGGAGAGGGACTCCGGGCGGGCGTTATTTCCGAGAGCGCATCCGCGCGCCTGCGGCAGGGCAGGACAACCCGCGCGATTCCCCGCTCCGTCGCCGTGACGCCGATCCAGCCCCAATCCGTCTTTGCGACAACGGACATCACCCGCTTCTCCGGACAATCCCCCTCACCCGCGACCACTCATCGGGAGCGAGGACGCGGAGAAGGACGCCGTAACTCACGAGACCCGCCCCGGTCCCAAGAGCCAGCCAGACGGCCTTCTCGCCCAACCGGCCGTCCACGAGCCAGAGGGCGTTCCGCGAGAGAAAGACGCCGACGAGTCCGATCGGCACCGATCCCGCCGCGGCCTTGAGGAAGGCGCCGGCGATCCGTCGTCCCCCGACCGTCTCAAGCCGGCGCCGAAGGAAATAGAGAAGGAACCCCAGGTTCAGGACGGCGGCCAAGGCCGTGGCGAGCGCCAGCCCCGCGTGTTCGAGCGGACCCATGAGAAGAAGGCTCAGAATGACGTTGGCGGCGACCGTGACGAAGGTGCCGGCCACGGGAACGCGCGTCTCCTGCATGGAGTAGAAGGCGGCCACGGCCACCCGGACGGCCCCGAAGGCCCAGAGCCCGACGGCGTAGGCCATGACGGCCTGGGCCGTTCCGTGCGCGGCCGCGGCGTCGAACGCGCCCCGCATGAAGATCGTCGAGACGATCGGGCCGGCGAACGAAACGAGCCCGATCGCCGCGGGAACCGTAATCAGAAGGACAAGACTCATCCCCGACGCGAAGGTTTCCCGCAGGCGTCCCACCTCGCCGCGCGTGGCCTGGACGGATAGCTCGGGAAGAATAGCGGTGGCCATGGCGACCCCGAACACGCCCAGGGGAAGGTGGATCAGGCGCATCCCGTAGTAGAGGTAGGAAACGCTCCCCGCCGCGAGATACGAGGCCAGGATCGTGAGGACGAAGTTGTTGATCTGCAAGGCCCCGGCGCCCACGAGGAACGCAAGGAAGAGGCGGCGGATCTGCGCGAGGCCGGGGTCCCGCGGCCGCCAGCGGAGGCGGAAAGCGATCTTCTCCTTGAGGAGCGGCGGGATCTGGATCGCGAACTGGAGGAGGCCGCCGATCAGCTCGCCGATGGCCAGCCCCAGGATCGGCGGATCGAGGTATGGCGGAAGAAAGAGGACGCCGGAAATCACGCCCACGTTGAGCACGGCCGGCGCCAGGGCCGGCACCGTGAACCGCCGGAGCGCGTTCAAGATCCCCATCGCGAGCGCCGCGAACCCGACGAAGACGAGGAAGGGAAACATGACTCGCGCGAGGGTGACGGTCAGCTCGAACTTGTCCTCCACCCCGAAGCCCGGCGCGATGACCCGGACGATCCACGGCGCCGCGACGATCCCCAGGATCGTCGCGGACGACAGAAGGATGAGGAGGACCGTGAAGATCGTGTGGGCGAGGTCCACCGCCTCGGCGCGGGAGCGTTTGGCGAGGTACTCGGAGAAGACGGGCACGAAGGCCGCGGACATCGAACCTTCGGCCAGCAGCTCCCGGAGGAGGTTCGGGATGCGAAAGGCCACGAAGAAGGCATCGGCCGCGTGCGTGGCGCCGAAGGCGCGGGTCACGACGATCTCGCGGACGAGCCCGAGGACGCGGGAGAGAAGCGTTGCGGCGCCGATGATGCCCGCGGCGCGCGCGACCCGGACCGCTTCTCTCTCCCCCGAGACCTCCGTTCCGGCTTCCGTCACGCGCGGAAATCCCCCGAAAAGACCTTGACACCCTTCGGAACCATATGATAATTAAGCGTCCTTCCGATCGATTTCTTCACTTTCTTCACTGGTTCACTGGAGGTTTCATGGCAAGACACAAATCGACCGAGAAGCGGGACCGGCAGTCCCAGAAAAAGCGTCTTAGCAACCGCTCGGTCAAATCGAAGATCCGCACGCTCACGAAGCACGTCATCGAAGCCCTTGAGAAGGGAGACACGGAGACGGCCCGCAAGGCGCTGGCCGGCGCCGTTCCCGCCATCGACAAGGCCGGCGGCAAGGGAATCTTCCACAAGAAGACGGCGAGCCGAAAGGTCTCGCGCCTCGTCCGCAAAGTGACGGCCGTCAAGACCTGAATCACCGCTCACCCTCAATCAGACCGGCTCAATCAGACCGGCTCAATCAGACCGGCCCCGAGCGTCCCGTTTCTTGCCGCCCTTCCCGCAAAGGGAAGCCAAGGTGACGCGCGCCAGGAGCTGTTCCACCACCCGCATTGGTTCCCGGGCTCCCCTCTTCACGGCGACGTCGCCGTCCAAAATCGGCCGTAGGAACTCGGCCGCCCTTGATCCAATGCAGTCGGCCTGGACCATGAACTCCTGGCTGAACATGGGAGCCATTCCAAGGCGCCTCGGAATCTCCTGACGCGGGACGTTCCCTCGGACGAGATCGTCCGAAAGGGCGTAGAGCCGCATCTGCCGGGCGAGGAGCGAGAGGACCTTGATGGGCTCCTCCCCCTCCTCCGCGAGACGGTCCGCGCCGGCGAGAGCCTCGGGCAAGCGCCCCGACGCCGCGTCTCCAATGACCTTGAAGACAGAGGCCGCCCGGCGCCGGCCGGACCAGCGGGCCGCCTCTTCCTCGGAAACGGGACGCCCTGACGCCGACACCAGAGAAAGCTTTTCGATCTCGCCCGCAAGCGACAGCAGATCCTCTCCCGCTTCTTCGACAATCCGCGCCACAGCCCCCTCGGAGAGAACGAGTCCCCTCTCCTGGGCCATCCTCCGGGCGTATCCGGGCATCTCTCTTTCGAACGGCTTCATGAAAGACACCTCGGCCCCCCGCGAACGCGCCGCGACGAACAGCTTCTTTCGAAAGTCGGCCTTTTCGGCCACGAGCACCAGGCAGGCGCTCTCCTCCGGAGCGTCCATCGCTTCCGCGAGAAGCTCCTGGCCCGCGGCGTTGATCTTTTCGACGTCACGGACGATGACCAGGCGGCGGGGCGCCCCGAACGGAAGCGTCCGCCATGACTGGAGGATCTCTTCACCCTGGGCCTCCCGGCCGTAGAATGTCTCGAGGTTGAACTCGACGAGGGCATTTCCAAGAACGGCGCTTTTGAGGCGAGCCAGAACTCGATCCCGCAGGTAGGCTTCCGGCCCGTGGAGGAGGAGGACGCCGGGGATCGCGCCCTTGTCGAGCAAAGCGTTGAATTCGGCAGCCTTCATTCTTGCCCCAAAACTCTCCTTGTCTCTGTGCCTCTGTGCCTCTGTGCCTCTGTGCCTCTGTGCCTTTGTGCCTCTGTGCCTTCCTGCCTTTGTACCTCTGTGCCTTCATGCCTCTTCAGCGTCCTTTTAGAAAGCCTCGAACATCCGGGCGACGAGATCTTCCGAGAAGTCCCGCGCGACGCCCTGGAGCGCCTCGTCCTTGTTCGTCTTCGTCGTCTCGATGCTGTCCACGACCTTGAACGCCGCCCCGGTCGGGCGCGTCTCCATTCCCGCCTCCTTCCAGAGCGCTTTCTTCGTCGTCCGTTCGACCAGCTCCAGATCGAAACGAACCTTGATCCGCATCTCGCGGACGCGCTGGGCGGAGTCGAAGGAGAGCGGGACCTGATCGTACGAGACGATCCGCGCCTTCAGGACGGCGTCGGCCCGGTCGGCCGGGACGAGCGCGAGCCGGCCGTCGCGGATCAGCTCGTTCGTGACGGCGCGCGTGAAGATATCGTCGAGCCGCGGCTCGAACGTCGCGTTCTCGAACGGGGGAACGGCGATCGACTGGATGTGTTTGGGCAGTCCGATGACGCGGCCGGAGAAGTGATAGCCGCACCCGGCGATCCCGGCCGCGAGCAGGACCGCGAGAACGAGGAAGGCGCGGCGCCCCGTCTGTCCGCCCGTCCGTCTCATAACAGGCTGCTGAAAAACAGCAGCCTGTGCGCGGTGCATGGATGCACCGCCAAATCGCGGAGATTTGGTTTCGAGCGATTTGAAAGACTTGCGCGAATTCACTTCGCGCAAGTCGCGGCTGAAAAAACCATGGATGGACTTTTTCAGCATGCTCATATGACGACGTTCACCAGGCGATCGGGGACGACGATCACCTTCCGGACGGGACGGCCGCCGATCTGGGGCCGGATCTTGGGATCGGCCAGGGCCGCCTCACGAAGATCGGCCTCGGGCGTCCCCGCCGGAAACATGAGCCTCGTCCGCAGTTTCCCGTTGACCTGGACGACGATCTCCACGTCCTCCGCCCGCACGAGGCCGGGATCGGCGGCCGGCCAGGGCTCCGCCGCGACGAGCGTTGCGCGGCCCAGCTCCGCCCACACCTCCTCGGAAATGTGCGGCGCAAACGGAGAGAGGAGAACGACGAGCGTCTCCACGCCCTCGACGAAAGAGAGCCGGATGTCCGGCGCCGAGTCCGGTCCGAGTCCGGATTCGGCGGCGAACCGGGTGAGAACGTTCATGTGCTCCATCAGGGCGGCGATCGCCGTGTTGAATTGGAACCCCCGGTCGAAATCCTCCGTGACCTTCTTGATCGCGGCATGCGTGCTCCGCCGGAGCTTCCGGGCGTCCCCCGCTTCGGCCGCGGAGGGGCGCCGGCCGGCGTCCTTCCGCATCCACTCGCGGTTCTCCGAGACCAGCCGCCACAAGCGCGTGAGGAAGCGGTGCGCGCCCTCCACGCCCCGGTCGTTCCAGTCGAGGTCCTTCTCGGGCGGCGCGGCGAACAGCGAGAACAGCCGGGCCGTGTCCGCGCCGTACTTCTCGATGAGCGCGTCGGGGTCCACAACGTTCCCCTTCGACTTCGACATCTTCGCCCCGTCCTTGATGACCATTCCCTGCGTGAGAAGATTCGCGAACGGCTCGCCCGCCGACACGAGACCGAGGTCGCGGAGGACCTTCGTGAAGAACCGCGAATAGAGGAGATGAAGGACGGCGTGCTCGATCCCGCCGATGTACTGGTCGACGGGCATCCACCGGTCGGCCGCCGATCGGTCGAACGGCCGGTCGGAGGCGCTTGGCGACGTGTAGCGCAGAAAGTACCACGAGGAGTCGACGAACGTGTCCATCGTGTCGGTCTCCCGACGGGCCGCGCCGCCGCACGCCGGACAGGACGCGGAAGCGAACGCCTCCGCGGACGCGAGCGGAGACGCCCCCTTCCCCGTGATCGAAACGTCCTCCGGAAGAAGGACCGGAAGGTCCTTCTCGGGGACGGGCACGACCCCGCACCGCCCGCAGTAGATCACGGGGATGGGCGTCCCCCAGTACCTCTGGCGCGAGATCCCCCAGTCGCGGAGCCTGGTGTTCACCCGCCTCTCGCCCACCCCCTTCGCCTCGACGTGGTCCGAGATCTTCTCCTTCGCCTCCTCCGACGGAAACCCGCCGAACGGGCCGGAGTTCACGAGGACTCCCGGCTCCGTGTACGCCTCCGCCATCGTGTTCGGATCGAGCGGGACGCCGGGCGGGTCGATGACGACCTCGATCGGAAGGGCGTACTTGCGGGCGAACTCGAAGTCACGCTGGTCGTGCGCCGGAACGGCCATGACCGCGCCCGTCCCGTACTCGGGAAGGACGAAGTCGGCGACCCAGATCGGGACCTTCCGGCCCATGAGCGGGTTGACCGCGTACCGCCCCGTGAAGACGCCGTGCTTCTCTCCTCCCTCGGCTGACCGAACGATCCGGTCCTCGGCGCGCATCCTCGCCACGGCCGCCCGGACCTTTTCCGCCTCGGGCAAACCGGCGATGAGCGGCTCGACCAGCGGATGCTCAGGCGCAAGGCTCATGAACGTGACGCCGTAGAGCGTGTCCGGCCGCGTCGTGAAGATCTTGATCTCCGTTTCCCCCGAGACCGGTTCGGCCAGCGGGAACCGGACCTCGACGCCCGACGAGCGGCCGATCCAGTTCCTCTGCATCGCGAGGACGCGCTCCGGCCATCCCGTCAGCCGGTCGCACTCCGCGAGAAGCTCGTCGGCGTAGGCGGTGATCCTGAAGAACCACTGGGACAGCTCCTTCGGGACGACCACCGCGTCGCAGCGCCAGCAGTGCCCCCCCTCTACCTGCTCGTTCGCCAGGACCGTCTCGCAGGAGGGGCACCAGTTGACGATCGAGAGCTTCTTGTAAGCGAGGCCCCGCTCGAGCATCTTGAGGAAGAGCCACTGGTTCCATTTGTAGTACGCGGGCAGGCACGTCGTCACCTCCCGCGACCAGTCGTACGAGAGGCCCAGCTTCTTGAGCTGGTCCTTCATGTAGGCGATGTTTTCGAGCGTCCAGCGGGCGGGAGGCACGCCCCGGTCGATCGCCGCGTTCTCGGCCGGAAGGCCGAAGGCGTCCCACCCCATGGGGTGCAGAACGTCGTATCCGCGCATCCGGAAAACGCGGGCCACGACGTCGCCGATGGCGTAATTGCGGACGTGTCCCATGTGGATCCGGCCGGACGGGTAGGGGAACATCTCGAGGACGTACCGCTTCGGCCAGCCGGCCTCGTCGGCGGCGCGGAAGACCTGACGGTCCTCCCAGATCTTCTGCCACTTGGCCTCGACGGAGGAAGGGTTGTAGCGGCTGTCCATTCGGGAATCGCTCCGCAGGAAAACGCTGAAAGGTCGCAAACTTGTACCACAAGGACGAAAGGAGGGCAAGCCCATCCGCGGCTTGCACCCCACCGGTTTGATGTGGTAGGTTCCGGGGCCGCAGAGGAGTTCAGTTCGGAGTTCGGA
This sequence comes from Nitrospirota bacterium, assembly GCA_016195465.1. GTDB lineage: Bacteria > Nitrospirota > RBG-16-64-22 > RBG-16-64-22 > RBG-16-64-22 > RBG-16-64-22. Next base: position 13,915 of record JACPZO010000161.1, read on the forward strand.
GTGCGGACTTTCCCTCTGGACCTTTGGATCTCTGGACCTTTGACCCTTTGACGTTGGACCTTGGACGCCCCAGGAGCCCCCGTCATGCCCGCACCGCTCGTCGCTCTCGTCGGTCTTCCGAACGTGGGCAAATCGACGCTCTTCAACCGGCTGACGCGAGGAAATCTCGCAACCGTCCTGGACACGCCCGGCGTGACGCGGGACCGGCGCGTCGCGGCCGCCCAGTGGGACGAGCACCGGTTCCTCGTGGCCGACACGGGAGGGCTCACCTTCGCCGCCGAGAATGACCTCGCGCGCCAGGTCCAGACCCAGGCCGGGATGGCGATCTCCGAGGCGGACGTCATCGTCCTCGTCGTCGACGCCGCCGCGGGGCTGACGCCCTTCGACCGGGAGATCGCTCTGCGCCTCCGGCGAACGGAGAAACCGGTCTTTGTCGCCGCCAACAAGATCGACGGACCGAACATGGAAAACGCGGCAGCCGAATTCCACGCCCTGGCTCTCGGCGTCCCCATTCCCCTGTCCGCCCGGAACGGGTACGGATTCGACCAGTTCCTGGAAGCCGTGCTCGCCGCCGTTCCGGGACAAGCCGAGTCGACCGGCGAAACGCTTCTCCCCGAAGTCCCGCGCGTCTCCGTCGTCGGCCGTCCCAACGTCGGGAAATCGACCCTCCTCAACACCCTCCTTGGGCGCGACCGGTTCGTCACGAGCCCCCTGCCCGGGACGACGCGCGACGCCGTCTCCGAGGAAGCCGTCCTCGACGGCCGCGCCTTCGTCTTCGTCGACACGGCCGGCGTTCGGAGGCGGGGACGGATCGAGCGGGGAATCGAGAAATTCTCGATCATCCAGACCATGCGGGCGATCGAGGAATCGGACGTCGTCCTCCTCCTCGTGGACGTGTCTGAAGGGCTGACGGAGCAGGACCTCAACCTCGCGGGCGCCGTGGCGGAAGCGGGCCGGGGCGTGATCGTCCTCCTGAACAAGTGGGACCTTCTCCCCAAGGAAAAGCGCGAAGACCCCCGGTTCCTCGATCCCATCCGCCACCGCCTGCGTTTTCTCTCTTACGCGCCGATCCGGACGATCTCGGCGGCCGAGCGCCGCGGCCTCCGGCCGATTCCGGCCGAGATTCTGAAGGTCATGGAATCGTACTCCCGGCGCGTTTCGACGCCGAAGCTCAACCGCGTGATCGAGCAGGCGGTCGCACGCCATCCGCCGCCCCGGTCCGCCCGGGGCGCCGTCAAGGTCAAGTACGCCGTCCAGACCCGCGTTCGCCCCCCGTCTTTCGTCCTGTTCACGAACCGGCCCGGCGAGGTCCCGGTTTCTTACCGGCGCTTCCTGGAGCATGCCCTGCGCGAAGCGTTCGGTTTCGAGGGGACCCCGCTCCGCCTGGCGTTCAGGGCGTCCGACAAGGAGAGGCGCGGAGGAGGGTCCTCTTCCCGAGGACGCCGCGCCCGTCCGGCTCCCGGAGAGAAGGCGGCAAAGTCCGCCCCGGCGGTCCGAGCCGCCAGCAAAGGAAAACGCCGTTGATACGAGGACGGCGGGACGGTATCTTCCGGGCCCTGCGCCTGATTCCCCGGATATTCGTCGGCCTTTACGACAACCACGGGGTCTACCACGCCGCCGCGATCGCGTTCTACACGATCCTCTCGACCCCGGCGCTCCTCCTCGTCCTGGTGACGTCGCTCGGCTACTTCCTGGGAGACCGCCGGGCGTTCTACGACGTCACGCTCCACTACCTCCTCGGGGTCTACCCGCAGATGGACGACAAGATCGTCCTCGAGCTCGAGTCGATCATCGCCCACCGCCACATGACGCTCCTTTCGTTCGGGATCTTTCTCTGGACCGCCACGCTCGCCTTCACGTCGATCGAGTTCGCCGTCAACACCGTCTTCCGGACCCAGCGCCGGCGCCACTTCCTGGTCACGACGCTCATCTCGATCCTCTTCATCACGATCCTCGCGGCCCTGATCCTGGCGACGACGTTCGTCATGTCCGCCGCGAGGTTCCTGATGGCCCATCCGCTCGTCGTTTCATCGACGAACGTGACGGCGCTCCTCATCGACAACCCGTTCGTCGGCGGCGTCATCCCGGTCGTCCTGAGCATCAGCGCGCTCACGTGGCTCTACGCCGTCCTGCCGAACCGGCCGATCCGCCTGGGGCACGCCTTTCTCGGAGCCATCCTGGCCACGGGGGCATGGAAGGGCGCGCAGTACGGATTCGCTTGGTACGCGCGCGAGATCGTGGACTTCGGAAGCATCTACGGGTCCCTGACCGCCCTGATCCTGCTTCCGTTCTGGATCTTCTATCTCGCCCTGACCCTCGTGGCCGGAGCCGAGTACGTCGCGCTCTTGAGCGAATCGGACGGCCGGAAGACCGGATGAGGAAAAACGCCCGCGTCGTCAGACCGTGATTTTCAGTTCTTCATGGGTTAGTAGGGGACTGGGGGGGCGGCTGGGGGGAACGTTGCTAGTAGACGGCCGGGGGGGGACGGACGGCCGGGGGGTAACAGTTTAGCCCTTTCGTTCTCGTCGAGGGCGAGAGGCGGGAAGCGCTTCTTGTCCAGGCGTCCTTCGCGGCCGGAATCTGATGCGTTTGTGATTGCACCCGCGAGGCTTTTCCTCTTCAAC
>JACPZO010000157.1 GCA_016195465.1 Nitrospirota bacterium
GACAGAGGGACAGAGGGACAGAGGGACAGAGGGACAGAGGGACAGAGGGACAGAGGGACAGAGGGACAGAGGGACAGAGGGACAGAGGGACAGAGGGACAGAGGGATAGAGCGATCGGTGAATCGGTGAATCGGAAAGAATGCCACAGAGGGACAGAGGCACAGAGTCTTCGTGCCGCTGTGTCCGGCTTGGACGTTCTTGAGATCAGGGCGGGGAGACCTTCGGGGAGGCGGTCTTCCACGCCGTACCGTTCCGGTCCTTGAGCGTGCCGACGACGTCGCCCAGGAGGGAGACGGCCTGCGCCCGCCCTTCCGTGGGCAGCATCGACGACCTGTCGAACCGGACGAAGAGCGTCCGCGACTTCCTCGCGATGAACGTCCGGTTCTCGATGAAGACAGTCGCGTCCCAGGCGTCGGGAATCTCCTGTCCGCCGTCCCAGGCGCGGACCAGGCGGATCCGGATCGGCTCACCCTGGTCGAGCGGAATTCCCGCCGCTCTGTACGTTTCTCCCGCCCGCGGTTCTCCCAGCCATCCGAGGCGGAAGTTGTAGAATGTCGTCAGCGGATCGAAGTAAGGGGTCGTCGGCGAAAGAGGGTATTCCCACTTCTGTTCCGGGGGCGCCCCGTCCTTCTCGGTCTGCTCCATCCAGACGCGTCCCTTTTCGTAGTCGAACGAGAATCGTTTGGACCGGTATTTCTTTCCGGATCGGATCTCCATTTCGTACAGGTCCGGGACCAGTCCGTAGGGAGTCATGTGCGCGACGGTCCTGTATCGGTCGTTCCGCTTGAGCCCCATCTTGCTCAGGAATCCGACCGTCTTGGCTTCGATCTTGATTTCCCACCGGCCGATCTCGCCGTTGCCGCCGTTTCCGCCGTTCCCGATTGGCGCGATCCGGATCGTTCCGACCGCGGCCGGGTTGAAGAGGAAGAACTCCATGTTGTACGTGAGCGTCTCGGGGACGGGAGGGCGTCCCGTGGCGATGGGCGGCGTGATCGGTTCAGGGGGGGGAACGGTTGCCGGCGGCGCGGGCGCCGCCTCGGATATCTCCTTCTCGACCACGGGAGGCGCTTCGGCGGCCGGTGTCTCGGCTGGAGCAACGGGAGGAGCCGGAAGCCTTGCGGGCGCGGGGGCCCTCCTTGGCGGGGCGGAAGGCGGGGCTTCCGGCGGGGCCATGGAGACGACGATCGGTTCCTCGTCCGGAATGTCCAGGAACGAACGGGCGGAGAGATAGAGAAAGACGGGGACGACGAAGAAAACGTGAAAGAGGATCGAAATCCCGACGACCGCGGCGAACGGATGACGCCTGAACAATCCCCCCCGGCCCCCCTTTGCCGAAGGGGGGGAGGCAGGATCGTGCGCGTGGGAGGCGGGCTCTTCGTCAAGCTTCAAGGACGCTTCACCCTTTGACGCACGCGAGCGGCCTCAGCCGCGCCACCTTCCGGGCGAGGCCGGCGTAGTGGGCCGAGTCCACGACGGCCGAGACGTCCTTGTACGCCCCCGGCGCTTCCTCGGCCGCGCCGGCGAAGGAGTGGGCGCGGATGACGATCCCCTTGCCCGCGAGATCGTCGATCAGCTTCCGGCCGTGCCAGCGCCGCTTCGCCTCGTTCCGGCTCATGGCCCGGCCGGCCCCGTGGCAGGCGGAGCCGTAGGCGAGCTTCATCCCCTCCGCCGTGCCCGCGAGAACGTACGAGGCCGTCCCCATCGTCCCGCCGATCAGGACCGGCTGGCCGACGTGACGGTATTTTTCCGGGACCTCCGGACGCCCCGGCCCGAACGACCGCGTGGCGCCCTTTCTGTGCACGTAGACCTTCTTCATCTTCCCTTCGATCTCGTGCTGTTCGATCTTGCAGGTGTTGTGCGAGACGTCGTAGAGGAGGGCGATCCTGGCCTCCGGGGCGATCCGGTCGAAGACTTCCGCGACGAGGTGCGAGATCACCTGGCGGTTGGCGAGGGCGCAGTTGATCCCCGCGACCATCGCCTTGTAGTACCTCTCCCCCTCGGGCGAGCGGATCGGCGCCGAGGCCAGCTCCCGGTCGGGCAGGACGAGCCCCGTTCGCCGGGCGGCTTCTCCCAGGCTCTTGAGATAATCGGTGCCGATCTGATGCCCGAGGGCGCGGGAGCCGCAGTGGATGGAGACGACCACGCCCTCCCGAAAGAGCCCGAACGTCTTCGCGGTCGCCTCGTCGTAGATTTCGTCCACGTACTGGATTTCGAGGTAGTGATTCCCGGAGCCGAGCGTTCCCATCTCCCGGTGCTGGCGCTTCTTGGCCGTCTCGGAGACGCAGGAAGGATCGGCCCCTTCCAGACAGCCGTGCTCCTCGACGTATTCCAGGTCTTCGCGCGATCCGTACCCCTTCTCTACGGCCCAGCGGGCGCCCTTGACCAGGACCTCGTCGATCTGGTTTGACGTCAAATGGATTTTTCCCTCCGAGCCGACGCCGGCCGGAACGGTCGTGAAGAGAGCGTCGGTCAGCTCCTGGATCTTCGGCGCGATCTCCTCCCGAGTGACGGCCGTCCGCATCGCCCGCACGCCGCAGGAGATGTCGAACCCGACGCCGCCGACGGATATCACGCCTCCCTCGTCGGGATCGAACGCGGCGACGCCGCCGATCGGGAAGCCGTAGCCCCAATGCGCGTCCGGCATGGCCATCGAGGCCCCCTGGATTCCCGGCAGGGCGGCCACGTTCGTCATCTGCTCGCGGACTTTA
>JACPZO010000144.1 GCA_016195465.1 Nitrospirota bacterium
CCGCTCGCGTCCCGCGACGAAGGCAATGTTTCCGTCGATTCGAAGCGAGTAGTCATGGAAGGAGACGCGGACCCGCACGGGGCCGGAGAAGAGGCGCTCGTAGACGCTCCGGATGTCGGGCCATCCGCGACGTATTCCGCCGATGGGGTTGTAGAGGATTCCGTCCGAAGCCCAGACCCGCTCCATCGCCGCGAGATCGCGCCCATTGAAGGCGGCGTAGAAAGCGTTCACGGCGAGGAGCAGGGGATCGCCGGTCGGGATCGGGGATCCATCAAGATCGGGGCACCGGATTTCCAAGCGTCAGCCCGCTTTCTCGAGAACGAACACGAACTTCCCGCCGTCCTCCTGGGCCGAGACCAGAGCGTGCCCCGTCCTCTTGGCCCAGGAGGGTATGTCATTGGCCGAGCCGCGATCCGTCGAGATCAGCCGGAGGCGGTCGCCGGCCGCAAGCTCCTTCATGGCCTGGTTTGTCCTGACGACGGGCAGGGGACAGGCGAGGCCGGTGCAATCGAGAGTTTTTTCCATGGCATCTCCTCCGATTCAATGAGTGATGACTAAGTGTTATTAACAGTCCAAGAATAGGAACAACATTCATTTGCAGAATCCCTCCTAAGGCAAGGCTAAAGCCTTGCCCTACATTTCCTATCTTTTTTGTAGGGCAACCCTTTAGGGTTGCAAATCGTTACCTCCCTTTTCCAAAGGGAGGAATTTCCCCTCTTTGGAAAAGAGGGGCCAGGGGAGATTCTATGAGAACGTGTCCATACTATTCTGAGACCGTTAATAGCAGGCCGGGAAAAGGAAAGCTCTCGGCTCCCGCTCATTTCACCCACGCAACGACATCGTCCAGATCCTGGCGCGTTTTGACGGGTTGCGGATTGATGCGGTAGCCGAAGGCCGCCATCACCGCCAAGCCGTATTTCTCCCGGTCCAGAACGCCCGCTCCGGCCAGCACCGACTCGGTTTTCTCCATGTCGAATCCTTCGATTGGGCAGGAATCGATCCCGATCATGGCGGCGGCGGTCATCATGTTGCCCAGGGCGATGTAAGCCTGCTTGCAGGCCCAGTCGAAAAGCGCGCGGGGGCTCTCCAGCAGCTTGAAATCCGATTGCTGGAAGTTTCTGTAGACTTCCGCTTTTTTTGCGACCCATTCTTCCGGAAGCTTCTGCACCTTGCGCATGAAATCGGCGATATAGGCCGAGTCGAAGCGCATATCGCCCTTGCGGCACAGGATGGCGAGGTAGTGACTGGCCGTGGGGAGCGTTCCCTGGGCGCCCCAGGTCACCTCCTTGAGCTTGGCGCGCAAGCCGGGATTCTGGATCACCACGAAACGCCAGGGCTCGAAGCCGAAAGAACTGGGGGAGAGACGTCCTGTTTCCAGGATGTAATTGAAATCCTCGTTGCCGATTTTTTTCTCCACGTCGAACTGCTTGCAGGCATGACGAAACAGGAAAGCGCCCAGAACGTCTTCTTTGGTGATCATGTCATTCTCCATTGGTTTGAGGAATCGGGTTGCCGGGGTTATCCTTTCTTCATTTGCTTTGCTCTTTTGGTATGAGTGAGTACCGACTTGCGCGCCGAGAGAAAATCGTCCTTCGAAAGCCCGCGGAGAAAGAGTTGAGCGTGGTTCCTGGCGGCAACTTCGACCTCTTCGCCGCCATAGCCCGAATCGCGGACGATATGCCGCATGACGGCGAGGCCGAAAAGGCCGGCGAAGAAGTCCCGGGCGTATGTCGCAGGCTGACCCGGCCGGAAGCGGCCGGCTTTCTGTCCCTCCTCCACCTCGTAGGCGACGTAGCCGACGATCCTGCTGTAGTGCTCATCCACCAGTTCGTCGAGGAGGTCGTCCCGTTCCAGGGCGGCATAAAGAACGGTCCGGAGGATGGCCTCCTCATCGGCGTCTTGGCGCAGGAACCAGAGGGACAGCCGGATCAGGACGTCCTCCAGGTCGTACGAGGGGGCGTAGTAAAGGACCTCCTCTACGTCCTTGAAATGGCGCCGGGTGGAAATCTCGTCCAGGATGGCGTCGTACAGCTCCCGCTTCGTGGGGAAGTGCTGGAAGATCAAGGCGTCGCTCGTCCCCATCCGGTCGGCGATATCCTTGACCCGCGTCCCGCGGAACCCCTGCCGCGAGAAGAGCTTCATGGCCGTCTGAACGATTATTTGGCGGCGCTGGTCCGCCGTCATCCGGCGGGAAGATTGCTTAGTCATAACTAACTTAGTATCAACTAATTTAGCCCTTGTCAAGGGTTTTTTATTCGCCTCTCGGCCGGCGTCGGAGGTTGGTATAATACGAACCTAGGCGAAATCAGACGGAAAGACTCTTATCCCATGGCGCGGGTTGTCCTGAAAAACCTCAACAAGAAGTTCGCCGAGACGCACGCCGTCAAGGACGTCTCCCTCACCATCGAGGACCGGGAGTTCGTCGTCCTGGTCGGCCCCTCGGGATGCGGCAAGACGACCACGCTCCGGATGATCGCGGGGCTCGAGGAGGCGACCTCCGGTGAGATCCACATCGGCGACCGCCGGGTGAACGATCTTCCCCCGAGAGACCGCGATATCGCCATGGTGTTCCAGAGCTATGCTCTCTATCCCCACATGACCGTCTACGACAACATGGCATTCGGCCTCAAGATGCGGAAGTTTCCGAGACGGGAGATCGAGGGGCGGGTCCGGGACGCCGCGGAGATTCTCGGCATCCAGGATCTGCTCGGCCGGAAGCCGCGCCAGCTCTCCGGAGGGCAGCGCCAGCGCGTGGCCGTGGGGCGGGCCATCGTCCGGCATCCGCGGGTGTTCCTCTTCGACGAGCCTCTCTCGAACCTCGACGCCAAACTCCGGGTCCAGATGCGGGTCGAGCTCAAGCGCCTGCACGACCGGCTCCAGGCGACGGCGGTCTACGTGACGCACGACCAGGTCGAGGCGATGACGCTGGGAGACCGGGTGGTGGTCATGCATGACGGCCGGGTTCAGCAGGTGGGCGAGCCGCTCGAAGTCTACGGGGCGCCGCGGAACAGGTTCGTGGCCGGCTTTATCGGCTCCCCGTCCATGAACTTCCTGGAGACGACGGTCGCCGAGTCCGCGGGAGCCCTCTACGCCGAGGCGCCGGGGATCCGCCTCCGGGTGCCGGCCGAGCGGTCGAAACGCTTGAGTGCCTACACGGGGCGGCCGGTCACGCTGGGGATCCGCCCCGAGGACCTGTGCTCCGCCGCCGGGGACGATTCCCCCGGTTTTTCGTTCGAGGCCGTCGTCGAGGTCGTGGAGCCGCTCGGATCGGAGATTCTGCTGGACGTGCGGGCGGGCAATGCTTCCCTCGTCGCGCGGGTCAGCCCTGCCACGCGCGTCAAGCCTCACGAGAAGATCCGCCTGGCGTTCGCTCCGGAGCGGATCCACTTCTTCGATCCGGAGACGGAAGAGGCGATCCCCTTGTCCATTTGACAGCCGGCCGTTTTCCTGCTTTCATCACGTGGTGTCCGGCCGGGAGGGCAGGACTGGGCGATATGGATTTGGAGGGATACGGGACGGACCGTCATCCTTTCCCTCTAATTCATGAATTCCTGATCCCTGATCCAATAACAGGAGGGCGGGCGATGGATGACGCGAAGACGAAAGGGAGGATTTCAAGGCGCGACCTTCTCAAGGCCGCGGGCGTGGGGGTGCTGGCGGCGGGGATCGGACCCGCGGTCGTCATCCCGGGCAGGGCAAGGGCGGCGAACAAGACGCTTAAGATCGTTCAGTGGAGCCACTTCGTTCCCTCGTACGACAAGTGGTTCGATCCCTGGGCGAAGAGCTGGGGCGCGTCAAGGGGCGTGGACGTCGTCGTCGATCACGTCTCGATCGGCGACGTCGTGCCGCGCGCGACGGCCGAGGTGGCGGCCCAGGCCGGCCACGACGTCCACATGTTCCTCGGCCTCGCGAGCGCCTTCGAGGAGCACGTGATCGACCTCTCCGACGCGGTCCGGACGATCGAGAAGAAGCACGGCCCCCAGCTCGGCCTTGCGAAACGGAGCACGTACAACCCGTTCACGCGGAAGCAGTTCGCGCTGTCCGACATGTGGGTCGCCGATCCGGGCGACTACCTCAAGTCGGTCTGGACCGAGATCGGAATGCCCGGCGGCCCGTCCACGTGGGAAGACCTCGTGAAGGCCGCGCCGGAGATCAAGAAGAAGCACCCCGAGATGCAGATCCCGATCGGCATCGGCCTCTCGCAGGAGCTCGACTCGAACATGGCCGCCCGGGGGATGCTCTGGTGCTTCGGGGGTTCGATCCAGGACAAGGAGGGGAACGTCGTCCTCAACTCCCCCGAGACGCTTCACGCCCTGGAGTACGCGAAGCGGCTCTTCTCCGCCGGCATGACGCGGGCGGTCCTCTCCTGGACCCCGGCTTCGAACAACCAGGCGCTCAACGCGCGCGAGACGGCGTACATTTTGAACTCGATCTCGGCCTACCGCTCCGCCCAGGACAACAAGCTCCCCGTCGCGGACGACATCTTCTTCACGCCGGCGCTCAAGGGCCCCACGGGGATCCAGCTCGCCTCCGAGCACGTCATGAGCGGCTACGTCGTCTGGAAGTTCTCGAAGAACCAGGACCTCGCGAAGGAGTTCCTCGTCGCGCTCGTGGATGCCTCCCGCGACTCGGCGCTGGCGAGCAAGCTCTACAACCTCCCGTCGTTCTACGGCGCCGCGGCGGACCCGGGCGTTCCCGCGGCGAAGAGGCCGAAGGCGGGCTCGGACTGGGTCGCCGGGCAGTGCAAGAGCGATCCCTTCGGGTCGAAGCCGGCCGACAAGCTCACGGTGCTGGCGGCGGCGGATCAGTGGTCCACGAACATCGGGTACCCCGGGTTCGCCAACCCGGCGGAGGGGGAGATCTTCGACACGTTCGTCGTCACGGACATGTTCGCCAAGGCCGCCACGGGCGCCCTTTCCCCGAAGGAGGCGCTCGCCGAGGCCGACACCCGCGCCAAGCAGATATTCAACAAGTGGCGGAAGAAGGGGTTCGTGGGAGGCGGGTCGAAGGACAGGTAGGCTGAAGAAAGTTTTCAGCGCTTCCCGACTCCATGAACATGAAAAGAGACCGCTTCCTGGGAGCCGTCCTGCTCCTCCCCGCCCTGGCGTTCATCGCCCTGCTCGTGGGGGCGCCCTTCCTCATGGCGCTCGTCCTCGCCGTGACGACCTCCTCGGCGGGGAGCCTCGACGTCACGTTCGTGGGGCTCCAGAATTTCAGGGACGTTTTCGGGAGCCCGGTGTTCCGGACGGCGCTCCGGAACACGCTCGTCTTCACGCTCGCGTCCCAGGCCGCGGTCATCCTGCTCGGCAACGTCCTGGCGGTTGCGCTCAAGAAGGCGTTCCGCGGCCGCTCGTTCGTACGTTTCCTGATCCTGATGCCGTGGGCGGCGCCGATCGCGCTCTCGACGCTCGGCTGGCTGTGGATCTTCGACTCCACCTTCAGCGCGATCAACTGGATCCTGAAGGTCTCCGGATACTTCGGCCCCGGCGAGTGGTACTACTGGCTGGGCGACACCGCGCTCGGCATGATCGCCGTCGTCACCGTCCACGTCTGGCGTATGCTCCCGTTCACGACGGTCATCATCCTGGCCGGCCTCACGTCGATCCCCGAGGAGGTCCACGAGGCCGCCGACATCGACGGCGCCGGCTTCTTCTCGAAGCTGTTCCACGTCACGATCCCGATGATGCTTCCGATCCTCTTCGTCGCCGTCCTGTTCGGGACCGTCTTCACGTTTACCGACATGAGCGTCGTCTACCTCCTCACGCGCGGCGGGCCGTACAACAGCACGCACGTCCTCGCAAGCCTCGCGTTCCAGGAGGGCGTCCTGGGCGGGGACGTCGGCCGGGGGGCGGCGATCGCCCTCTTCCTCCTCCCGCTCCTCGTCGTCATGGCCGTCCTGATGCTGCGCCGCTCGCGGCGCGCCGAGGTCCTCTAGCGTGCGCCGGTCCGGGCCGTTCCGGCTGGCGGGCGCCGCGGTCCACCGCGCCGTGGTCCTCCTTTTCGCGGCGTTCGCGGTCTTTCCCTTCTACTGGATGGTCGTAACGGCCTTCAAGCAGAACAGCGATCTCTACGTGGGCGCGATGAACACGGCGCACAATCCCTTCATCTTCAACCAGGCCCCCACGCTCGATCACGTGAAGTACCTCTTCACGGAGACGCCGTACCCGACGTGGCTCTTCAACACGCTGTCCGTCGGGCTCATCGTCGTGGCCGTCACGCTCGCGCTGGCGGTGCCGGCCGGGTACAGCCTGGCGCGGCTCTCGGGACGGTGGGGAGAGCGGCTCGGCATCGGCGTCTTCCTCACCTACCTCGTGCCGTCGACGCTCCTCTTCATCCCGTTCTCGCGCCTGATCTCGATCCTCGGCCTCCAGAACACGACGTGGGCGCTCGTCCTCGTCTACCCGACCTTCACCGTCCCGTTTTGCACGTGGCTCCTCATGGGTTTCTTCAAGTCGCTTCCCGCGGAGATCGAGGAGTCGGCGATGGTGGACGGGTGCAGCCGCCTCGGCGCGACCGTCCGCGTGATTCTGCCTCTCTCCGTCCCCGGGCTTCTGACCGCCGTCATCTTCTCGCTCACGCTCGTGTTCCAGGAGTTCGTCTACAGCCTCACGTTCATCTCCTCCGTCGAGAAGATGACCGTGAGCGTCGGCGTCCCGGTGGCGCTCATCCGGGGGGACGTCTACTACTGGGGCTCCCTCATGGCCGCGTGCCTGGTCACGAGCGTGCCCCTGGCCGTCGTCTACAACCTCTTTCTCGACCGTTTCATCGGCGGGATCACGGGCGGGGCGGTGAAGGGGTAGCGGATCCGTGACTTCGAATTCATAACCGATGTGGACCCGATGACGATTATCCGCCCGGAGTCGTGACCGGGTCCCAGGAGTCCGTCGATGCGGACGGAACCCCGAAAGGAGACAGGAAATGCGCCGAATGACGATCGCGGTGACCGTCGCGCTGCTCTGGGGAGGCGTCTCTCCGGCCCTGGCCGGGACGCCGGCGGGGCCGTACAAGGTTGGGGACCTCGTCACGGACTTCGCTCTTCCCATGCTCGGCGGGGAGACATTCAACCTCTCCGACCACAAGGGGAAGCCGATCGTCCTCGCTTTCTTCGCCTCCTGGTGACCGTACTGCGCTGCGGAGGCTCCGCAGCTCGAAAAGAACGTCTGGCAGAGGTTCAGAGACAGGGGCGTCCAGGTGATCGGGATCGACATCAAGGAGGGGCCGCTTACGGTCGAGGGATTCCGGGACCAGCACGCTTGGACCTTCCCGATCGTCCTCGACGAGAAAGGGACCCTTCCTTCCCGCTTCACTTCGAGCCGGGGCGGGCTTCCCCCGGAGGTCGTCATCATCAACTCGCACTGGATACTCGACGCGGACCTCAAGGTCCGCCACGTCGACTACTTGAACGTCGCGACGTTCGACGCGTCCGTAAAGCAGGTCGTGACGGCCATCGAGGAATTGCTGAAGGAGAAGAAATGAGCGCGTTTGCCTCGGGAGTGTTCCTGACTCTCGCCCTCGCCGCGCCGGCCGGGGCGCAGATCGATTCGCCTCCCAAGGCGGTCCAGTCCGTCCGGGCCGAGCTTGTCCGCGCGGGGGGAGGGGCGGAGCTCGTGCTGACCGTCCGCTTGGCGGAGGGTTTCCACGTCCAGGCGAACCCCGCCTCGGAGAAGTTTCTCATACCCGTCGTCGTCGCCTTCGAGCGGGAGGACCTGGCGCACCTGGCAAACGTCAGATATCCGGACGCGCTCGAGAAGCGGTTCGGCTTCTCGCCCAAGGCCCTGAGGGTCTACGAGGGCGAGTTCGTCATCCGCGTTTCGTTCAAGTCTCTCCCGGCCCCGGACGGGGGCCGCCTCAAGGGGATCCTCCGCTATCAGGCCTGCACGGACGCGGCCTGCCTTCCTCCCGCCCAGGAGCAGTTCTCCGCGTCCATGTAGGACAGGCCGGTCCCGGCTTGAAATCCCAGCGCCGGTGCGCGAGCACCTTGCCGAGGAAGGACTCGCGGCCAGCGTCCTGACGAAGGCGGAGTGCTCCCGGGAAAGGCTTGTTGGCCATCGTCGGCGATCTGATCGGCAGAGGCAGGGAAGTCCGGGAGACCTGACCGGCCCGGGCGGAATCGAGTGCGCCGGTTCAAGGAGGGGTGAAGGATCGTGAAGCGCCTTACTTTCGGGTGAAGAACTCCTCGACGGACAGACCGCTCTTTCGGATGAGTCCTCTCAAGAGTCCGGGGGCCAGCTCCTTATGGTCGGGAATCGACAACGTGGGCCGTGCTTCATGGTACAGGATCGTATGGCTTCCGGTCTGGTGGTCCACGATGTAACCGAACTTCTGAAACACCTTTGCGGCCCGCTTTCCCGAGACGCCGGAGAGTCTTCCCATAATCAGACTGCGACCTCTCCAACGAATACTTCTCCAGCTTTGGGGAGTCTCAATCGCCCTCGTTTCTTCTCCACGTGGAGCCAGCCGTTGATCGCGTCCTTGATGTTCGTGAGGGCTTCGTCGATTGTTTTTCCCTGGCTCATGCAGCCGGGAAGTTCGGGAACGTCCACGACGTAGCCCTTGTATTCCAGATCGTGCGTAATGACGACCCTGAACTTCCTCATATTCTGTCCTCCAGTCCTTGCCGACACCGCGAAGGAATGCCGTTGCGCCGCGCAAGAGAAACTGCCTGACTTTACTGTATTTCCGGTGCTTGACACAAGGCACAATCAGCTTGCCGCTGGGCGGGTGAAGCGCGTTTCGGCGACGGATACGAGCACGCGGTGTTCAGGTTCAAGGGACGGCCTAGGACGATGGGGCGGGTACTGAGGACCTACGTTTCCTCGCCCAGCGCACGTTCGAGGGCCGCGGCGAGCTCGTCGATCCTGTAAGGCTTTGCCACGACGCCGCTGAAACCGTACTTGCGGAAGTCCGCCATGACGGGGTCTTCCGAGTACCCGCTGGAGGCAATGACCTTGGCGGCGGGATTGATTTCGATCACCTTCCGGACAGCCTCCTTTCCTCCCATCCCGCCCCGGACCGTGAGGTCCATTATGACGGCGTCGAACGGCCGGCCCGACTCCGCCGCCCTCGCGTAAAGGTCGACGGCCTCGGTCCCCTCGGAGGCGACGATCACCTCGCAACCCAGGGACGTCAGGATATCTCTCGCGATGTTCCTGACGGCCTCTTCATCCTCCATGACAAGGACTCGTGCATTTCTGAAGAGGCGGATTCCCCGCGCCCCGGTACGGCTGGAAATGGGGATCTCCTTAGTCGACGCGGGGAGGTAGACATGGAACGTCGTCCCCGCGCCAAGGCGGGACTCCACGGCGATGCATCCGCCGTGATTTCGGATCACGGAGTAGGCCGTGGCGAGGCCGAGGCCGCTCCCGCGCTGTTTGGTCGTGAAATAGGGATCGAAGATCTTCTTCATGTGCTCTTCGGGGATGCCGATGCCGCTGTCGGCCACGGAAATCCTTATGTATCCGCCCGGGGCGAGAGAAAGGCAAGATTCGGCCTGTTCCGCGTTCACGACGGCGTTCTCACAGCGAATCCGGATCGTTCCGCCTTCGGGCATCGCCTGGTCCGCGTTGAGAACGAGGTTGTGGACGACCTGGCTGATCTGGCCTTCGTCGGCCTCCGCGGGCCAGAGGTCCGCGGAGCGAGGCCTTCTCCGCCTCGGCGAGTCTCTTCGCGATCGGGCCGTCGTCCGGGGCGAGCGTCCTGGCGATGGAGATGTTCCCGAGGATCACCGTGAGGATGTTGTTGAAGTCGTGCGCGATGCCGCCCGCCAGGACGCCCAGGGACTCCAGCTTGCTCGTCTTGAGGCGCTCGTCTTCCAGCCGCTTTCGGTCCGTGACGTCGCGCAGGTTGCCGAGGATGCCCTGGATCCGGGGGTCGTCCATGAAGTTGTGGCTGACGACTTCCACGTAGACCCACGATCCGTCGGCGTGATGGGCCCGGAACGGCTCCGAGACGGTAACGCCCGGCTCCTGAAGTGCCCGCATGAAGGAACTCCGGGCATCCGGCAGGTCCTCGGGATGAATCAAGTCGAAAACGTTCCGGCCGACGAGAACAGCCGGCGGAACACCAAGCGGCACGGTTCGGAATCGTGTGGGGAAAAGATCGTGTAGAACGGGGGAATGTATGTGTGGAATGGAGGAAAATTCGTGTAAAATAATCAAGTGACATACCCTGCTCAAGTCGCATGAAAGTCGCATGAAACTGGCCAGCATCGAGGCTATTGTGCGCGCGCTGAACGAGGCGGGCGTGCGCTATCTGGTCGCCGGCGGGCTTGCGGTGAACGCCCACGGCTATCTGCGCTTTACAAAGGACGCCGATTTGGTCGTCCAACTGATGCCGGACAACATCAGGCGGGCATTCGCCGCTCTGAAAACACTCGGTTACAAGCCGCTGGCGCCGGTCACGGCGCAGCAGTTTGCGGATCGAGATACCCGCGAGGGCTGGATACGCGACAAGGGCATGCAGGTTTTGCAGCTCTGGAGCGACAGCCACCGTGAGACCTCCGTTGACATATTCGTGAATGAGCCGTTTTCTTTCGACGAGGAATATGCCAACGCGCTGATCAAGCTTTTGTACGGCTCCATGGAAGTGCGGTTTGTCGCCATTCCGGCGCTGATCAAGATGAAGGAAGCGGCGGGCAGGGAGCAGGACAGGATAGACATCGAACACCTGCGCATGAGGTTGGAAGACAATGCCGGAAAATGAGTCGGAAACGACGGACTTCGACTGGCGGCTGACAAGCTTCGAAGGCGCGCGCCGCGAACAACTGCGCCGGTGGGCACAGTTGCCGCTGGAGAGCATCCTGCTGGCCATTGAGGAAATGCAGGAAATCTCCCAACAGCTTGCCTTAACGCCGGCCGGCGTGCATGGCGAATCAGCGCGGGCCGCCAATGTAAAAGAACCGGATACGGAGTACGATAAGAGCGACACGCTTTGATATATTTGGTGCCAAGGGGCGGAGTTGAACCGCCGACACGAGGATTTTCAGTCCCCTGCTCTACCAACTGAGCTACCTCGGCAATAGAAATGGAAAGCCCCGGTCGCGGCCGGGGTATCGAAATCTATCGAACCCGATAGAGGGAGTCAAGGGGTTTCTGGGAGGCATGAAATTCAAGAATTCAAAAATTGAAAATTGTAAATTGAAAATTGGAAATTGAAAATTGAAAATTGAAAATTGAAACAATGGGCCTCCCTTAATCCCTAATCCGCCTCAACCAACTTTCCGTCTTTCAGTCTCAGACACCGGTGGGCCGTGCGGGCGAGGGCCTCGTTGTGCGTGACGATGACGAACGTTGTCCCGCGCGTGCGGTTGATCTTCAGGATGAGATCGTGGATCTCCTGCCCGGTGGCCGAGTCCAGGTTTCCCGTCGGCTCATCGGCCAGGATGATCTCGGGGTCCAGGAAAAGCGCCCGGCCCAGGGCCACCCGCTGTTGTTCCCCGCCCGAGAGCTGGCCCGGGCGGTGATGCCCCCGGTCGGCCAGCCCAAGCTCCGCCAGGAGCGCTCCCGCTTTTTCCTTGTCGTCCGCACGTTCTCCGCGGATCCAGCCGGGCAGGAGGACGTTCTCAATGGCCGTGAATTCGGGAAGAAGGTGATGGAATTGGAAGACGAAACCGATTCGCGCGTTCCGGTAGTCGGCCAGTTCTTCTTCCGATCCCGAGAAGAGGTCGTTTCCCCGATAGACGACGTTCCCGGACGTGGGACGGTCCAATCCTCCGAGGATGTGAAGGAGCGTGCTCTTGCCCGCGCCCGAGACGCCGACGATCGAGACGAACTCCCCCGTAGAGAGGGTCAGGTCGATTCCGCGGAGAACGTGGAGCGCTTCGGCGCCCGACGGAAACGACTTGCAGAGGGCGCGGGTCTCGATAATGGGCGGGACGGACGCGCCGGCGCTCATTCGTACCGGAGCGCTTCGACGGGGTCGAGCCGGGACGCGCGCCAAGAGGGGTGGATGGTCGCGGCAAAGGAGATCGCCATCGCGGCCGCCGCGATGAGGATGACGTCTCCGGCCCTGAGGAGGACGGGAAAATGGGAGATGTAGTAGATGTCGGCCGGGAGCGTGATGATCTGATACTTCGCGAGGATGTGGCAGGAGAGCGCGCCCGTGACGACCCCGATGGCCGTCCCGACGGCGCCGATGACCGCGCCGATGCCCAGGAAGATCGACCGGATCATGCCCCTCGTGGCTCCCATGGCGGCGAGAATGGCGATCTCCCGCTGTTTCTCCGCGACAAGCATCGTGGCGGTCGCGATGATGTTGAACGCCGCGACGACGATGATGAGCGTCAGGATGATGAACATGACGATCTTCTCCAGTTTCAGCGCGGAGAAGAGGTTCCGGTTCATCTGCATCCAGTCCCTTGCGTAGACGTGCGGCCCGAGCGCGTTCTGGACGGCCTTCGCGGTTTCGTCGGCGCGGTCGATGTCGGCCACGCGCAGTTCGAGTCCGGTCACCCGGTCCTCCATCTTGAAGAAGGACTGGGCCTCGCGGATGTGAAGGAAAGCGAGTGTCGAGTCATACTCGAACATCCCGACGTCGAAAATCCCGACGACGTCGAAGAGCTTCATCCTTGGGATCTGCATCCCGAGAGGGCCGGGAGTGCCCAGCGGAGAGATCATCGTGACGGAGTCGCCGGCGAAAACGCCCAGGCGGGCGGCCAGCTCTTTCCCGAGAATGATGCCGGGCCGGGCGGGCGGCTTCGATCCCGGCGCGAGGTTCGAAAGGCGTCCCTGGGCCATCTTCCGGCCGATCTCCGTGACCTGGACCTCCGTGGAAGGATCGATCCCGCGCGCCACGACGCCGGCGACCCGGTCGCCGGCCGAGAGCATCACCTGGGAGAGAACGAAAGGCGTCACGCCCGTCACGCCCGGGACGGCCCGCGCCTTTTCGGCCGTCCGTCCGGCCTCCGGGAGACCGGGCGCGAACGGGAGGATCACGGCGTGGGACGTGACGCCGAGAATCTTCCGCCGCATGTCCTCCTGAAAGCCGGTCATGACGGCGATGACGACGATGAGCGCCCATACGCCGACGGCCACGCCGGCCGTGGAGACGACCGTGTTGACCGAGAGCCCGAAACGCTGGATCAGGAGAAGGACGAGCGCGAGGAACAGCCAGATGCCGAGCGCGACGAGGAGTACGGAAACCAGCGCCTGCGTGGAGAAGGCGGCCGCGGCGGGATCGTCCCGCAGGAAGGTCCGAAGCAGGATGCCGAGCGTTCCCAGCCCGAGCGACGCGCCCGCGGTCCCGATGAGGGCCGTTGCCGAGAACGGCTTCGTGCGGCCGGGGGCCAGGTACCGGAGCGCGACGCGGAATGAAAAGGGGAGCTTCATGTCCTTTCGGGGCGCATGTGGGGGAAGAGGATGACGTCCCGGATGGAGGGGGAATCGGTGAGGAGCATGACGAGCCGGTCGATCCCGATCCCCGCGCCGGCGGCGGGGGGCATCCCGTACTCGAGCGCCCGGAGGAAGTCTTCGTCCACGAGATGGGCCTCCTCGTCGCCCGCCGCGCGGAGGGCCGCCTGCTGTTCGAATCGTCCGCGCTGATCGAGGGGGTCGTTCAGCTCCGAGAAGGCGTTGGCGAGCTCCCGTCCGTTGATGAACAGCTCGAACCGCTCCGTGAGCTCCGG
>JACPZO010000155.1 GCA_016195465.1 Nitrospirota bacterium
AGTCATGAAGATTCTGGTGACCGGCGGATGCGGGTTCATCGGGTCGAACTACGTGCGGTACGTTCTGCGCGAGCACCCGGAGGACTCCGTGATCAACCTGGACGCCATGACGTACGCCGGGAACCGGGAGAACTTGGCGGAGGTGGAGACGGACCACCGGTACCGCTTCGTCCAGGGCGACATCGCGGACCCGGAGGCTGTTCGGCCGCTTTTCGAGGACGTGGACGCGGTGGTCAATTTCGCCGCCGAGTCCCACGTGGACCGGAGCATCCTGGGGCCGGCCGTCTTCGTCCGGACCAATGTTTCCGGAACGCAGGTCCTCCTGGACGCGGCCCGGACGGCGGGCGTCCGGCGGTTCGTCCAGGTCTCGACCGACGAGGTCTACGGCTCTTTGGGACCGGCCGGCCTTTTCACGGAGGAGACGCCGCTCGCGCCCAATTCCCCCTACTCGGCGAGCAAGGCCGCGGCCGATTTCCTCGTCCGTGCTTACCACCGCACCTACGGGTTCCCGGGGATCGTCACGCGGTGCTCGAACAACTACGGTCCGTACCAGTTCCCCGAGAAGCTGATTCCTCTCTTCGTTCTCCGCGCGATGAACGATCAGCCGGTCCCCGTCTACGGCGACGGTCTGAACGTCCGCGACTGGATCTACGTGGATGACCACTGTGCGGCCGTGGACCTTGTCCTTAGGGATGGAGAGCCCGGAGGCGTCTACAATATCGGCGCGAACTGCGAGCGGACCAATCTGGATGTGACGCGGACGGTCCTTCGGCGTCTGGGGAAGCCGGAGTCGCTGATCCAGTTCGTTCCCGACCGGCCGGGGCACGACCGCCGGTACGCGATCGATTCGTCGCGGATCGAACGGGACTTGGGATGGCGCCCCCGGATCGGCTTCGAAGAGGGGATCGAACGGACGATCGAGTGGTACGGCCGGAACCGGGAGTGGCTTTCGAACCTGGCGTCCCGCGGGGTCGGCGAGCCGGTGAGATGGTGAAGGGAAGAAACGGTGAATCGGTGAATGGGTGAATGGGTGAATGGGAAAGAAAGCCACAGAGGCACAGAGCGATCGGTGAATAGGTGAATGGGTGAATGGGAAAGAAAGCCACAGAGGCACAGAGCGATCGGTGAATGGGTGAATGGGTGAATCGGTGAATCGAAAAGAACCTCCCTCCCCCTTGAGGGGGGAGGGTCGGGGTGGGGGGCGGAGGTTGACGTGCGGATTCTGGTGACCGGGGCGAACGGGATGCTCGGGCGGGACCTGGTCCCGGCCCTTGCGGCCGCGGGGCACGAGACGGCCGGGGTGACGCGGGTAGCGTTCGACGTTACCAACCGGGACGAAACGCTCCGGGCGATCGGGGAGGCGGCCCCCGATCTGGTTGTCCATGCGGCCGCCTATACGCGGGTTGACGACGCGGAGCGCGAGCCGGAGAAGGTATTCGCCGTGAACCACGCCGGGACGCGGAACGTCGTCGACGCGTGCGGGGCGCGCGGGGCGAGGCTCGCGTACGTGAGCACGGACTACGTCTTCGATGGAACGGCCCGGATTCCGTACCAGGAAGCCGATCCGACGAATCCGATCTCGGTCTACGGGCGTTCGAAGCGGATGGGGGAACGGGAGGTCGAGAGGCTGGGAAACGACGGTCTCATCGTCCGGACCTCCTGGCTCTACGGTCCGCACGGTCCGAACTTCGTGGAGGCGATCCTCCGGCAGGCCAGGGAGAAGGGACGGTTCACGGTCGTCAACGACCAGGAGGGGAGCCCGACCCACACCGAGGACCTGGCGGAGGCGATCGCCGTTCTCGTGGACCTCGGGGCGGGCGGAAAGGTACACTTCTCCGGCGCCGGATCGTGCACATGGTTCGAGTTCGCCCGGGAGATCGTTGCCCAAGGCGGGATGTCGGGCGTCGAGACCCTGCCGGTCACGAGCGAGTCCCTGGGCCGTCCCGCGCCGCGCCCGGTTTATTCGGTTTTGTGCCTGGACCGGTACGTCTCCCTGACGGGCCGCCGTCCTCGCGGGTGGAAAGAGGCGCTGGGGCGCTATCTCGAAAGACGCGGTCGCGCGGCTTCGAAGCCGGACGATCGACACAAGGAGGTCGGCATTTCATGAATATCTGCGTTGTGGGAACGGGGTACGTGGGTCTCGTAACCGGGACGTGCTTCTCGGAGTTCGGGCTGAAGGTGACGTGCGTCGATAACGACGAGGCGAAGATCGCGAGCCTGCAGAACGGACGGGTCCCGTTCTTCGAGCCGGGGCTGGAGGAGATGGTCCGCAAGAACATGCGGGAGGGACAACTGTCGTTCACGACCGACCTGTCGCGGGCCGTCGACAAGGCCCTCGTCATCCTCATCGCGGTCGGGACGCCGCCCCGGGACGACGGGTCGGCCGATCTCTCCTACGTCGAGGAGGTCGCGCGGGCCATCGGGACGCACATAAACGGGTACAAGGTCGTGGTGACGAAGAGTACGGTCCCCGTGGGGACCGGAGAGCGGATCCGCGAGATCATCCTGTCGACCCGGAACGGCGCGTTCGATTTCGACGTCGTCTCCAATCCCGAGTTCCTGCGGGAGGGATCGGCGATCGAGGACTTCATGCGCCCGGACCGCGTCGTGATCGGGGCCTCGTCGCCCCAGGCGATCGCGATCATGAAGGACCTCTACTCTCCGCTGTACCTGATCGAGACGCCTTTCATCGTCACGAACGTCGAATCGGCCGAGATGATCAAGTACGCGTCGAACGCGTTCCTGGCGGCCAAGGTCTCCTTCATCAACGAGATCGCCAACATCTGCGAGCGGGTCGGCGCGGACGTCAACGTCGTCGCGAAGGGGATGGGGCATGACCGGCGGATCGGCCCGAAGTTCCTCCACGCGGGCCCGGGGTACGGCGGGTCCTGCTTCCCGAAGGATACGCGGGCCATCACCCAGATCGCCCGTCTGCACGGGTACGAGTTCGGAGTGGTCGACGCCGTGATCCGGGTCAACGAGAGCCAGAAGAAGCGCATGGTCGAGAAGGTCCGGGCCGCGCTGGGAGACCTGCGCGGCAGGACGATCGGCGTCCTGGGGCTCTCCTTCAAGCCGAACACGGACGACCTCCGGGAGTCTCCCGCGACGTGGATCGTCCAGGAGCTGATCGGCGAGGGCGCCCGGTGCCGGCTCTTCGATCCGGCGGCGCTGGAAGGCGCGCGCTCCCTTTTTCCCTCGGCGGAGTTCTGCGAGGACGCGTACGACGCCGCCAGGGGGGCCGACGCGCTCCTCATCCTGACGGAGTGGAACCAGTTCAGGAACCTCGATTTCGACCGCCTGGGAGGGCTTCTGAAGGCGAAGCGGCTGATCGACCTGCGGAACGTTTACGACCCCCGCAAGATGGCCGAGATCGGGTTCGAGTACGTGGGCGTCGGCCGGGGCCTGGAAAGCGCGGGCAAGGCCGGCGCAGTCGGCGCGGGCCTGACGTCCGAGAGGAGGAAGTCGTGATGCGGGTCTTGATCACGGGCGTCGCCGGTTTCATCGGATCGCATCTGGCCGACCGGTTCCTCGCGGACGGCCACGAGGTGATCGGCATGGACAATTTCATCACGGGCGACGTGGCCAACATCGCCCACGTCCGGAACCCGCGTTTCTCGTTCGTTCACTACGACGTGACGAACTACATCTACGTGGACGGGCCGCTCGACGCGATCCTTCACTTCGCCAGTCCCGCCTCCCCGATCGACTACCTCGAATTTCCGATCCAGACCCTCAAGGTGGGCTCGCTGGGAACGCACAAGGCGCTCGGCCTGGCCAAGGCCAAGGGGGCCGTTTTCCTCCTCGCGTCCACGTCCGAGGTCTACGGCGATCCGCTCATCCATCCCCAGACGGAGGACTACTGGGGGAACGTGAACCCGATCGGCCCGCGCGGCGTCTACGACGAAGCCAAGAGGTTCGCCGAGGCGATGACGATGGCCTACCATCGCGCCCACGGCGTTCCGACGCGGATCGTCCGGATCTTCAACACCTACGGGCCGCGGATGCGGGTGCGGGACGGGCGCGCCGTGCCAAACTTCATTTCCCAGGCGCTTCGGAACGAGGAGGTGACGGTCTACGGGGACGGGTCGCAGACGCGGTCGTTCTGCTACGTTACCGACCTCGTCGACGGGATCGCGCGTCTTCTCGCCTCCGATGCAACCGGTCCGGTCAACATTGGAAACCCCGCCGAGATGAGCGTCCTTTCGATGGCGGAGACGATCGTCCGGGCGACGGGGAGCCGGAGCCGCGTCGTCTTCCGGCCGCTCCCCGTGGACGACCCAAAGGTGCGCCAGCCCGACATATCCAAGGCCCGCTCGGTCCTGGGATGGGAGCCCCGCGTCAGGCTGGAGGAAGGGCTCAAGGAGACGATCGGCTACTTCCGCGCCAAGCTGGGCATTCCCGCGGCCCGCTAGGCGGCTGCGGAAAAACCCCTTTCGCCCCCTCTCCCTCTGGGAGAGGGTTGGGGTGAGGGGCAATGGAATCAACGGCTTGCTTAACCCCCTCACCCTCGCCCTCTCCCCCTGGCATGGGGAGAGGGGACTTTTTCCGTAACCTGCTAGACGGGCCGCGCGGGGAATGTGATAGAGTTGTGGAGAAACAGAATAAGCGGTCAGCGATCGGCATTCAGCGATCAGCGGAAGAAGAGTCCATCCACAAGCTGAAAGCTGAAAGCTGAAAGCTGAAAGCTGAAAGCTGAAAGCTGAAAGCGATTCAACATCCGGAGAGGGGTGAATGCGAATGAAGATCCTCATCACCGGCGGGGCGGGATTTATTGGATCGCACGTGGCCGAGGCATTTCTGGCGGACGGCCATGAAGCGGCCGTCATCGACAACCTTTCGTCCGGCCGGGAAGAGAACCTTCCGCGGAGCGCCCGCTTCTACCACGCGGACATCCGGGATCCTGGAATCAAGGAGGTCTTCGAGGAGTTCCGGCCCGACGTCCTGTGCCACCACGCCGCCCAGATCGACGTCCGCCGGTCCGTGGCCGATCCGGCCTTCGACGCCGACGTGAACGTGGTCGGGACGCTCAGGCTCCTCGAGTTGTGCCGCCTCTTCGGGACGCGCCGGGTCCTCTTCGCCTCGACTGGCGGCGCCATCTACGGCGAGCAGGAGACGTTCCCCGCGCCGGAGACCCATCCCACGCGCCCCGTCTCTCCGTACGGAGCGGCTAAGCTTTCCGTCGAGGTCTACCTCCACTACTACGGCGTCGAGCACGGCTTCCACGCGACGGCGCTCCGGTACGCGAACGTGTACGGACCCCGCCAGGACCCCCGCGGGGAGGCCGGCGTCGTCGCGATCTTCGCCGAGCGCCTCCTAGGCGGCGAAACGCCCGTAGTCAACGGGGACGGCGCGCAGACCAGGGACTACGTCTACGTGGGCGACGTCGTCCAGGCCAACCGGACGGCCTTGACCCGCGGCCTCCGGGGGGCGTACAACGTCGGCACCGGCGTGGAGACTTCGGTGGTCGATCTTTTCGACCGCCTGAACGCCCTGACCGGCGGGCGCGCCGAGAGGCGGCACGGTCCGGCCAAGCCCGGCGAGCAGAAGCGCTCCTGCCTCGATGCCGGGCGGCTGGCGGAAGCCGGATGGCGGCCGTCGGTTTCCTTGGAGAAGGGGCTCGCGGAGACGGTGAAATGGTTCTCGTTGCAAAGAACCGGGGTTATGGAATAAGGATGAGGGGGTAAGGGAAGTCATGTGGGTTGGGTTAGCGGCTTTATCGCGTAACCCAACAAACCGAATATTCGCCAAAATGGTTTTGTTGGGTTACGGCGCAAAAAACCGCGCCTAACCCAACCTACACATCTGGACCCGTTGTAAATTTGAAATTGGAAATTTCAAATTGTAAAGTGGCGGTTAAACCCTTTTCTTTCCACTTTGCGATTTCCAATTTCCAATTTGAAACTTACAAGGGATGAGGAGGCAGGGGAAGGAAATGGAGCCATCGCGTCCAGCGCCCAAGAAGGGCGTGCGGCACCGAATGATCGGGCAGATGCTCGTGGAGGGAGGACTTCTGACCCAAGAGCAGCTCGCGCGCGCCCTCGAGGAACAAAAGCGCCGGGGAGGGCGTCTGGGCGGCGTCCTGAAGGCATTGGGAATGGTCGACGAGCTGACGATGATCGAGTTCCTGGGGCGCCAGCTCGGCATTCCTCACGTCGATCTCTCCAAGGCGACGATCGATCCGGACATCGTCACGCTCATCCCGGAAGCCCTGGCCCGCCGCACGCGCGCCGTCCCCATCAACCGGGACGGAAAGGACCTCACCGTGGCGATGGTGGACCCGCTGAACGTGTTCGCCATCGACGACATTCGCCGGACGACGGGGCTGGAAATCGTCCCGGTCGTGGCCACGGAGCGCGAGATCGTGAAGGCGATCGACCGCCACTACACGGTGCGGGAGTCGATGGAAGAGATCGTCCGCGGGATCGACGCGGAGCAGGCCGCCGCCGCGGCCGAGGAAGAAGGGCCTCTCTCCCTCGAGGCGATGGCGGATGAGACGCCGGTCGTCAAGCTGGTCAACATGATCATCACCCAGGCCGACCGCGACCGGGCGAGCGACGTCCACATCGAGCCGGACCAGAACGTGATCCGGATCCGCTACCGGATCGACGGCCTCCTCCGGGACGTCATGGAGTCCCCGAAGCACCTCCATGCGGGCCTCTCCTCGCGGCTCAAGATCATGGCCAGCATGGACATCGCCGAGAAGCGGGTGCCGCAGGACGGGCGGTTCGAGATCGGCGTGGGCGGAAAGTCGTACGACGTCCGGATGTCCACGCTCCCGACCCTCTTCGGGGAGAAGATCGTCCTGCGCCTTCTCGAAAAGGGGACCCGCATGGTGGACCTGGCCGAGCTGGGGCTCGACGCCGATCTGCTGGCGGTCTACGAGAAGCTCGTCCTCCGCCCCCACGTGTTCATCCTCGTGACCGGCCCGACGGGCAGCGGCAAGACGACGACGATCTACGCCTCCATCGCCCGGATCAACTCCGCGGAGAAGAACATCATCACGATCGAAGACCCGATCGAATACCAGCTCGCGCGCGTCAACCAGGTCCCGCTGAACCCCAAGGCGGGCGTGACGTTCGCGTCGGGGCTCAGGGCGATCGTCCGCCAGGACCCGGACGTGATCATGGTCGGGGAGATCCGGGACAGCGAGACGGCGACGATCGCGATCCACGCGGCGCTCACGGGCCACCTCGTCTTCTCGACCCTCCACACGAACGACGCCGCCGGGGCGGTGGCCCGCCTCGTCGACATGGGCGTGGAGCCGTTCCTGATCGCCTCGTCGCTCCTCGGCGTCGCGGGCCAGCGCCTGGCCCGCCGCCTCTGCGTCAAGTGCCGGGCTTCCTACGAGGCCTCGCCGGACCTCCTGAAGGAGCTTGGACTCGCGGGCGTTCCCGGGTCGGTCCTGTTCTACCGGGCTGTCGGCTGTCCGGCGTGCCGGCAGGCCGGATATCTGGGGCGGGTCGGGATTTTCGAGATGATGACGATGAGCGAGTCGCTCCGGCGCATGGTCGTGGCCAAGGAGACAAGCAGCCGGCTCCGCGCCCAGGCGATCCGCGAGGGGATGAGGTCCCTCCGGGAGGAGGGCCTCCGCAAGGCCGCGGCCGGCCTCACGTCGGTGGAGGAGATCCTCCGCGTGACGACGGACGTTGAGGAGTGAAGAGAGGCGCCCAAGGTCTAATGTCGAAGGTCGAAGGTCGAGAGTCTAGGGCCCAAGGTCGAGAGGCGGCGGCGATCCGCTGTCGGCCGGCCGCCGACCGCTGAGAGCCGAGATGCCGACATTCCACTACCGGGCGCGGTCGCAGGACGGGGAACCCGTGACGGGCGCCATCGAGACGAGCGGGCCGGAGGCGGTGGCGGATCATCTGGCCGGCCTCGGCTATGTTCCGGTCTCGATCGAGGAGAAGAAGGAAGGGGCGCTGTCGGGCGATCTTTTGGAGACGTTCCGCCGGATCACGCCTCAGGACCGGATCGTATTCTCCCGCCAGCTCGCCACGCTCATCAACGCGGGGATTCCACTGACCACGGCGCTCGATACGTGCGCGTCCCAGTCGGAGAACCCGAAGATCCGCGAGGTCCTGATCCAGGTGCGGAAGGACATCGAGGGAGGGAGCTCGTTCTCGGCGGCCCTGGCCCGCCATCCCAAGGCGTTCGACAACCTCTACGTGGGCATGATCCGGGCCGGGGAGGAGGGCGGCGTCCTCGACGAGATCCTGGAGCGGCTGGCGACGCTGGCCGAGCACGAGGCCGAGACGCGCGCCCGCGTCAAGGCGGCCGTCCGTTACCCGATCATCGTCGTCGTCGCGATCTGCATCGCGTTCGCCATCCTCGTCACGCTCGTCATTCCCCAGTTCGCGAAGCTCTACGCCGGCCACAAGGTCGCTCTTCCCTTTCCGACGCGCGTCCTCATCGGGATCAATTACGTCGTCCAGAACTACTGGTTCCTGATCCTGGGTGGGCTCGGCGCCGCCGCGCTCGGGCTCCGCGCGTTCGTCAAGACGGGGCCGGGCCGGGAGGCGCTCGACCGCTTCAAGCTCACGATGCCGATCTTCGGCCGCCTGATCCTCAAGGTCCTTCTGTCCCGGTTCGCCCTGATCTTCGCCACGCTCAACCGGAGCGGGCTTCCGATCCTTCAAACGCTCGAGATCGTCGGCGGGACGATCGGGAACGTGATCGTCACCCGGGCCGTGGAGTCCGTCCGCGACAGCGTCCGCGAGGGTCGCGGCCTGTCCGGGCCGATGAAAACGTCGGGCCTCTTTCCTCCGCTCGTCACGCACATGGTGGCCGTGGGGGAGGACACGGGAAACCTCGACGAAATGCTGACGAGGGTCTCCGAGTACTACGATCGGGAAGTCGAGTACGCGATCCGCAATCTCTCGACGATGATCGAGCCGATCCTCCTCCTCTTCATCGGCGGGATGGTCCTGTTCCTGGCGCTCGGCATCTTCCTCCCGATGTGGGACATGATGTCCGTCTTCAAGGGCGGGGCGCGGTGAGAGCCGCGCGTTCGGGCCTGCGGCGGTGAATCTCGGCCGCCTGATTTCCTACCTCTTTACGACGCGGATCCAGCTCAGCCTCTACATCTTCATCCCGGCGTTCCTCGTCCTCTTCGCCGTCGGGCCGGCCCTGGTCGTCTACGCGGCGTGGGCGGAAGTCGCCGCGCGCCTGGGTGGACCCCAGTCCCATCCGGAGTCGCTCGGCCGCGTCGGATCGCTCCCCCTCTTCGTCGCCGTCTCGGGGGCGGCCGCTCTTCTCGTCGGACTTCTTTTGGCCGCCTCCATCATCCGCCCGATCCGCTCTCTGCTGGCGCGCGGGGAGCGGATTCCCGTGGAGCCGGGCGAGGCGCCTTCGCTCCTCTCGGACGACGGCCTCCTGGGGAAGGATTTCAAGGTCGTGGCCCGCTCGTTCGGGCAGTACACGAACATCCTCGAGAGCATGACGGGCGGCGTGATGACCGTGAACGGCCGGGGGATCGTCACGACCTTCAATCCGTCGGCGGAGCGGATCTTGTCCTGCCGGGCGCAAGACGCCGTCGGGAGACCGGTCGAGGAGGTCTGCCGCGCCTGTTTCCGTGCGCCCGATTTCGCCCGGAGGATCCGGGAGACGCTCGATGGGGGCCGCGCCGCGACGTCCGACGAGGCGGCGGTCGAGCTCCCCGACGGGAGGATCGTCTCGCTCGGGTTCACGACGTCCCTCCTCGGGGGCGGGCGGGGAGAGCCCGTGGGCGTCGTCGTCAACTTCCGCGACCTGGGGCGGATCGCGGCCATGCACCGGCAGATCCAGCGGACCCAGCGGCTCGCGAGTCTCGGCCGCCTGGCGGCCGGCGTGGCGCACGAGGTGCGGAACCCCCTGGGAGGGATGAAAGGTCTCGCCCAGCTCCTGGTCGAGGACTTCGCCGCGGAGGACCCCCGGCGGCGATACGCCCAGACGATCGTCGACGAGACCGAACGCCTCAACCGGGTCGTGGAACAGCTTCTCTTGTTCGCCCAGCCGCATCCTCCTCCTCCGGAGCCCGTCGACGTCAACGCCGTTCTGCGGCAGGTCGTCCTGCTCACGGAACGGGGGCGGGTCTCTTCGTCCGCCCCGATCGAGACGGAGCTGAAACCGGATCTTCCGCCTCTCATGGGGAGCGGCGAGCAGATGCTCCAGGCGTTCCTGAACCTCGTTCGCAACGCTCTGGACGCCGTCGACGGCGGCGGGGCGGTCCGCCTCAGGACATACGGCGAAACCGCCGCGAACGCCCCGTGGGTGGTCGTCGAGGTTGCAAACCCCGGCCGACTTCCCGAGATCGATCCGGAGCGGCTCTTCGATCCCTTCTATTCCACGAAGCCCGGCGGGACGGGGCTCGGCCTCACGATCACGCACCAGATCGTCACGGCCCACGGCGGATCGATCGAGGTCCGAACGACGGGGGACGAGACGGTCTTCACCGTCCGCCTTCCGCTGATCTCCCCCGGCGACCTGGAGGCGCGGACGTGACGGCGGAAGGGCGCGGCTCGATCCTGATCGTCGAAGATGACACGGGGATGCGTCTGTTCCTTGGAGAGGCGCTGAGAAAGGAGGGGTACGCCCTGCGGGAGGCCGAGACCGGCGCCGCCGCGCTCGAGGCGATCCCGGCGGAGCGGCCCGACCTGGTCCTGCTCGACGTCCGTCTTCCCGACGCGGACGGGCTCGACCTTCTCAGGAGGATCCGTGCCGCCGCCCCCGAGACGCTGATCGTCGTGATGACGGCCTACGGCTCCCGGCAGATGGCTCATCGGGCCGTGGAAGAGGGGGCTTACGATTACTTCGAGAAGCCGGTCGATCTGGCCGATCTCCGGGTCGTCGTCCGGAGGGCGATCGAGCGCTCCCGCCTGGCGCGGGAGGTCCGGGACTTAAGGGAGCAGGCCGCGTCGAACCCGATCCCGGGGATGATCGGCCGGAGCGCGGGAATGCTCAAGATGGCTTCCCTGGTTCGGCTGGTGGCCGCTCACGACATCCCCGTGCTGATCGAGGGCGAGTCGGGAACGGGGAAGGAACTGGTCGCGAGGAAGGTCCACGAGCTGTCTCCCCGGAACGGCCGCCCGTTCGTGGCCGTCAACTGCGCGGCGATCCCGGAGACGCTTCTGGAGGCTGAGCTGTTCGGGTACGAGCGAGGGGCGTTCACCGGCGCCGTCCGGACGCACGAAGGGAGGTTCGAGCAGGCGGAGGGGGGGACGCTCTTCCTGGACGAGATCGGGGACATGTCGGCCGCGATGCAGGCGAAGCTCCTTCGGACGCTCCAGGAGAAGACCGTCGAGCGGATCGGGTCGAAGGCGTCCAAGAAGATCGATTTCCGGCTCGTCGCGGCCACTAACCAGGACCTTGCGGCGAGCGTCCGGACGGGCCGGTTCCGCGAGGACCTCTACTATCGGATCAACGCGATCGTTCTCCGTCTTCCGCCGCTTCGGGACCGCGGCGACGATCTCCGCCTGCTGGCCGACCGGTACGTCGAAGTCTACGGCGCCAAGTACGGGAAAGAGGGTCTCAGGCTCGCGAACGATGCCTACGGCGTCCTCAGGAGCCATTCGTGGCCGGGGAACGTCCGGGAGCTTGAGAACGTCCTTCAGCGCGCGGTCCTCTTCGCCGAGGGACGGGAAGTGGCGCCGGAGCACGTGGCCCACGCGCTGTCCTCGTCCGGAGGGCAGGAGAGAGGGCCGGAGAGAGGGCCGGAGAGAGGGCCGGAGAGAGGGAAAGACCGGCCGGACGAAGAAAAGAGCCTTCTCGAGAACGTGGGTGAGATCGCCGGGTCGGCCGAGAAGGAGATGATCGTCGAGGCGCTCACGAAGTCGCGCTGGCGCCGGCAGGCGGCGGCCGACATCCTCGGCATCACCCGCCGGACTCTTCTCACGAAGATGAAGAAGTATGGCCTTTCGTAGGGCGCTGTCTTCCGGTCCAACGCCTGAGAGGCATTCCTCCCGTTGGTTCACGCCGTCTTGAGGCGGCTGATCTCGGGCCTGTTCGCCACGGTTGGCGTTGATTATTGCCAATTGCCGTATTATAATGGCAAATATTGGAGGCTGGCATGAAGGCGACACTTGACCGTTTTGGACGCATCGTTGTTCCCAAGAAGATCCGCGACAGGCTTGGACTGAGGCCGGGATCCGAGATCGAGCTTGATGAGCATGGAAGCGAACTTGTCCTGAAGCCGGCCGGACGCGAAACGCCGCTCAAGCTGGAAGACGGCGTCCTCGTCTTCGCCGGGACGGCGACGGGGGACATCATGGAAGCGGTCCGCCTGCACCGTGGAGAACGCCTGCGGAAAGCCGCGTCCATGAAGAAGACGTGAAGATCCTGCTCGACACGTCGGTGATCGTCGCCGCCCTGGTGGAGCCCCATCCGCACCATCATCGCGCCCTCCCGTGGCTGAGGAAGGCGAAGGAAGGGGCGTTCGGGTTCGTTGTATGCTCGCACACCGTCGCCGAGGTGTACGCCGTCTTGTCAACGCTTCCCGTGAGCCCCAGAATCACTCCCGGACTGGCGTGGAGGCTTGTTCATGAAGGCGTCTTGTCATCCGCGTCCGTCGTTTCCCTGTCTTCCTCTGATTACGCGGCGACGATCAAGCGCATGAGCGACCTGGGACTCTCCGGCGGAATAGTCTACGATGCCCTCATAGTGAAGGCGGCGCAGAAGGCCGATGTCGATCGGCTCCTGACGTTCAACGTGGACGATTTCAAACGGGCGTGGCCGGAGGGCGGATCCCGCATCGCCGCTCCCTGACGCTTTGGGCGAGGATGGACAAGGATGCCCTTTCATGAGTTCTGCCGATTCGTCCGGATCGCCCCGCAGAAAAAAGACCCCCCCCTCCCTCGACGGGAGGGGGGCAGGGGGAGGGTGAGTCTGTGCCATCCGATTCCTCACCCCCACCCTGACCCTCCCCCCTCAAGGGGGAGGGGCCCTAGTTCTCCCGGTCACTGTTCGACAAATGAAATCCCTGCTTGTTCGCAAGTTCCTTTCCGGCTTCTCCGGATTGCCGTGCTTCCGGTGTTTCTGTGGGTCCTGATTCCCTCTCCCGCTCATGCCGCTGACGATCCGTTCGCCAAGGCGCGGGCGCGGATGGTCGAGCAGGATCTCAAGAAGCGCGGCCTTACGGACGCGCGCGTCCTCGACGTCATGGGTCGGGTCCCCCGGCACGAGTTCGTCCTTCCCTCCGACAGGTTCCGGGCTTACGGGGACCATCCCTTGCCGATCGGCGAAGGCCAGACGATCTCCCAGCCGTACGTCGTCGCGTTCATGACCGAGGCCGCCCGGATCAAGCCTGGGGAGAGGGTCCTGGAAGTGGGGACCGGTTCCGGCTACCAGGCGGCGGTCCTGGCCGGGATCACGGACCATGTGTACACGATCGAGATCCGAGAGGGGCTTGCCCGCGGCGCGGCCGACCGGCTCAAGGCCCTGGGATACGCGCGCGTGGGCGTCCGTCACGGGAACGGATACCACGGGAGGCCCGAGCACGCCCCCTACGACGCGATCCTCGTGACGGCCGCGGCCAATCACATCCCGACGCCCTTGATCCAACAGCTCAAGCCCGGCGGCCGCCTCGTGATTCCCGTCGGCTCCACGACGTATCATCAAACGCTCACTCTTCTAACCAAGGACGCCGCCGGAAAGGTCAGCGTGGACCACCTGCTGGATGTCCGGTTCGTTCCCCTGATCGGCGCGCCCCTGCGATAAGACAACCCATCGCCAGAACGTAGAAGCCGGCGGCCAGAAACCGGACGCCGGAGAAACCGATCTCCAGGGCCAGGACGACGGCCAGGACGCCTCCCACGACCGACGCGCATCCGTTCACGGCCCAGGCCCAGGGAGCAAGATTCCGGGGCCCGGCGAGCGTGCGGATCGCCGTGGGGAACGGGAAGCCCAGGACGAATCCAAGAGGCGAGAGCGTTGCCGCGAGGACGGCGTGCCGGACGGCGTCGGCGCTCCCCGAGAACGCCTCGAAGACGGGAGGCAGGACCCAGTTCGTGGCCGCCGACAGAAAGGCGGCGAGAGCGAGGACGGGGAGGAGAGAGCGGGGACGCTCGATTCTCTCGGAGACGCGGCTCCCCAGGCCCGCCGAGACGAGAAGGCTCGCGAGGACGACGGCGACGGCCGGCGTGGGGTGGTCCAGGAACCGGATCGCCTGCTGGATGAGAGCAATCTCGAGAAGGATGAACCCGAACCCGATCGCGAGAAAATAGCCCAGGACGGCCGTCCGTCCGGACAGGCCGTTCGGACGATCTGTCCGCCGGAAGGCCAGAGGCAGGAGGATCAGGACCGCGCTTGCCGCTCCGGCCAGGACGAGCAGGACCGGGACGATGTATCCCCCCTCGATGAACACCTGCCACTTCTCCCCGGCAACCCTATACACCTCGCCCAGCCGGTCCCGGCGGAAGAAGTGGAAGAAGAACGGCCGGTCGTCCGTCACGGGGCGGATGTCGAAGGGATAATGCTCGTAAAGAGCGTTCCGCTCCGCCGGATTCACGATTCGGCGGGTGAGGTTTTCGTAGATCGGCTCGGGGAAACGGTTGAACCGGTTCTCCTCGGCGGTCGTCATCCCCGGGTAGTACACCAGGTCGAACCCCCTTTGCTCGGAGAACAGCTTGATCGTCTCGATGTCGCCGGGCGTCAGTTCCGACGCCTTGAGCAGGTGGACAACCGTTCCCCACGACCGGATCGAGGCGAGATGATTTTCGGGCCGGGGGACGCCGCGCTCTTCCAGGGCCGCGACCAGGAGAGACGTCACGCGCGGGGCGAGCCGAGGCGGGGGAAGGAGATAGTGGGTGACGGCGAGCCATCCGTCCGGCTCGAGATGATCCATATATTCCCGGACGGCCTGGACGGTCAGGCGGTAGTCCTCTCCCAGACCGTAGAGGGCCGACGAAGAAGCGGCCTGGGCCTCGAGCTGGGAGAGATGGATGACGTCGAAGCGTTCTTTCGTTCGGCGAAGAACGTTCCGCGGTTCGCCGTCGATCGTTCTGACACGGGGGTCGAGGAAGATCCCCCCGGATGCCTCTCGAAGCGTGTCCGTCAGAAGCCGGGCGACGAGGCGGTTGGAGAAGGACGCCGTGACCCGCGCCGCGCCGCCCCCGAGAGCCGTGAGGACGTCGAGCCCGCCGCCCGCCTCGACGACGAATGCCCGTCCTCCAGGCGCGAGGACGTACGGAAGGGAAGCGGGGAGATCGCGCGCGAAGGCGAGGTCCTTCTCGCCGGAGACGCGCGTGACGGCCGTCAGCCGGTCGCCGTCCACGGTGAGGCCGATCTGCGGCGGGAGTGGATCGAGGCGGTTAAGGCTCAACCCCGGCGCGAAGCGGACGAGGGGGGATTCCACGACGTCGACCCGGGCG
>JACPZO010000149.1 GCA_016195465.1 Nitrospirota bacterium
GCGACGACCGTCACCCGGTGTCCGGCCTCGCGCATCCGCTGGAGGATCGCCCAGCACGTCATCGGACCGCCATTCGAGCTCGGCTGCGGCAAACCGTGGGTGATCAGCGCAAAATGCATCCGGTCAGCCTCTCGCCAGCGCCTTTTGCCCGGCGAACTCGCCCAGGACGTCGTCGATGGAACGGGTGATCCGCCACGCCGGGTAGTCGGTTGCGAACCTGCCGAGGTTCGTGATGTAGCAGATGTGATCTCCCCTTCTGGCATCCTCGACGTATTCCGTCTTGAGCTTGAGCCCGATCAGCGCCTCCAATCTTGCCTTTGCCTCTAGTAGCGAGAGACTGTTCGCCCGGCCACCGCCCAGGTTGTAGACCGCTGCGGCTCTTGGGCTCTCGTAGAAGGCCATGAACGCCGTGCAGACGTCGTACGAGTGGATGTTGTCCCGGACCTGCTTCCCCTTGTACCCGAAGATCCTGTACGTCCGCCCCTCCCGGATCGCCCGCGCCATGTAGGCGAGGAACCCGTGCAGTTCCGCTCCCGAGTGGTTCGGCCCCGTAAGACAGCCGCCGCGGAAGCAGACCGTCGGCATCCCGAAGTACCGCCCGTACTCCTGAACCATGACGTCGGCCGCGACCTTGGATGCGCCGAAGAGGGAGTGCATCGTGGCGTCGATCCGCATCGACTCGTCGATTCCCTCACGCGCGGCCGGGTCCGCGTAGTCGTACCGGGTCTCGAGCTCGACCAGGGGAACCTCGTTCGGCGCGTCGCCGTAGACCTTGTTCGTGCTCATGAAAATGAAGGGAGAGTCGGGGCAGGAATGCCGAGCCGCTTCCAGCAGGTTGAGAGTGCCGACGGCGTTGACCTCGAAGTCGTCGAACGGCCGGTCCTTTGCGAGATCGTGCGACGGCTGGGCGGCGCAGTGGATGACCAGGTCCGGTCGTTCGCGCCGAAACAGATCCAGAATGGACGCGCGGTCGCGGATATCCATATCGTGATGGTTGAAGCGGCGCGTGACCGATCGAAGCCGCTTGAGGTTCCGGGTCGTGTCGCCGTCCGGCCCGAAGAAGT
Source organism: Nitrospirota bacterium (assembly GCA_016195465.1). Classification (GTDB taxonomy): domain Bacteria; phylum Nitrospirota; class RBG-16-64-22; order RBG-16-64-22; family RBG-16-64-22; genus RBG-16-64-22. The sequence continues at coordinate 1,065 of JACPZO010000149.1, forward strand.
CCAGTCGCATGTTGTTGTCGATCCCGTGGACGGTCCAGCCGCGCGCGTCAAAGAAAGCGACGGCTTCCGAACCGATGAGACCGCTGCTTCCGGTGATCAGGGCTTTTCTGCAAACCGTCTTCACAACTTCCTCATCCCCTGGATACCGTCCAGCACACCCATCATGATTCCATTTACGGAAGGACGATCAGCCGCCGGGCCGCGTCCACCACGAAGCGGGCGCCGTCGCGCGCCTCTTCCCCGTGCTCAGCCGTGTATTCTTCGGTCGGGATGAAGTCGATGTCGCCGTAGAAGGCCAGCTCACGTTCCTTCCGAAGGTCCTTGGAGATCGACGCCATCCGTTCCAGGTGCTCCCGGACGCCGGGCGGGAAACGGTCATGATGCTCGAGAAGGATGTCCCCCACATCGTGGTACTTGGGCGGCTCTACGCCCACGAACCGGAGCATACCCTTGAGGGCCAGTTCCACGGCCTCTTGCGCCTCCCGGACAACATCGGAGTACGCTTCCTCCTGGAGGAGGAGATCCAGCACCTTGAGCCGCTTCACGGCCTTCTCGATGTAGCTTCTGGCCAAACTCACGCTGGTCACAGTTCGATCACGTCCCCCGGCTTGTAGTCCGGCTTGAGGTCCCAGTACCAGGCGTTGCCCCGCCAGATCCTCTTCGCACCCAACGCCTTGAGTCGTTCCCGGAGCCGCTCCAGTCTGCGCGCGAAAAAGCCGTCCCGGTCGAAGAGGATCTTGGCGTCCTCCACCATGTCGAGGAAGAGCGGGCTTCCCTCTTCGGCCTCCTCGGGCGCCTTGAAAACGGGAGAAAGCCCCGTATTGATCCCCGATCCGCGCAATTTTCCCAGGAACGGCCCCAGCCGCTCATCCACGGCTTGGAACTCCCTCACTCTCTTCAAGCGGCCCCGGGGAAGGTCCCTCGCCACGATGAGGAAGTCGACGTCGGAATCGAAACGCTGGGTCCCGCGAGCGGCCGAACCGAAGAGAACGAGAGAAACGAGTCTCTCCCCGTAGCACCTTTCCGTTTCGGCCAGCAAAACGTCTTCAAGCGCCTTGAACTTTTCCTTCAGCACGCCCCGACCCTCAGTCCAGAACGATTCTCATCCGCTGTGCGAGCGCGAGGAGTCCCAGATGGAGCTGGTGATTGAAGCGCCCCTCCTGGACCTCTTGCCACAGTTCGCCGTGCCCGACGAACCTCACTTCCATTCCCGTCTCCGGAACGAACGAGGGATCCGGGTCGGAGGCCTCGATGAAGTAGGCGTGCAGACGGTTCTCGTGCCGGCCCGTATCGGACCAGAAGCTCCCCAATTTCGTGACGGAAATCGCATCCAGCCCCGTCTCCTCCTTGAGCTCCCGCCGGCAGGCTTCTTCGGGGTCTTCGCCGTCCTCCAGGAGCCCCGCCGGAAGCTCCCAGGTGTATTCCTCGACGGCGGGGCGGAACTGCCGGACGAGCGGGATGAGACCGCTCCGCGTGCGCGCGAGGATCGTGATGTAATCCGGCTGGGCAAGGCAGTGGTAGATCCGCGGCTCTTCGCCCGGCGCGAACTCGACTTCCTTCGTCACCAGACGGACCCAGGGGGAGAGTGCCAACTCTTCCCGCGCAATGATCCTGGCGGCGGTCAGCATCCCTCTCTCCTCTGCTGCCGGCGTGATCCCCCGGATCGCGCGAGCAGATTAAGGGCAACGCCGTCCAGATAGAAATCGTCCGCGGAAACACGCGCCCTCTGCCAGCCGGTCTCAATGCGGGCCACGACATGTCCGAGTTCCAACACGGCTTCCCGAATACGGCCGGCCAACTCTCGGGGTTCGTGGCTCACTTTCGACCGAGCTCCTCGTCCGTCATGGCCAGATCCTTCCCCTCTCGCTCGATCCGTTCCCGCAGCGCGGGGCGACAGGAATCCAGATCGACAAGGTCGATCTCGAATTCCCCGCTCAGGCCGGTCACCTCGGCAACAGCTCGATAGAACTTCTGCGCCGGAAGACCCTGGACCGCCATGTCTATGTCGGACGAGCGCGAGAATCGCTCTGGATGGACCAACGAGCCGAAGACCAGAACCCGGTGCGCATCGAACCGTTCTTTTAGAAGATGGGCCGCCTCCCGGGCCACTTCCCAAGCACGTAAGAGGCGCGCCTCCACTTCGGGCGCTTTGCTTCGCCGTGACTCCTCCAGCCGGCGGGCTGGTCGAAAGGAACGAAGCTCCTCAGGGGTCAGTTGCAGAGCTGTTTGGGCCATGTCCCGGCCTCCGCTTGGATTCGCAAATGGTGTTCGTCCCACCCGACGCCGGCGATCCCGCGTCGGATCCGGCCGCTCGCCGCCTCAGACCAGAAGCATCCGCATCGGATGAAGCTTGCGGGTGAACGGGTTCAGGACGAGCCCCAGGATCTCCAGCGTCACGACCCCGAGCAGCGCCTCATCCCCAGGCTCGCCAAGCACGACCGGGGTGTGACCTTCGCCTTCCGGAAGGGAGACATGGCATTCCGAAACGTTCCGCTCGACCGTTGTGCCATCCGCCAATGCGAACGTCAACGACCGCTTGGGAGCCAGCCCGATCGCTTTCCACGCGTCGTGGGGGAGCAGAGAGTACGTTGCCCCGCTGTCCACGAGAAATCGGACCGTTGCCTGCTGTTGAGTCGGACCCGTCACCACTCCCTCGATGTACGTCACGCCCATTGTTTCCCCCTATTCAGCCTGCAATTCCCCTGGAGCGCGTCTTCCAGTCTGGCTGCCGGCAACCCAGCCTCACACGACGTCCGCGAACGTCTTCTCCATCCGCCGGAAGTAGTAGAGCCCCCCGACCAGGAAGACGGAGACCGCCGCCACGGAGACCCAGAGGAGCGCGCCCGGCCCCTGCTCCTTTCCGAGGAGGGCCCAGCGAAACCCCTCCACCACGCCGGCCATCGGGTTGAGGCCGTAGAGCGGCCGCCACGCCTCCGGGATGAGACTGCTCGGATAGGCGATCGGCGTCGCGAACATCCAGAACTGCGTGAGGAAGGGGATCGTGTACCGCACGTCGCGATACTCGACGTTCAGCGCCGAGAGCCAGAGTCCGACGGCAAGGGCCGTGGCGACGGCGAGCACGATGAAGAGGGGCAGGGTCCAGACCGCCGCGGTCGGGACGATCCCGTAGTAGAACATCATGCCCAGGAGGACGGCGAAAGCGATCGCGAAATCCACGAGGCCGGCCAGGACGGCGGACATCGGGATCACGAGGCGGGGGAAGTAGACCTTGGTGATGAGGTTCTTGTTCGCCACGAGGCTATTGCTCGATTCGTTGAGCGAGTGGGCGAAGAGCTGCCAGGGGAGAAGGGCCGCGAAGGCGAAGACCGGATACGGGATTCCGTCCGATGGGATCTTGGCGAGCTTCCCGAAGAAGATCGTGAACACCACCATCGTCATAAAC
>JACPZO010000150.1 GCA_016195465.1 Nitrospirota bacterium
CCATTCATCTTCTATCTCCTTGCGAGGGGAGGAGGAGATGCTGACGGCCTATAGACTAAGTTGAGGGGCGCGCCGCTTTTGGCGCGTCCCTCTCTAACGCAATGTTAGGCGCTATGTTCGGTTCCATGGGGAACCATTTCGGCAAGCAAGGTCTCCGGTGCAATGTCCTGCTCGTGAGGCCAGGTGACTGCACCGAACAGGATGCCCACCTGATTGAAGTAATGCACATCCCGAAGCTCGCGAAATACGCCATGATCAAGATAGGGCTTTAGGTCAAAAATTCCTTTTCGCCCATCTTCGATCTCGACATAGATACGATAGTCCGACAACGGTTTGACGGTTTTGACATCCCAGTACATGGTATCGCCTCACAGGGGATCGATCTTGTAGGGGGTCTCGCCACTGTCCGCCGCACTCCTGGGTGAACGTCGGCCATCCGACTTCTTGGGGGCGTCCGTCGTAAGTCTGCGCGCCTTCTTCCGTCGGCAATGGCTGGGACGGGAGAGAGGAGGAGCACGAAGACGGTCGAAAGTCCGAGCAAGGACCTGGACATCCGCCCCCGATCCAACGCCCAAGGTCTTGACTTAGGGCTTCGGACATAGGACATCGTCATACCCCCGCGAACAAGATCCGGGAAAAACTATATCACATCTTGGGAAGAGACGCCGCCGCGAGAGAGAGGAGGGGATTGAGGAGAATGCCGATGCCGACGGTGAGGAACGCGGCGATCGTGACGGCCAGGACGGCGCGCGGCTGGGGCATCGGCTCCCCGGCCCCGCCTCCGATGCCGACGGGCTCCTGCATGTACATGGCGAGGACGACGCGGAGATAGTAGAAGGCGGACACGGCGCTCATGAGGACGCCCACAACGGCGAGCCAGACGTAGCCAGCTTGGACGGCGGCCGTGAAGAGATAGAACTTCCCGAAGAACCCGGCCATCGGCGGAATGCCCGTGAGCGAGAAGAGGAAGACGAGCATTCCCAGGGCCGCGGCCGGATGCGTCTTCCCGAGACCGGCGAAATCGTCCAGCGTCTCGACCCGCCCCTTCTCCCTCTGAAGGACGACCAGGATGCCGAACGCGCCCAAGTTCGTAATCGTGTACATGAGGAGGTAGAAGAGGACCGCGCCCGCTCCCGCGGCCGTCCCGCCCACGAGACCGATCAGGATGTATCCCGCGTGGCCGATGGAGGAGTAAGCCAGCATCCGCTTGACCGACGTCTGGGCGATGGCGATGACGTTCCCCACGGCCATCGTGAGGATGGAAAGGACGATCGCGAAGTTGTTCCAGTCCGGCTGAGCGGCCGGGAACGCTTCGAGGAAGACGCGCAGGAAGACGGCGAAACCCGCCGCCTTCGGCCCGACGGACATGAAGGCCGTGACCGGCGTGGGCGCCCCCTCGTAAACGTCCGGCGTCCACATGTGGAAGGGGACGGCCGACACCTTGAACGCGAAGGCCGTTCCCACCATCGCCACAGCCAGGACGAGCGCCGGCCGGGAAAGACCTCCCGCCGCGACGGCCTCGCCGATGGCGCGGATCGACGTCGTCCCCGTGAGGCCGTAGAGAAGGGAAAGACCGTAGACGAAGACCCCGGAGGCCAGCGTTCCCAGAATGAAGTACTTGATCGCCGCTTCGTTCGACCGCGTCTCGCGGCGGTAGAACCCGGCGAGGACGTACAGGGACAGGGACATGAGCTCCAGGCCGATGTAGACCATGAGGAGGTCGCCCGCCTCCGCCATGACCATCATCCCGATCGCGGCGAAGAGCATGAGCCCGTAGTATTCGGACCGGTTCCCTCCCTCCGTCTCCAGCGTCCGGACGGAAAGAAGGACGCCCCCGAGGACGGCGAGAACGAACAGGTAGCGGAAGTACGTGGCGAACGGGTCGACGATGACCATCCGGGAAAACAGCTCGACGTTCCCGTCGCGGAGGCCGTACGCGGCCCACCCCGCGGCCAGCGCCCCGATCACGGCGAGCGCCGCGAGCCCCGGGCGCGCCTGGGGCCGGACGATCACCGACATCAGGACGACGGCCGAAGCCGTGACGAAGAGGATAATCTCCGGAAGAAGCCAGACCAGATCGCCCGTGTTGAACTGGATCACCAGGTTTCCCTCACCCTAGCCCTCTCCCAGGGGGAGAGGGTTGACTGCAACCCACATCACCGATTCACCTATTCACCGATAGCTGTCAGCAGTCAGCTTTCAGCAATCAGCCGAAGGCTTTCGCCCTGGTTTGCTGACCGCTGATCGCTGAGGGCTGAGAGCTTTTCCATTCACCGATTCACCTATTCACCTATTCACCGTTCTCTTAGAACGGCCACGCCTGGGACCACGAGATCACCGCCGCCCGGTGCGCTTCCATCTTCGCCATCAACTGGTCGACCGAGGCGTGCATGACCGAAAGGGCGGGGTTGGGATAGACGCCCAGGAAAACGGACAAAACGGCCAGCGGGAGAAGCGTGATGAACTCGCGCGTGTCGATGTCGGCCAGCTTCTCGTTCTCGGGATGCGTCATCTCCTGGAAGAGGACCCGCTGGGTCATCCAGAGAAGATAGACGGCGGCCAGGATGATCCCCGTCATCGCCAGCACCCCCACGACCCGGTCGCGCTGGAACGCGCCCAGGATGACCAGGAACTCCCCCACGAACCCGTTCAGGCCCGGAAGGCCCAGCGACGCGAGGACGAAGAGGACGAAGAACGCCGCGTACCGCGGGACGCTCCGGGCGATCCCGCCGTAGGCCGAGATCTCCCGGCTGTGCGTCCGCTCGTAGATGATCCCGACGAGAAGGAACAACGCCCCCGTGATGATCCCGTGGTTGACCATCTGCATGATCCCGCCCTCGATGCCCTGGCGGTTCAGGGCGAAGATCCCGAGCGTCACGAACCCCATGTGCGAGACCGACGAGTAGGCGATGAGCTTCTTCAGGTCCGTCTGGACGAGCGTCACGAGCGCCCCGTAGATGATCGCCACGAGAGAAAGGGCGAGGATGTACGGCGCGAAGGTGGCGGTCGCGTCGGGAAACATCGGGAGCGAGAACCTGAGGAAACCGTACGCCCCCATCTTGATGAGGACCCCGGCCAGGATCACCGAGCCCGCCGTCGGCGCCTCGGTATGGGCGTCCGGAAGCCACGTGTGGACAGGCCACATCGGGACCTTCACGGCGAACGCCGCGAAGAAGGCCAGGAAGACCCAGAACTGCACGGGCGCCGCGAACTTGACCTGAAGGAGGGCCGCGACGTCGAACGTCTTTCCGCCGTGGACGTAGAGGACGATGATGCCGATCAGCATGAGGACCGACCCGGCCAGCGTGTAGAGGAAGAACTTCACGGCGGCGTAGATCCGGTTCGGGCCTCCCCAGATCCCGATCATGAGGAACATCGGGATGAGCATCACTTCCCAGAAGACGTAGAAGAGGACGAGGTCGAGCGCCGAGAAGACGCCGAGCATCGCCGACTCCATGACGAGAAGGGCCACGTGGAACTCCCGCACGTACTTCTTCACCTGGGTCCATGAGACGAGGACGCTCAGGACGGTGAGGACCGTCGTCAGGACGATGAAGAGGACGCTGACGCCGTCCACGCCCATTTTGTAGGTGACGCCGAGGGAAGGCGCCCACTCGAGGGTCTCGACAAACTGGAACCCGCTGGTCTTCGGGTCGAAATGACCGAGCATCAAAACCGAGAGAGCGAAGGCGGCGAGTGAGACGGCGAGCGAAAGCCGCCGGACCATTCCCTCGTGCTCCTTCATGAAGAGGAGGTACAGGGCGCCGACCAGCGGGATGTACGTCGTGAGCGACAGGATCGGAAACTTCATCTTTGCCTCACCGTGGGCCTCACCGTGGGCCTCACCACGCCGCCAGCCAGACGGCCGCGACCAGAAGGAGCCCCAGGACGAGCGTCATCGCGTAGTCCTGCGTGAAACCCGTCTGGATCCGCCGCCATGAGGCCGCGGCCTGCTGGGTCACGCTCCCGACGCCGTTCACGAAGGCGTCGATGATCCGGACGTCGGCGACCTTCCAGAGGAACGATTCCGAAATCCTCCGGGTCGGCCGGACGATCGCCCAGTCGAAGATCTCGTCGAACCACCACTTGTTCAGAAAAAGGGAGTAGAGGCGCGGCCAGGTCGCAGCCACCTTGTCCGGCGTGGCCGGTCTGGTCCTGTAGAGCATGTCAGCGATGGCGATCCCCAGGAGCGCGACGATGACGGAGACCGCAATCAATGCGCCCTCCAGGCGGATGTCCGCATGGACAGCGTGCGCTACGCCCGCGAAGACCGGCTCCAGGAAATGCCCGATCTTGTCGCCGCCGGCGATCAGCGGGATTCCCACCCATCCGGAGAAGACGGCCAGGACGGCCAGGATCCACAAAGGGACCGTCATGACGGGGGGCGATTCGTGGACGCGGTGCGCCGCGTCGGGAAGCAGGCGGGTCTCGCCGTGGAAGACGAGGTAAACGAGCCGGAAAGCGTAGAAGGCCGTCATCAGGGCCCCGAGCAAGGCCACGCCCCAGAGAACGCGCCCCAGGTCTCCCGCGAAGAAGGCCCGCGTCAGGATCTCGTCCTTGCTGAAGAAGCCGGCGAAGAGCGGAACGCCCGCCAGCGAGAGCGACCCGATCAGGAACGTGAGGTAGGTCGCCGGGATCTTGTTCCGGAGTCCCCCCATCTTCCGGATGTCCTGCTCGCCCGAGAGGGCGTGGATCACGCTCCCGGCGCCCAGGAAGAGGAGCCCCTTGAAGAAGGCGTGCGTCATCAGGTGGAAGATCGCGATTCCGTACGCGCCGATCCCGCAGGCCAGGAACATGGTCCCGAGCTGGCTCACCGTGGAATACGCCACGACGCGCTTGATGTCGTTCTGGACGAGGCCGATCGTCGCCGCGAAGAGGGCCGTCCCGCCCCCCACGACGGCCACGGTCGCCATCGCCGCGGGCGAAATCTCGAAGACCGGGTGCATCCGCGCCACCATGTAGACGCCGGCCGTCACCATCGTCGCCGCGTGGATGAGGGCCGAGACGGGAGTCGGGCCCTCCATCGCGTCCGGGAGCCAGACGTGGAGCGGAAGCTGGGCGCTCTTCCCCATCGCGCCGGTGAAGAGGAGGAGGGCGATCAAGGTCACGAGCCCGACTTCGAGCTTGCCGCCGAACGGAGCGAGGAGGTCGACCGTCTGGTTCGACGCGGCTTTCGCGCCGAGGAAGACGGCCTGGTAGTCGAGCGTCCCGAGCGTGACGAAGATGAGAAGGAGGCCCAGGCCGAACCCGAAGTCGCCGACCCTGTTCACGACGAACGCCTTGGTCGCCGCGTCGGCGGCGGATCGCCGCTCGTACCAGTGGCCGATCAGGAGGTAGGAGCAGAGCCCCACCGCCTCCCAGAAGACGAAGAGTTCGAGAAGGTTGTTGGAGAGGACCAGCATGAGCATGGAGAAGGTGAAGAGCGAGAGGTACGCGAAGAAACGGGCGTATCCCCTGTCGCCGTGCATGTAGCCGATCGAATAGACGTGGACGAGGGACGAAACGGACGTCACGACGATCAACATGACGGCCGCGAGCGGGTCGATCATGACGCCGACGGAGACGTCGAACGCCCCCACGGTGATCCAGCGGTAGAGGGAAGCGTACGTATTGACGCCGGAGAGAACGTCCTTGAGGACGAGGAGCGACAGGAGGAACGAGAGGACGACGGCCGGAACGGAGACCCAGTGGGCCTTCTCGCGCGTCCACCGGCCGAAGAGGCCGTTCACCAGGAACGCCGCGAGCGGCAGGAGCGGAATCAGGAGGTCCCGGAACAAAACGACCGACCGCGTCATCCTTTCATCTCCCTCACCTCGTCGAGGTTCACGGTCCGGCGGTTGCGGAAGAGGGACAGGAGGATGGCTAGCCCCACGGCCGCCTCGGCCGCGGCGACAGCGATGGTGAAGACGACGATCACGTTCCCCCGCATCGAGTGAAGGTAGTGCGAGAAGGCGACCAGGTTGATGTTGGCGGCGTTCAGGATCAGCTCGAGCGACATGAGGAGGATCAGGATGTTGCGGCGCGTGAGGAGGCCGATCACGCCGATCCCGAAGACGACGGCCGAGAGCGCCAGCACCCAGGACAGGGGAATCGTCATCGTCCCTCCTCGCCGC
>JACPZO010000163.1 GCA_016195465.1 Nitrospirota bacterium
CGGCGGCGTAAGCGGCCAGGAGGCGGACCAGCTCTTCCCGGTTCGCTTCCAGGGGGCCGCCCATCCCGCGCAGGGCGCCCAGGAGGTTGTACCCGTCAACGAGGATCTTGATCGGCATGAGGCTTCCGCCGGTCGCGGACGCAACAGGAGCCGGGGGTCGCCTTCGCCCGCTTCTTGACCTCTGCGGCGATGTCGGCGACCTGGGCTGCGTGGGTTATCTCCTGGCCCTCGTTCGTCACGACGGCGATGGAGATGGACATGAGAGGGAACCGCGCCGGGCGTCCTTGCCGGTCCTTCTCCTCGATGTACCCCAGGCGGCGCGCGTCCTCGTCGTAGTAGAGGGGAGCCAGCCGGTCGAACGTGCCGATGATCTCCGCGCAGATCGGGTCCGCCCGGTCCGGCGTTGTGATCGCGATGTAATCGTCTCCTCCGATGTGCCCCACGAAGTCCTCCGGGTTGCCGTTGTTGCGGACGGCGTCCAGGATGACGCGGGCCGACTGGCGGATGACGGAATCTCCCTTCGCGAAGCCGTAGGTGTCGTTGTAGGCCTTGAAGTTGTCCAGGTCGCAATAGCAGACCGCGAAAGGCTCGCGGCTCTCGACCTTCTGGGCGATGATCCGCTCGATCGAGATGCTTCCGGGGAGGCGGGTCGTGGGCGAGGCGGAGTACTCCGTCTCGGTCCGCCTCAGGATCATCTCGAGACGGGCGCCGAGTTCCAGCGGGGAGAACGGCTTCGTGATGTAGTCGTCCGCCCCGAGCCGGAGTCCCTTGACCTTGTCCTGCGGCGACTCGGCCGCCGAGAGGAGAATGACCGGGATGTGGCAAGTGCCCATGCTGTTCTTGAGCCGGCGCAGGACCTCCAGCCCGTCGAAGTTCCGATGGAGGAGGAAGTCCAGGATGACGAGGCTCGGCTGGCGCCGCGCGGCCAGGGCGATCGCCTCCGTTCCGTTGTGCGCCTCGATCGTGTCGTACCCCAGGTCGCGGAGCATCCCCGTCAGGATGCGGACGACGGAATGCGAATCGTCCACGACGAGGATCGTCCCCCTGGGGGGAGCGGACTTCTCCCGCTGAAACGACAGGATGCGTTCGATCGTCTCGATGAGGGTGCTCTCGTCGACCGGTTTCTTGAGGAAGGAGTCGGCCTGGATGTCGGCGAACCGCTCCTCGTTGATCGTCGCGGAGAGGAGGACGATCGGGATGTCCTTCGTCTCGGGATCGCCCTTGAGGATCTTGGACACCTGGCCGCCGTCCACCTCGGGCATGGCAAGGTCCATCGTGATGATGGCGGGACGGTAGAGGCGGGCCTGGTCCACGGCCTCCGCGCCGTTGCCGGCGACCCGCACGTCGAAGCCGCGGGCCGTGATCATCTCCTCGAGGATCCGCGTGGTCACCGGATCGTCGTCCACGATGAGGACCATCGGCGGGCCGAGGGGGAGAGAAGGCTCGATGGCGGCCCGGCGGCCGTGCCCGTGCTTTTCCCGGCGTTCCTCCGCCGGGTCCGCCCTGAGGGACTCGGTCCAGGCGTCCGAGGCGTGCTTCGAGCCGATTTGGGCCATCCAGAGGAGTTCCTCGACGCGTTCGCCCAGGAGATCCAGGCTCTTCTCGATCGTCTGCAGGAGTTCCCTTCCGCGTTTTCCGGGCGGCTCGTCCATTTCGCGGGCGAGGATCTCGGACGCCGCGCGCATGATCGACAGCGGTTCCCGGACGTACTGGGATATCTTGGTCATCAACTCCTTGTGGTCGGAATCGCGGCCGGTCTTCGGCATGGGCCCCGCTGTCCTCGCGTTCTGTCTTCGCGCCCTTGAGGGGGATCGGCCCAGAGTATATCAAATGGGCGGCTAAGTTCAATTGGGATCGAGAGAATTACCCTCGCCCGCGTTGACACTCCGGGGGGGCTTTGTTATATTCTGGCATTGTCACCCAACGAATCGGATACCGGGGGTCTCCGCAAACCCGCCACGGAGGCGCGGAGCGGCCGGGAAAGCGGGTCGTCCGGCAGCCCCGATCCGTCCGTCCGTTTCTAACAGGAGGTTGAAAAAGGCCATCCGTGGCTTTTTCAGCCACGACTTGCGCGAAGTGAATTCGCGCAAGTCTTTCAAATCGCTCAACACCAAATCTTCGCGATTTGGCGGTGCATCCCTGCACCGCGCGCAGGCTGCTGTTTTTCAGCAGCCTGCTAAAGCCGGGGAGAACCATGAAAAACGTCCTGGTAATGATTCTCGCGGGGGGCAAGGGGGAGCGCCTCCACCCGCTGACCCTCCATCGGGCCAAGCCCGCCGTGCCTTTCGCCGGGACGTACCGGATCGTCGATTTCACCCTTTCGAACTGCATCAATTCCAACCTCCGGCAGATCGCCGTCCTCGTTCAGTACAAATCGCTGTCTCTGAACCGCCACCTGAAGCAGGGGTGGGACATCCTTTCCACCGATCTCGGCGAGTTCGTGATCTCCGTTCCGCCCGAACAGCGGATCGGCGACACCTTCTACCGGGGGACGGCCGACGCGATCTATCAGAACGTCTACATGATCGAGAAGTCGATGCCGGAGTTCACGCTGATCCTCGCCGGCGACCACGTCTACAAGATGGACTACGGCGAGCTGGTCCGGTATCACCTGGCCCGGGCCGCGGACGTGACCGTGAGCGCCATCGAGGCCCCCTGCGGCGCGGCCGCGAGTCAGCTCGGGGTCCTCGAGATCGACGGGGAGGGACGGATCGTCGGGTTCGAGGAGAAGCCGGCCCGGCCCAAGCCGATGCCGGGATCGTCGGACGTCTGTCTTGCCTCGATGGGCATCTACCTGTTCCGGACCGAAACGCTGGTCCGCACGCTGACCGAGGCCGCGGTCCGCGACCTGGGCTTCGACTTCGGCCGCCACATCCTCCCCGGGATCATCGGCGATTTCCGCGTCTTCGCGTACAACTTCACCGACGAAAACGCCCGGGAGCCGCCTTACTGGCGGGACGTGGGGGCGATCGATTCCTACTGGGAAGCCAACATGGGGATCGCGGCCGTCGAGCCTCCCCTCGATCTCTACGACCGCGACTGGCCGATCCGGACGTTTCAGCCGCAGGCGCCGCCGGCGAAGTTCGTCTTCGCCCAGGAAGAGCCGGGCGGACGGCTGGGGACTGCCATGGATTCGATCGTTTCGAGCGGCTGTATCCTGAGCGGCGGCCGGGTGCAAAACTCGGTCCTGTCCCCGTACGTCCGGGTCAACTCGTTCGCCGAGGTCGTCGAGTCGATCCTGATGGAGAACGTCCAGATCGGCCGGCACAGCCGGATCCGGCGCGCGATCATCGACAAGGACGTGGTCATCCCGCCCGGCACGGAGATCGGTTGGGACCCGGAGCGCGACCGCGAGCGGTTCCACGTGAGCGAGTCCGGGATCGTGGTGATTCCGAAGGGAGCGGAGATTTGAGGGGCCGGGCGGCGGTCGCGCGTCGGGTCCCGGAAGGGCGCTGGCCATGAGTCTCGTGGGCCGCCTGGAGGATCTGGCGCTTCCCGACATCTTCCAGATCATCAACCTGAGCAAGAAGACGGGCACTCTCGTCGTCCGGAGCGAGAAGGGGACGGGGATCATCGTGTTCCGAAGCGGCAAGGTCGTCCAGGCGGCCACCGACGCCGTCCGGGAGACGCTCGGGAGCATTCTTCTCGCCACGCGGGTCACGACGGAGGACGTGCTGGCGGAGGCGCTCGCCCGTCAGAAGGAATCGGAGCAGCTCCTGGGGCAGGTCCTGATCGAGATGGGCGCCGTCTCGCCGGACACGATTTCGTACGTCGTCCGGCGCCAGATCGAGGAGATCGTCTTCTCCCTGCTCACGTGGACCGAGGGGTTCTTCGATTTCGAGCTCGGAGAGGTTGACCTCAAGGACCAGATCAAGTTCAATACGAACGAGTTCCTGCTCCCCGCGGGCCTGGACCCCCAGTACCTGATCATGGAGGGAACGCGCCGGCTGGACGAGCGCATGCGCGGAGAGGGGGCCGCCGCGCCGGTCCGGGCGACGGTCGACGAAGCCGTGCCGACGCCCACGCTCGGCGCGTCCTCGCGGTCTCAGTCGGCGGCGGCCTGGGTGGGCGCGGAAGGGGCCCGGCTCGCGTCGCTCAAGTCGATGTTCCAGGAACTGCGCCTCCCGTCGGCGACGGCCGAGGTTTCGCTCCTGGTCCTGCGCGTCGCGAGCGAGGTCGTCAACCGCGCGGTTCTTTTTCTCGTGCGCGGGGACGAGGTCGTGGGACTGGGCGCGTTCGGCGTCGAGCTGTCCGACGGCGAGCCGGGCGACGAGCGCGTCCGGCGGATCCGGATTCCCTTGCGCGAGGATTCGATCTTCACCTACGTCGTCGAGCGGAAACAGGCGTTCAAGGGGACTCTCAGGGTCAACGTGCGGAACGCCTACCTGGTCGACGCGCTGGGGGGGATGACGCCATCCGAGGTCCTGGTCATTCCGATGCTTTGCGAGGGAAAGGCCGCGCTCATTCTCTACGGGGACAACCTGCCGGACGACGGGCCGATCGGTTCGACGGAAGCCCTGGAGATCTTCGTGGGACAGGCCGGCCTGGCGATGGAGAAGGCCCTGCTCGAGCGGCGGATCGCGGACCTCAAGAGGCGGATCGCAGGCGGCGAGAAGCCGCAGGAATCGGAGAGCCGGGGAATCGGAGAATCGGGGAATGGGTGAATAGGAAAGAATGCCGCAGAGGCACGGAGGCACAAAGCAAAGGCACAAAGGCACAGAGGTACAAAGGCACAGAGGCGCGGAGGCACAGAGGCACAGAGCGATCGGGTGAATCGGTGAATGGGAAAGGGAGATATGAGCGGGGCTGAATCGACGCGGTGGGTCCTGGTCGTGGAGGACTCCTCGGCCATGCGGTCGTTCATCCGGACGACGGTCGAGGAGATTGGCAACGTCTCCGTTGCCGAGGCGGCCAGCGGGTTCGACGCGCTGAGGGTCCTGCCGACGCGTCCCTTCTCGCTCATCATCACCGACATCAACATGCCCGACATCAACGGGCTGGAGCTGATCGGCTACGTCAAGGAGCATCCCCATTTCTCCGCCATCCCGATGATCATCGTGAGCACGGAGAAGACGGAGGAGGACCGCCGCCGGGGGATCTCCCTGGGGGCCGCGGGATACCTCGTCAAGCCCTTCGCGCCGGGGGACCTCCAAGCCCTGGTCGGGCGCGTCCTCGAGGAAGGGCCGCTTGGGTCGTCCTGAAGGGGAAGGCCTGGGGGGTAGACATTGGAAATTGGAAATTGGAAATTGGAAATTGAAAATTGGGAATCGGAAACCGGAAACCGAAAGTCGGAAAGAAGGAATTGGAGATCGTAAGGTGAGAGAGACCGGGAACCGGCAACGGAGGACGGCGTGAGCGACGGACCCGACCGGCGTCCGTCGCCGGAGATATTCACCGAGGCGGCCGAGATCCTCGAAGCGCTCTCCGCCCATCTTCTCGACGCCGAGCGCGGCCTCTCGGCGGGCCGGACCGATCCCGACACCGTCAACGCGCTCTTCCGCGGCGTCCACACGATCAAAGGGCTCATGGGGATGGCCGGCCTCGCCGCCGTCTCGACGTTCAGCCACCGGCTCGAGGCCCTGCTCGACCGGATCCGCCTCGGGAAGCAGACCTTTGCCCCCGACGTCCTCGACGTCCTTTTCGCCTCGTTCGACCGATTGGGCGAGATGATCGCCGCCGCGCGCGAAGGGACGGCCGTTCCGGACCCCTCTTCCATCCTTTCGCGGATCGAGGGGCTCGCCAAGGAGCAAAAGGCGGAGACGGCCGTTCCGCTGGCCGACCTGCTCGAGATGCCGCCCGGCCAGGCGGGCGTCCTCACCGAATACGAGGAATACCGTCTGCGGGAGAACCTCCGCGAGGGACGGACGATCGCGCGCGCGGCGGCCGTGTTCCCGCTGGCCACGTTCGACACGGACCTGGTCGCCCTCACGGGAGCATTGAAAGCCTCGGGGGAAGTGATTTCGACGCTTCCATCCCCGGCCGGCGCGGGGGCGGACCAGATCTCCTTCCACCTTCTCGTCGCCACCGGGCTCTCGGCCGAGGATCTGGGCGGGCGGCTGGCGTCCGATCCGCGCTGGTCGTCCGTCGCGGTGGAGCGCCTGAACAAGGAGCGGGTTTCTCCCGCCCCGAAAGAGGAACGCGAAGCGGCCGAACCGGAGGGACCCGCGCCCGGGCCCGCGGTCCCCCGCGTCGAATCCGCCGCGCATACGGTCCGCGTCGACATCAAGCGCCTCGACCGGCTCATGAGCCTCGTGGGAGAGCTGTTCCTGCTCAAGACCGACCTGGCCCGCACCGCCGCGGACATGAGGTCCGTTGCCGGCGCCCGCGGGTTCTCGACCGACCTGCAGAAGACTTGGCGCGTCCTGGAACGGAAGCTGAACGAGCTCCAGGACCGGATCGTCGAGGTCCGCCTCGTCCCGATCGGACAGATTTACACCCGCCTCGCCCAGGTGGCCCGGAAGGTGTCGCGGGAGGCCGGGAAAACCGTCTCCTTCCAGACGTTCGGCGAGGAGACCGAGCTCGACAAGCTCATGATCGAGTCGATCTCGGACCCGCTCATCCACCTGATCCGCAACGCGGTGGACCACGGGCTCGAGACGGGCGAGGAACGGCTGGCGGCGGGCAAACCGGAGGCCGGGAGCCTCTTCCTCGGGGCTTTTCCCCTGGGGAACCACGTCGTCCTGACGATCGAGGACGACGGCCGCGGGATCGATCTGGAGCGGGTCCTGGCGACGGCCCGGAAGAGGGGGCTCATCGGGCCGGACGAGAGGCCGGACGAGCGGGAGATCCTCGATTTCCTCTTTCTCCCCGGGTTCTCCACGCGCGAGACGGTGACGGAGATTTCGGGGCGCGGCGTGGGGATGGACGTCGTGAAGCGGAACATCGCGGCGCTCTCCGGGACGATCGACGTGGAGACGGAGGTCGGGAGCGGTACGATCTTCACGATCACGATCCCGCTGACGCTGGCGATCCTGCGGGGGCTCGTCGTGGACGTGGGGGCGGAGACGTTCGCGATCCCCCTTCACGCGGTCTCCGAGACGCTCATGGTCGATTCTCCGGACGTCCAGACGATCGAGGGGCAGGAGGTGATCCTTCTTCGGGGGGAACCCCTCTCTCTCCTGCGGCTCGAGCGCCTCTTCGGACTGGCGCGGATCGAAGGAGAAGAGAGCGGACGGGAGGGCGTCCTCTACGTCGTCGTGGTCGCGGCGGCGGAGCACCGGCTGGGGCTGGTCGTGGACAGGCTGCGCGGCCAGCAGGAGATGGTCGTGAAGCCGATCGGCGATGCGCTCAAGGGGGTCCCCGGGATCGCGGGAGCGACGGAGATCGGAGGAGGGCGCGTCGTCCTGGTCCTGGACGCCGAAGCGCTGATCGGCGAGGCGAGGCGGAAGAAGAGCGAATCGGTGAGCCGGTGAGGGGAGACAATGAAGGAAAAAATTGGAAATTGAAAATTGGAAATTGAAAATTGGAAATTGGAAATTGGAAATTGGAAAACGAAGGAACAAGAAGCCCGATTTGAAAATTTACAATTTACAATTTACAATTAGTCTCCAGAGGTTCGCAATGTACCTCGACCACTACGGGTTTTCCGCCAAGCCGTTCTCCAAGACGCCGGATCCGCGCTTCCTCTACGGAGGACGGGGCCATGCCGAGGCGCTCGCCCGGATGCAGTACGCGGTCGAGGAGCGCGAGATCATGGTCCTGACCGGGGAGATCGGCTCCGGGAAGACCACCCTGACGCGCGCGCTGATCGACCAGCTCGGAGAATCGGCGACGATCGTCCTGATCGTCAATCCCCAGCTCACGCCGACCCAGCTTCTCCGGGCGATCGCGGCCGGTTTGAAGGCGGAGCATCCGGCGCGGAGCCGCCACGATCTCCGGTCCCAGATCAACGCGGCCCTGTACGAATGCGACCGGGAGGGGCGGCCGGCCGTGGCGATCATCGACGAGGCCCAGCTTCTTCCGGGCCGCGAGGCTTTCGAGGAACTGCGCCTCCTGACGAATTTCCAGTACGACCACGCGAATCTCCTCTCGATCGTCCTGGTCGGACAGCCTGAGCTTGGCCGGCGGCTGGCGCATCCCGGGCTGGCCGCCCTGTCCCAGCGGATCGGGATGAGGTACCATCTCGGGTCCCTGCCGGCGGAAGAAGTGGAGCGGTATATCGATCACCGGTTAAGGGTCGCGGGGTGGGACCCCGGCGCGCGGGGCCCTCTCTGGGACGAGGATGCCCTCAGGGCGTTGGCCGAGCTTTCGAGGGGAATCCCTCGTGTCATCAATGCGCTGGCTTCGACGTCCCTCCTCGTGGGGTACGGGCGGGATGCGGGGCGGATCGACCGGTCGATCGTGATCGAGGCGGCGGAGGAACTTGCGATCCGGCGGAAGCCCGTTGAGAACGGTGAATCGGTGAATGGGTGAAGGGAAGAGAACACCACAGAGGCACAGAGGCACAAAGGCACAAAGCAATCGGTGGCTGGATCTCGGTGAATCGGTGAATGGGGAAGAAAGGCACAGAGGCGCAGAGGCACAGAGGCGCAGAGGCGCAGAGGCGCAGAGGCGCAGAGGACGATCGGTGGCTGGATCTTGGTGAAGGGGTGAGTCGAACCTATGGATCTCGTCGAGCTTCGCAAGAAAAAGAAGGCCGAGACGGAGGCCGCTTCCAAGCCGCCTGACGATTCCTCCGCTCCCGCGGAGGCTTGTGACGCGGAGGATGCGAAACCCGCGTCCGACGGCGGGGAAGAGGCCGGGGCGCCAAGTCCGCCCGGCGAGGGGACTTCCGCGGACGTCGTTCCGGAAGCCCCGGAAACGGGACTTCCCTTCGGCGAAAAGGGCGGTCGGGAAGAGGAAAGATTCGATCTGCTCGTGTTCCGGGTCGGCGGGGAGGAGTACGGAGTTCGCGTGGAGCACCTGTCGGAGGTGATCCGGCCCAGCGTCTTGACGGCCGTTCCGCGGGCACCCCGGTACATCCTCGGAATCCATTCCTTGCGCGGGACGATCGTTCCAATCTTCGATCTGAGGCGGAGGCTGGGTCTGCCCGATACCCCCGCCGCGAAGACGGCCCGGATTGTCGTGACGAAATTGGCTTCGGGTCTGAACGGTTTTCTCGTCGATGGAATTGTCGGAGTTCAACATGTTCCCTTTGGGAACATGGGCTCCATTCCAGATACAATTCCGGAAGACGGCGCGGCTTTTCTTGAAGGTATCGCGCGTTTGGGCGAAAAAATCGTGATTCTTCTGGATGTTGAGAAGGTTGTCGCCGTTCCCGAAACCGTCGACAACTATTGACACCCCTCTGTCCGTGTGTTCCCACAGGACGACTCGCGCGGAGAGGAGGAGGCAATGGATGGCCGCTGAAAGCGCTCGGTTGTCCACAGGCGGACTCCTGTCGAAGCTCATCCGGAGAAGTACTGGCGCCTGGCATGGCTGGGGGCACGACTATTGCGTATACTCGTGGGCTTCTTTCCCTGCAATACTGATTCATCGAGAACAAAGAACTCGCAATAATTCCGGGAGGGTGGAAACAATGGCGTGTCTGTATCGAGGTCTTGGAGGGGGATGCCGAACGCTGATCCCGGGGGGGGGCGTGCGGATCGCCCTCGCGCTTCTGTTCGTTCTCGCGGCCGCCCCGTCCTGTTCCCGCGAGCCGGGGGCGGTCCGGGACGCGGCGTACCAGAAGGGCATGTCGTACGTCGCGCAGAAGAATTTCGGTGCGGCGGTGGTCGAGTTCAAGAACGCTCTTCAGGTCGATCCCCGTTTCGTAAACGGCCACGAGCAGCTCGGCCTCGCGTACGTCGAGATGAACAAGATGGACAACGCGGCGGCGTCGCTCGGTAAGGCGATCGAGCTCGATCCGGCCCGGGGACACCTGAGAGCCAAGCGGGCCCGCGCCCTGGCCGGCCTGGGAAAGCTTGACGAAGCGGACGCGGCGGTCGAGGCGAGGCTCAAGGAGAAGCCGGATGACGTCGAGGCTCTCGTCGTGTCGGGAGGGCTCTCCCTGGCGCGCAAGGACGTCCCCGCCGCCCGAAAGACATTCGCGAAGGCGGCCGCGATCGACCCGAAATCCGAAGATGCTCTTCTGGCCCTCGCGGTCATCGACCTGCGGGAGAAGAAAATCGACGCCGCCCGCCGGGGGATCGAGCAGGCCCTCGCCGCTAACCCCAAGTCGACGCGGGCGCTCTACGCGAAGGCCAACCTGGCCGTGATCGAGGGGAAGCGTGAGGAAGCCGAGAAAGACTTCCGGAGCGTTCTCGACGCGGACCCGAAGGAGGTCCAGGCCCGAGTCTTTCTGGCGAGCATGGCCATGGACAAGAAGGACGCCGGCGCGGCGGAAAAGGAAGCCGACGCGCTCATCAGGGAACAGCCCAAGATTGCCGAGGGACATTACCTGAAGGGCCGGATCGCCATGGAGCGGAAGGACTGGGACGCGGCGATCACGCACTTTCAGGAAGCCGCCAAGCTGAACCCGAATCACGTGGGTGTTCACTTCCTTCTTGGGCAGGCCCAGATCCAGAAAAAGAACCTCGAACAGGCGCTTTCCGAGCTCCAGAAGACGGTGAAGCTTGCGCCCAAGCTCGGCCAGGCGCACGCTCTTTTAGCCCTCGTGGCGGTCCAGCGGGGGCTCCACGACGAGGCCGAGAAGTCGGCCCGCGAGGCGATCAGCCTGTCTCCGGACAACGCGCTGGCCCATGACATCCTGGGGGGGCTTCTCCTCAGGAAGGGGGAGGTCGAGGAGGGGCTCAAGCAGATCGACGAGGCGGCGCGCCTGAATCCGAAAGCGGCGATCTACCGGGCGCAGAAGGGCGTCGCCTACGAGCTGACGGGCCGCGGGGAAGAGGCGATCCGCGAGTTCAAGGCGACGATCGAGGTCGATCCGCAATTCACCGGCGGCCGGGTCCGGCTGATCCAGGCCCTTCTCCGGAGCAAGAAGGTGGACGAGGCGCTCGCGGAGTGCCGGGCGGGGGCGAAGGCCGAGCCCAAGAACCCGATCTTTCCGAACATGACCGGGATGATCCTCCTTTCCAAGAAGGATCTCGCGGGGGCCGAGGCCGCCTTCCACCGAACGCTTGAAGTCGATCCAAAGTTCAAGCCGGCGCGGTACAACCTCGCCGCCCTCCGCCTCTCGCAGAACGATTCGGCGAAGGCGAGGGAGGAGCTGTCCCTCGTCCTCAAGGACGATCCCGCCGACGAGCGCGCTCTCGTCATGCTGGGGAGGCTCGACGAGGCCGAGAAGAAGGAGAACGAGGCCCTGGCGCGGTACAAGGAGGCCTCCTCCAAGGGAAAGGGGATCGCGGGGGACGTGGAGCTTGTCCGGTTCCACCTGTCGCGAGGAAAGACCACTGAGGGCGTGGCCGCGGCCAAGGAGGCCGTGAACCGGCATCCGAAGGACCCGCGGGCGCATATTCTCCTGGCCGAAGCGCAGAACTTGGCCAAGGAGTACGACGCGGCCCTGGCCACATGGGGACAGGTCGAGGGGCTCGCGCCGAAGAGCCCGCGGCCGCGGAACGAGAAGGGGGAGATCTTCCTGAGGAAGAACGAGCCGGCCAAGGCGGCGGCCGAATTCGAGGCATCACTGGCCCTCGCGCCGAAGCAGGCGGCGGTCTACTCGATTCTCGCCGCGACCTACTTCCGTTCGGGGAATCCCGAGAAGGCGCGGGAGACGGCGAAGCGCGCGGAGAAAGAGTTCCCCAAGACGGCGATCGAGCCCGAGATCCTCGCCGATCTCGCGGCCGCCGAGAAGGACCTCGCGGGCGCGCTCAAGCAGATGAAGGAAGCGGTCAAGCGTGAGCCCAAGAATCCCCTCCTCGTCCAGAAGACGGGTGCCATCCAGATGGCCCGGAAGGAATTCGGGGCCGCGGCCGGCGAGTTCCGGAAGGCGATCGAGATGGCGCCAAAAGCGATCCCGCCCCGGATAGGATTGGCATCCGCCCTCGAAGCCCAGAAGAAGCCGAAGGAGGCCGTCGCGGTTTACCGGGAGGTCCTCAAGATCCAGCCGGAGTACGCCCCCGTCCTCAACAATCTGGCGTACCTCCTGGCCGAGCAGGGAGAAAGCCTGAAGGAAGCGGCGGAGATGATCGAGCGCGCGCGAAAGCAGGCGCCCAAGGACCCGAGCCTGATGGATACGGCCGGATGGGTGGCATTCAAGAAGGGCGAGTA
>JACPZO010000164.1 GCA_016195465.1 Nitrospirota bacterium
ACGCTCCATTCGATGATGCTGGCCACGATCAAGGTCGTGAGCCAGGAGGAGTTCGACAAGTGGCTCCAGCAACCGAGCTAGAAGGAGGCCTATGATGCAAGAAACCGTCCCCGTTCAAACGCCGTGGTACAGGGCGAGTTTTAAGGAATGGGTCCTGACGACGGACCACAAGAAAATCGCCATCCTGTACGCGGTCACGTCGCTCGTTTTCTTCACCGTGGCCGGCCTGATGGGGTTGGTCCTCCGGCTCGAGCTGACATCTCCCGGCATGCAGTACGTCTCGCCCGACTTCTACAACTACCTCCTCACGGGGCACGGAGCCGTGCTGCTCCTCTGGTGGGCCATCGCCTTCTGGGGGGCTTTCTCGAATTTCCTCATTCCGCTCATGATCGGCGCCCGGGACGTGGCCTTCCCCCGGCTCAACCAGCTCTCGTACTGGTTCTTCTTTTCCGCGAGCATCCTGGTCCTCATCACGCTCATCCCGAGCCAGCACATCAAGATGATGTGGACGGGGTACCCGCCATTCTCTCTCCACGACGGCGCCGGGCCCACGGCCCTCTACGTATTCATCATCTGGCTGGTCGCGGGCTCCACCCTCGGAACGGGCGTCAACTTCATCACGACCGTCCTCAGGATGAGGGCCAAGGGGATCACCCTCGGCGGAATGAACCTCGTGATTCACGGACTCATCGCCTCGATCGTGATCCAGCTCCTGGGCGTCCCCGCCTTCGTGGGGGCCGTCACGATGCTCTTCCTCGACAAGTACATCGGCACCGGGTTCTTCAACCCGGCCGTCGGCGGGGACCCGGTCCTCTACCAGCACCTCTTCTGGTTCTACTCCCACCCGGCGGTTTACGTGATGATCCTCCCGGCTTTCGGCGTTTTCTCCGAGGTCATCTCCACCATGTCCCGAAAGCCGATCTTCGGCCAGAAGTCGATGGTGATCGCGCTCTGGGCGATCGCCATCCTCGGTTTCGAGGTTTGGGCGCACCACATGTTCACCTCCGGCATGCCGGACTGGCTCCGCATCGTCATGTCTTACACGACGGTGCTGATCGCCGTCCCGACCGGAATCAAGATCTTCAACTGGGTCGCCACGCTCCACAAGGGCGCGATCCGGTTCCACACCCCCATGCTCTTCACGCTGGGCGGGATCTTCATGTTCCTGATCGGCGGGCTGACCGGGATTCCCCTGGCCCTTCCCTCGTTCGACATCCACGTTCACGACTCGGCGTTCGTCGTCGGGCACTTCCACTACGTCCTCGCCATGGCCGTGACCTTCGGCGCCTTCAGCGGCGCCTACTTCTGGTATCCCAAGGTCACCGGACGGATGTTTCCGGAAGGGCTCGGAAAAGCGAGCTTCTGGCTCATGCTCCTCGGGTCGAACATCTTCTACTTCACCCAGATGATGGTCGGCATCGCGGGCATGCCGCGGCGCTACGCCGACTATCCCCCGATCCCCGAATGGGTCACGCTGAACGAAATCCAGACCATCGGCGCCTTCATCCTGACCGTCGGCATTCTCCTGACGTTTGTCGCGTGGATTCGAGGCCTCAAGGGGCCGCAGGCCGAGCGCAGTCCCTGGGGCTCGCCGTCCCTCGAGTGGACGACGGCCTCTCCCCCGTCGCCGCACAACTTCGACAAGTTCCCGGTCGAGGTCCCGACCGGCTTTTCACCGTACCGGTACGGAAAGCGCTCATGACTCAAACCGACAAGTCCACCAATCGAATCGCCTGGATTCTCGGAGGCGTGGCGCTCCTTTCGTTCGCTTTCGGCGTGTTCATGTTTCTTCCCGCCGAGCACCGGGCTCGGAAGATCCAGGAAATGGACAAGAAGTATCAAGCCAAGCAGGAAAGGAGGGCGCAGTCGTGGTCCAACTCATCGTCGCGCTGACCGTTTTGTCCGTCTACCTCCTGATGATCCTGGGAGGTCTCGTCACCTCCACGGGGTCCGGTCTCGCCTGCCCCGATTGGCCCTTGTGCTACGGGACCGTCGCTCCGCCGCTCAAGCTGGACGTCTGGCTCGAATGGAGTCACCGCCTCCTCGGGGGCATCGCGGGGCTGTTGATCCTGCTTTCCTCGATCCTGGTCTGGCGCAGACACCGCCGTCTTCCCCGCCTGACAGTCGGAATCGCCTCGGCTCTTCTTCTCCTCGTCGTTGTCCTGGGAGGCGCCGTCGTCCTGGTCGATGCCCCGCTCCTGATGAACATCGGCCACACGGTGGTGACCTCGTCTCACATCATCGTTTCCACGCTCATCCTGATCTCGCTCGTCTTCACGTATTCCCTCATTCGCTCCGAGCGGGCCGGCGCCGGCGGTTTCCCGTACGCCGTTCCATTCCTCTTTCTTGTCTGCCTCCAGTCCTTCGTCGGTGTCGTGGTGCGTTACGGCGGCGCGGGGCTCGCCTGCCCGGACTTCCCTCTCTGCCAGGGTTCGCTGGTCCCCCCCCTGGGCACGTTTCACGTCTTGATCCATTTCTCGCACCGCGTCCTGGCCGGTCTCGTCTTCATCTTCGCGTTGGCGGTCTTCTTCAAGACACGAAACGCCCGGACCCTGACGGCCCTCCTGCTCGTCTCGGCCCAGGCCGCCTGGGGCGTCTTGAGCGTCTTGACGGGTCTCTTCCTGCCGGTCGTTTTCCTCCACATCGCCACCGGGTTCTTTCTGCTGGCATGGCTCGCCTACCACGCGGCCCCGGTCCTCTTTCTTCCTCCGCTCGTCGCCCGGGAGTCAAGCGCGTGATCGAGAAGGCGCTCGCGCGGAGCGAATCGCTCGAAGACTATCTCTCGCTCGCCAA
Source organism: Nitrospirota bacterium (assembly GCA_016195465.1). Classification (GTDB taxonomy): domain Bacteria; phylum Nitrospirota; class RBG-16-64-22; order RBG-16-64-22; family RBG-16-64-22; genus RBG-16-64-22. The sequence goes on from JACPZO010000164.1 coordinate 2,794, forward strand.
GCCGGGAATCGTCTCCCTCGTCCTCATCACGACCCTCGCCGGCCTCTACGTCGGCCACCGGGGACTGCCCGGGCCCGCCCTGATCTTCTGGACGCTCCTGGGGACCGGTCTCGCGGCGGCCGGCTCGGCGGCGCTCAACAACTTCTTCGACCGAGACATCGACGGCCTCATGCGGCGCACGCAAACCCGGCCGCTTCCAAGCGGGACGATCGATCCCGGGAGCGCCCTCACCTTCGCCGTCACGCTCGTCGTCCTGTCGTTCCTGACCCTGTCCGCCTTCGTGAACGCACTTTCGGCCTTCCTCGCCCTGGCCGCCGTTCTCTCGTACGCCTTCCTCTACACGCTCGTTCTCAAGCGGCGCACCCCGCTCGCCACCGAGATCGGCGGCATCGCCGGGGCGCTTCCCCCCGTTATCGGGGTCGCGGCGACCCAGGGACACGTTGGGATCGAGGCGCTGATCTTGTTCCTCATCATGTTCGTCTGGCAGCCGCCGCACTTTTGGGCCCTCGCCGTCAGACACGAGGCGGACTACAGGCGCGCCGGCATCCCGGTCCTCCCCGTGGCGTCCGGCCTTTTCGAGACGAAGGTCAAGACCCTCTCTTACACCGCGGCGCTTCTTCCCATAAGCCTTTTCCCCTACTTCTACGGGATCGCCGGACCGGCGTACCTTCTCACGGCCTCGGCGCTGAGCCTCGCGTTCCTCGGAATGGCTTTCCGGTTCTTCATCTCGGAAAAGGCACAGGCTTCTTCTCTCTTTTCCTTCTCGATCGTCTACCTCGCTCTCCTCTTCGCCGTCATGACCTTCGACCTGCTCTAGCGCGTGGCGCGCCGTGAGGCCGCCCCGCTTGGTCCTGACTCCGCACTCCGAACTCCGCATTCGACCGCA
>JACPZO010000160.1 GCA_016195465.1 Nitrospirota bacterium
CCTGCTCCAGCAATACCTTGCCCGACTCGTCGACAACGCGGATCGTCCCGTTCCCCGAGGCCTGGAATGTCTTGTCGTGAGACCCGTACTCCTCCGCCTTTTGCGCCATCAGGCCCACGTTGGGGACGCTCCCCATGGTCCTGGGGTCGAGGGCGCCGTGCTTTTTGCAATTGTCGATGACTTCCTGGTAGATGCCGGCGTAGGACCTGTCCGGGATCGCCGCCTTGGTGTCGTGGAGCTTGCCGTCGGGCCCCCACATTTTCCCGCCTTCGCGAATCATGGGCGGCATGGACGCATCGATGATCACGTCGCTCGGCACGTGCAGATTGGTGATCCCCTTGTCCGAGTTCACCATCGCCATCTCGGGACGGACCTTGTAGCAGGCCTTGATGTCCTCTTCGATCTCGGCCTTCTTCGCATCCGGAAGTTTCGCGATCTTCGCGTAAAGGTCGCCCAGCCCGTTGTTGGGGTTGACGCCGAGATCCTTGAACGTCGCGGCATGCTTCTCGAAGACGTCCTTGAAGAAGACGGACACGGCGTGGCCGAACATGACGGGGTCGGAGACCTTCATCATCGTGCACTTGAGGTGCAAGGAGAAAAGCACGCTCTTCTTTTTCGCGTCTTCGATCTGCTCTTCAAGGAATTTGCGCAGCGCCCGGCGGCTCATGACCGCCGCGTCGATGACTTCACCGGCCTTGAGGGCCGTCTTTTCCTTGAGGACGACGGCCTTCCCGTCCCGGCCGACGAACTCGATCCGGACGTTCCCGGCCTGGGCGACCGTGACCGACCTTTCGCTGCCGTAGAAATCGCCGCCGCTCATGTGCGCCACGTGCGACTTCGAGTCCGCGCTCCACGCGCTCATCTTGTGCGGGTTCTTTTTCGCGTAATTCTTCACCGAGGCCGCCGCCCTGCGGTCGGAGTTCCCTTCCCTCAGAACCGGATTGACGGCGCTGCCCAGGACCTTGCCGTACCGGGCCTTGATCTCCTTCTCCGCGTCGCTTTGCGGCTCATCGGGATAGTCCGGGACGTCATAGCCCCGCGACTTGAGTTCCTTGACGGCGGCTTTCAACTGGGGGACGGAAGCGCTGATATTCGGCAGTTTGATGATGTTGGCCTCTGGCGACTTTGCGGCCAGATCGCCCAATGCGGCCAGTTCGTCGGGTATTCTCTGGCTCTCGGTCAGGTTTTCGGGAAAGTTTGCGATAATCCTGCCCGCAAGAGATATATCCCTTGGTTCAACGGAAACGCCGGCGGCCCCCGTAAACGCCCGGACGATCGGGAGCAGGGAGTATGTTGCCAGCGCGGGCGCTTCATCGGTTTTTGTCCAAAAGATTCTTGCCGTCTGTGTCGTCATGTTTTCTCCTTGCCCGCCCATTAACCCCATCCACCCGTCCGCCGATCGACCCATCCACGCCGGAACGGCCTAGCTCTGGGCCTTTACATAGGCGAGGGCCCCGCCCGCGCGGACCATCTCGATGTCCTTCGCCGTCAGGGGGTGCGCGACGGGGATCTCGATTCCCTTCGTCTTGTTCTTGAGGACGAGCTTTCCGGATTCGAGCTTCGTCACGTCCAGCTCGAGCGCGTCCCCCTGGTCCACCTTGTCGTAGTCCGATTCGTTTTCGAACGTGAGCGGCAGAATGCCGAAGTTGACGAGGTTCGCCAGGTGGATCCGGGCGAACTGCTTCACGATCACGGCGCGGACGCCCAGGTACATCGGCGCGAGCGCCGCGTGCTCCCGGCTCGACCCCTGGCCGTAGTTGATCCCGCCCACGACGAAGCCCGCCTTTCCCTGCCCCTTGAGCTCGAGGGCCCGCTTCGGAAACGTCTTGTCCACGCGCTCGAAGACGTACTCGGAGATCGCCGGGACGTTCGAGCGGAGCGGCAGGACCTTCGCCCCCGCCGGCATGATGTGGTCGGTCGTGATGTTGTCCCCCGTCTTGAGAAGGACCTCTCCGGCGAGCACGCCCGCGAGCGGACGGCTCTCGGGAAGCGGCGCGATGTTCGGCCCGCGGATGATCGAGACCTTCGCCGCCTCCTTCTCAGCGACGGGCGGAATGATCATCCGGTCGTTGACGACGAACTTCGACGGGACCGCCACGTCGATCGGCGGAATCCCCAGGTCGCGCGGGTCCGTGATCTTCCCCGTGAGGGCCGCCGCCGCGCACGTCTCCGGCGAGGCGAGATACGACTGGGCGTCCTTCGTCCCGCTCCGCCCCTCGAAGTTCCGGTTGAAGGAGCGGACCGTCACGCCGCCCGACGGCGGGGCGAAACCCATCCCGATGCAGGGGCCGCACCCCGACTCCAGGAGCCTCGCGCCCGACGAGATCAGGTCGGTGAGCCCGCTGTCCTTCGAGATCATCTCCAACACCTGCCGGGAGCCGGGGGAAATTCCGAGGGAGAGGCCCGGCGAAACGGTCCGGCCCTTCAGCATGGCGGCGACGGTCATCATGTCGGTGTACGACGAGTTGGTGCAGGAGCCGATCGCCACCTGCTGGACGTCGAGCCCGGCTATTTCCCGGACCTTCTTCACGTTGTCCGGCGAGTGCGGGCAGGCGATCATCGGCTCGAGCGCGCCCAAGTCGATCTCCAGCACCTCGTCGTACACGGCGTCGGGATCGGCCTCGAGCCGCGTCCACTGGCCTCCCCTCTCCTGCCCGTCCATAAAGGCCTTCGTGATCTCGTCGGACGGGAAGACGGAAGTCGTCGCTCCAAGCTCCGCGCCCATGTTCGTGATCGTCGCGCGGGCCGGAACGGAGAGAGTCTTCACGCCCGGTCCGAAGTACTCGAACACGGCGCCGACGCCGCCCTTGACCGTCTTTTGCCTCAGGACCTCCAGGATAATGTCCTTAGCCGAGACGAACGGCTGGAGCTTGCCGGTCAGCTTCACGCCGATGACCTTCGGCATCTTGAGGTTGAACGGGATTCCGGCCATGGCCAGGGCCACATCCATCCCGCCGGCGCCGATGGCGATCATCCCGATCCCGCCGCTGGTCGGCGTGTGGGAGTCGGAGCCAAGAAGCGTTTTCCCCGGCCGGCCGAAGCGTTCGAGATGCACCTGATGGCAGATTCCGTTTCCCGGCCGCGAGAAGTGGAGGCCGTAGCGGGCCGCGATCGACTGGAGGTAGCGGTGGTCGTCCGGGTTCTTGAAGTCGTCCTGGAGCATGTTGTGGTCGACGTAGGAAACGGAGAGTTCCGTCTTCACGCGGTCGACGCCCAGCGCCTCGAACTGGAGGTACGACATCGTGCCGGTGGCGTCCTGCGTCAGCGTTTGGGCGATCCGGATGGAGATCGGCTTCCCCGCCTCCATCGTGCCCGAAACGATATGGTCCTTGAGGATCTTTTGAGCTACAGAGAGTCCCATGAGAGGCTCCTTGTTGAAGAAGTTCAGCCTGGCGTTCGGCAGTCAGCGTTCAGCGATCAGCCAAAGCAGATACTGAGGCTTCCATCCTGGAGCTGAAAGCCGAACGCTAATCGCTCGTTGCGCCTTTTACGACTTCGCCCCGACGAGCTTCTCGGGCGCGCCTTCCATCTCCGGCACCGCCCGCTTCGGCTCCGTCGCGTAGTTCGCGAGGTACGCCGGGAGGCGGATGAGCCGCGCGTCCTGCCGCCGCTGGTCGATCCAATGGCCGATCAAACCGATCGTCCGCGCCAGGATGAAGAAACCGTTCAGGGCGTCGATCGGGAACCCGAGATCGACCAGGATCGCGCCCATCGCGCCGTCCACGTTCAGGATGAGCGTGTCCTTTTTGGCCGTCGTCGTCTTCTCAATCTCGAGCGCGTAGTCGAGGACGGGCGTCGGGATCCCGAGCGACTTGACGTACCCGACGAGTTCCTTCACCCGCTTGTCGGGGTTGCGGAGCGACTTGACCCGGTGGCCGATCCCCGGCACCGGCCCCACGTTCTTCTTCATGTAAGCGAGGAACTCGGGAACGGGCATCCCCCGCTCGACGCCCATCTGGAAGTAGCGCCCGGCGTCCGTCACCGCCCCGCCGAACCTCGGACCGATCATCGACATCCCCGACGCCACGGCTTGGGCGAGCGGGATTCCCGCGGAAGCGCCGATGATCGTCGTGAGCGCCCCGGAGACGCACGGACCGTGGTCGGCCGAGAGCATGACGATGCGGCGGATGATCTCCGCCTCGTGCGGGGCGAGCAGGCGCTTGAGCCAGAGGAGGCCGACGACGTGCGGGATGTCGTACCCCTTGTTGATGAGCTCGGAGGCCGGGTAACCCGCGTAGCACGGCTCGTCGCCCCGGTCGTCGCAGATCGTCGACTTGACGAACGGAGGGACCATCACCTCGCCCGTCTTGATCGATTCCTCGATCGTCTTGGGAAGGCGGGGGAGTTTCTCGTGATCGGCTTCGGCGATCGGCTTGATCTTCCCGGCCGCGCGGAGATCGTTGTAGACCTTCTGGATCGACGGACCGAGACCCCCGAACGTCTCGGGAACGGTCGCGCCCGCCGACCGAAGGCGGTCGGACTTGTGCCGGGCGCTCCCCTCGCCCTTCTGGCCTTCCTTCGCGCCGGCGTGGCCGAACTTCATCCCCTTGGGAAGCGCTTCCTGGCAGAAACCCGCGACGACGCCGACCACCTTGATCCGGCGAGGCTTGGCCGCCAGCCAGTCGGCCGCCATCTCCTCGGCGTTGCCGCCCATCTCGCCCACGAGGACGACGGCCTTCGTGTCAGGGTCCTTCTCGAACATGTCGAGGAACGTCACGAAGTCTGCCCCCGGATAGGCGTCGCCGCCGATCCCGATGGCCGTCGTGATCCCGTCGGCGAACTGGGAGCACATCCAGATGATCTCGTTCAAGAGACCGCCCGACTTGGTGATGACGCCCATCGAGCCGGGGCGGTAGAGCTTGGAGAGGACCAGATTGTCGTAAGAGCCGCCGACCACGCCCAGTCGGCACTGGCCCGCGGAGACGATCCCGATGGAAGAAGGGCCGTTGAAGACCTTCCCCTTCTCGATCGCGAGGCGCCTCAGGAGCTTCGAGTCCCGCTCCGGCACTCCTTCGGTGATCATGGAGAGGACCTTGATCCCGGGCGCGTTCAGGGCGTCGGTCGCGGCGGCGAGGGCCCGGTCGGCGCCGATGTAGACGAGGCAGGTGTTCACGTCGGGATGGTTCTCGGAGACCTCGGCCATCTTCCGGTAGATGGGGATGGAGAGTATCTTGTTCCCCACGGGGATCTCGGCGTTCTTCCCCGCGTCGGGCGGAAAGACGAACGCCTTCACGTAGAACGGCATCGACATGAGGTGGCAGAACTCGGCCATCCGGCGGGCGGCGTTGACGCCGGCCGGTCCCCCCATGATAACGAGACGCGTATCCTTGTTGGCGACTATGCTCATGGCTCTCGCTCTCCCTTAGTTCTTGCGCAACGCCATGTCGACGATGTCGGTCAAGGGGGTGTGCCGGTCGTAGACGTGGATGTCGAAACCTTCCTGCTGGAGTGCCCGCATCGCCTCCAGGCCTTCTTTCTCGTAAGGCCCGCCGCGCCGGACCCAGATCCGCACGCCCTTCAGCCGTCCGTCGGCCTTCGCCTTCCGGAAGGCGGAGATGATCCCGGTGAACGTGGCCTTCACGTTCGTAAAGTTGGCGATCGCCCCGCCGACGATGATGTTCTTGATCCCAGGAAGGGAGCAGACCTTGTCGGTGAGCGCCTCGACGGCCCAATCGGGCGGATCGCCCGAGTACTCCGCGTAGTTCGCGATCTTCCCGCCTCGCGCGATCACGGCGTCGGCGTAGAAGACGGAGGCGCCGCCGCCGGCCGGCAGGAGGGCCGTGTCGCCGCCCGGGATCTGGATGAGTTTGACGGAACCCTTCACCTTCGAGTCGACCTCCTGGATGTACCTCTCGTCATCGCTGTACGTCCGGCCGAACTCGGCGGCGAAGGAAAAGTTCCAGTCCGGGTGGCGGAACCGGGCGTCGCCGTCCAGGAGCGTCACGGCGTCGAGCGCAACCAGGCGGCCGTCGGACGTAAGCCCCACGGGGTTGATCTCGATGTACTGCCCGTCTTCGTTGTCGAAGCAGTCGAAGAGTCTTCCGGCGACCTCGGCGGTCTTTCCCGCCAGGTCTCCCTTGAAATCGGCGTCCTTGGCCAGTTTCTCCAGATCGGAGGCCGAGGGCTTCTCGCCGACCGGGACCGAAAGCTTCTTGACCTTGTCCCACTGCGATTCGATCTCGATCCCGCCGACGGAGGCGAGAAAGACCTCCGCCCCCTCGCGGGTCGACTTGACGGAAACGTAGTACTCGGCCGAATGCGGGACCATCTCGGAGACGATGACCTGCGAGACGACCATCGTTCCGATCGTCCGCCCCAACATCTCCTTCGTCGCCGCCCGGGCGCCGGCCGTGTCGAGATCGATCTTGACGAGCCCCTGCTTCATCCGGGAGCCGATCGCTTCGTGCGCCTTGACGACGAGTTTGGACTTCTTCAGCCAGTCGTTGGTCCCGGCGAGATGATCGAACTGTTCGAGCGAGGTCACGACGGCGTGTTGCGGAACCGCGATTCCCCACTTGGCGAACAGGTCCATCCCCGGACCCTCCAGCACCTTCGCCATGCCTTCCCCCATGTGTGTAATGAAGGGGATATCCCCTTCGGTTTTCCGGCCGACTTGTTTCTTCTAGCAGGATGCTGAAAGACTCATTTTTCAGCATCCTGCTAGAGACAAAAAAAGCCAACCGCCACTAGGCCAAGACTTTGGTCGGTGGTGTTGGCTCCTCGCCCGCGGGCCTTTGCCCGAATGCCTCCCTGCTCGGCAGAAAGCGGGCCGCACGGCTCCTCATTCTCCAGGGCTCTAGAGCGGCTCGCTTTTCCTCCGGGACTCGACTCAGGCAAATAGCGGTATAAAATTCAATGATAACGGGGGGTTACTTTCACCCGAAGGAGGCTCGGACTATACATACTCCCGCATGGGCTGTCAAGAATTTTCGGAATGGAATTCGGCGGATAGAACGCGGAAAGGAAAACGGTGTTTTTCCGGAACGATCCTCTTCAGGCTCTCATGTTCTTACGTACCGTTGCAGGCTGGAAATCGCCTCCACGAACGCCGGACCGGCCACGTCAACCGTGGCATCCTCGCCCAGAACGGGGTCGATGACGACGTACTTGATCTCCGCCTCCCGGACGCCGCTCTTGGCGATCAGCATGTTCACGCTCTGGCGAACGTCCTCGTCGGTCGACAGAACGACTTCGATGCCGAACTCGCGGCGGACGGCTTCGCGCAGGGCTTTGAGTGAGAGCGAGATGTGCATAGACTCAGCGAATGCTAGAGAAAGCCTCAGAGGCACAGAGAAAAAACCACGGAAGTCCATGAACGCCGTGCCGTTCTCTGTGCCTTTGTGCCTTTGTGCCTCTGTGCCTCTGTCCCTCTGTGCCTCTGTGCCTCTGTGCCTTTGTCCCTCTGTCCCTCTGTGCCTTACTGTCTCTCTGCCCCTGTGGCGGTTTCTCTGGAGGCGCCGAGCGGACTTGAACCGCTGAATCGCAGTTTTGCAGACTGCTCCCTTAGCCACTTGGGTACGGCGCCGAATGTCGGCCATGAGTTCGGAGTTGAACGTTCGGAGAGCAAAGGCTCAAGTCCGCTAACTCCGAACTCTAAACTCCAAACTCCGAACTTACAACCTGGAGCGGGAGACGGGATTTGAACCCGCGACTTCAACCTTGGCAAGGTTGCACTCTACCACTGAGTTACTCCCGCGTCGAAAAAACAAGGGAAGGAAAATCGGGACCCACAGCGTGCGCCGAAATATAACAAAGCCCCCGCGGAGTGTCAAACGGAAACTCCCCCAACAACCTATTGGCAAATAAGGAAAAGTTTTTGACTCGCCGAGCGGCTTTCCCCTATCATGCGCGCACTTTTCCGGGACTGGACGGGACCACGCGGACATGGCCGTACAAAGCATCAAGGGGTTCAAGGACCTCCTCCCCTCCGAGACGGAGCGATGGGGGCAGATCGAGCGGGAGGCCCGCCGCCTCTTCTCCCTCTACGGATACGAAGAGATCCGGACGCCCATCCTCGAGTTCACGGAAGTCTTCTCCCGGTCGATCGGCGAGGTGACGGACATCGTCGAGAAGGAGATGTACACCTTCCCGGACCGCGACGGCCGGTCCGTCACGATGCGGCCCGAGGGAACGGCCGGCGTCGTCCGCGCCTGTATCGAGCACGCCCTCCCGTCGAAGTCTCCCGCGCACAAGCTTTTCTACATGGGGCCCATGTTCCGCCACGAGCGTCCCCAGGCGGGGCGTCTCCGCCAGTTCCACCAGATCGGCGTCGAGGTCCTCGGGCCTTCCGGCCCGTCCGTCGACGTGGAAGTCATCGCCCTCCTGGCCGACATCCTGGACTCGCTGGAAGTTCGAGACGGATCGCTCCTCCTCAACTCGATCGGCTGTCCCGTCTGCCGCCCGGACTATCTCGCGTCCCTTCGCGCCTTCCTGGAAGAACGCCGGGACAGGTTCTGCGAGAACTGCCGGCGGCGGATCGCGGCCAACACGCTCCGCGTCCTCGACTGCAAGGTCCCGGCCTGCCGCGAGGCGACTGCAGACGCCCCGGCCTTCTCCCAACACCTCTGTCCGGCCTGCGACGCCCACTTCGACGCCGTCCGGCGCGGACTGACCGGCCTCGGAATCGACTTCGTCCCCGCGCCCCGCCTTGTCCGCGGCCTCGACTACTACACGCGCACGACGTTCGAATGGGTCACGGACCGTCTCGGGGCCCAGAACGCCGTGGCCGCGGGGGGACGGTACGACGGCCTCGCGCGCGCCCTGGGAGGGCCGGATCTCCCCGGCAGCGGATTCGCCCTTGGCGTCGAGCGGCTCGTTTCCCTCTGCGCGGGTCCCCTCCCCCCGCCCCAGCCCCTCGCCTTCTTCGCCCTGCTGGGAGAGGAGGCGGCGGGCTTGGCCGATCCCGTCGTCCGAAGGATGCGAAGAGAGGGAATTCGGGTCGAGCGGGACCTCCTCGGGGGGAGCCTCAAGAGCCAGCTCCGCCGGGCCGACAAGGCCGGCGCGTCTCTCGTCGTCATCATCGGCGACGAGGAGATCAAGCGCGGCGCGGCCGTCGTCCGCGACATGAACGAGAAGACGCAGACCGAGTCCTCTCTCTCCGATCTCGGGGAAATAATCGCGCGGCGCCTTCGGCCGTCTTCTTCCGGCCAGTGACCAGAAAGTCCTTTTACCTTCATCCCGTCTGGCTCGCCTCCGTGACCGGCGTGACCGCCGTCGTCCTCGCGCTCGAAGCCGCCGCCCGCCTGGGGGGCGAGGCCGGCCCTTCGCCGTTCGATGCCTTCTTCCGCGAGGCGTCTCCGGTCGTCCTTCAGGTCTTCGGCGGACTGTTCACCGCGCTGTTCATGGCCGGCTCCTTTCTCGTCTATCTCGCGCTTCGCCGATACCGCCGGTCATCCGGATCCGGCGGATCCGGCGGATACGGCGGATACGGCACCCCGGCGCCTTGGGGCCTTCGAACCGCGTACGCCGTCTTCATCCACTGGCTCGCGATCGGGCTCACGGGAGGCATACTGGCCGGTCCCCTCCTTCGAAGCTGGGGCGCCGATCCGATCGTGATCGTCATCGCGTACTACCTCGTTCATGCGGGCGTGGGTGTCGCCTTGATTCACGCGTGGGCGGCCAAACCGTCCGGCGTCGATCTCCGAAGGATGTTCGGACCCGCCGCCCCAACCGGGACCGCCCTCCTTCGCTGGGGCCTCGGGGGGTGGACGGCGGCGGTTCCCGTCGTCTTCCTGGCCGGCGTGATCTCGCTCCTCCTTCCCGAGGAACTCCGCCGGTCGACGAATCCCCTTCTCCTTCCGATCGCCAAGGCGGAGGGGATCATGGTCCCGATCCTCTTCCTCTTCGCTTCGGGGCTCGGGCCGCTCTTCGAGGAATTCTTCTTCCGGGGGTTCGTCTTCGCCACGCTCCGAACCCGGCTCGGTTTCGCCGCCGCCGGCTTCGTTTCTTCATTCATTTTCGCCGTCATCCACCTCGACCCGGGCACACTGCTTCCCCTCGCGGGCCTGGGCCTTGTCCTGGCGTACGCATACGAAAAGACCGGGTCCCTCTGGCCCGCCGTCGCCATCCACGGCCTTTGGAACGCGGTCACGTTCATCGGATTGCGTCTGCTGGGGCCCGAATAACGAGGAGGCCAATTGGATCTCTGGACGCTTTTCATCGGATTCATCCTGGGAATCATCGAAGGGGTCACGGAGTTTCTTCCCGTTTCCTCGACGGGACACCTGATCCTCGCGGGCGATCTTCTCGGGTTCAACGACGACCGGGCCAAGACGTTCGAGATCGCCATCCAGCTCGGCGCGATCCTGGCGGTCCTCTGGCTCTACCGTGACCGGATCCGCGAGAACGTCTCCGGGCTCTCCCGAAGCCGGGCCGCGCAAGGTTTCTGGATAAATCTCGGAATCGCCTTCGTTCCCGCGGCGGCCGTCGGGCTCCTCGCCCACAAGTGGATCAAGGCGTACCTCTTCAATCCCGTGACCGTGGCGGCCGCCCTCGTGGCGGGCGGAATCGCGATTCTCGTGATCGAGCGTCTCGTCCGCCCGGGAACCACGCCGGAAGTGGAGAACGTGACCCCGGGCCAGGCGCTCAAGATCGGCGCGGCCCAGTGTCTCGCCCTCTTTCCCGGCGTCTCCCGCGCCGGCGCGACGATCATGGGGGGGCTGATCTTCGGCCTCTCCCGGAAAGCGGCGACGGAGTTCTCTTTCTTTCTGGCGATCCCGACGATGTTCGCCGCCGTCGGGTACGACCTGTTCAAGAACAGGGGAGCGCTCTCGGCGAGCGACCTTCCGCTCTTCGCCGCGGGTTTTGCCACGGCCTTCGTCTCGGCCCTCTTCGTCATCAAAGCCTTTATCGGGTTCGTCTCCCACCGCGACTTCACCCCGTTCGCCGTCTACCGGATCGTCTTCGGACTGCTGGTCCTCGCGTATTACGGTATGAAAGGCTGGGCGTTCTAACCGCCCCTCTCTCCCAAAACATCTCATCTCCGCTCTCGACGGGCCGATAAGAAGAGCAACCCCCTTCTTCTCGGAGGATCGGCCATGCGAATCGAGTCTTCGATGATCGGCATGTCGAGCGCGCACCTCCTCGTGGAGAAAGAGACGCAGAAGGAGACGCTTCGGGCCTGGGTCGGGGACCGGCGGCCGGACTTCGAAGGGCAGC